>NZ_JBYSZW010000003.1:0-251373 GCF_058787575.1 Cupriavidus sp. FW305-3-2-15-C-LB2
GTGGAGGTGGTGGCGGCGGGGGCGGTGCCGGAGCGCCGCAAGTGGCCAGACCATTCTGGACGAGCCAGATCTTCCCGGCAGGACAGTCTGCCACTGTCATTGGTGACGCCGGAAACGTGTACAACTGTGCGGCCGCTGTTGAGAATTCGGCAGCGAGAACGCTCGCCAAAAGAATGCGCTTCATAGATCGATCTTGCTTCTAGTACATGCAGCCTGTCGTGACGGTGCCCAGCAGTTGCCCTCCAAGAGCCCCGGTATCGTTGCCGCTATACCAAGCCGCTGGCGACATGGCGCTTGCCTGCGCGTACCAGTAGGTGCCATAGTCGTTCACTGAGAAGTACGTTCCTTGAATGGGCGGCATTACGGTTCCAGTGATATTCACCATTTCCTGCCTTGGTGTGTACATCGCCCAAGCGGTGCCGCCAGGGCAGTTGTCCTTAGAGAACGTCATTCCATCCGATACGTTCTCGAATTTCCGCGTGATCGACAAGTTCCCCAACCCGTTGGTCAACGCGACATACCGGTTCCCTTTGCAGATGTAGCCGACGTTTGTACCGCTCGTGGCAAGCTGGCCATTGTTTCCGCACCACGTACCGTCGGTCACATTCGTGACGGCCGTGCCGATCGGCTGCCAAATGCCGCCGAAGCAAATCACGAGCCCCGTTCCCGTTGTGCTCGTCCGGATCGATTTGTCGACACCGCATGCGCTGCCTGGGCTTCCGGTGCTGGTCAGGTATGTCTCACCGTTGCTTGTGAGGGATGTGTTTGCCGACACCCGCCTTGCGTTGTTGACGTCATTGCCGCCCAGGTCGAGCGATGTCTGCATCTGGTTCAGCTCGGGATGCCCCGGTACCTGGACCCGGTACAGATACCCGTTATTGGCCTGCGCTCCGGTGAAGGCCAACAACGAAGCCAGCCGGCCACTCCCCGGGTTGGTGTAGTTCGCCAGCGGCACCTGCCACGCGCCGTACGCCCCATAGGCCCTGGTTGGCACCATCGTCGGGTCTCCGTTCTGCCCTGCGTATGGTACGAAGCCGCCCTGCGCACCGGCTTGCGCAGCGATCTGCACCAGCTGGCGCGTGTCTGTGATGGCACGGCCGCCCTGCGATGTGACAAGCGCCTGCAGGTTGTTTGGCGTTGGCTGCATGACCTGGAGCAACCACGTCTGCCCGAACACGTTCGTCACTGAGAAACCAGCGGGCAGATAGCCACCATTGACTAGCATCGCCGGCGTGACCGACACCGGCACACTCGCCGTGGCCTGGGCGACCAGCGTTGCGGCTTCGTCCTGCACGAACTGCAGGGCGGCCTTATCGAAAACCAGCATCTGGCTCGCCGCGGCTGCGGTCTGCACGTTCGTGACGCCGGCTTTCGCCCACGTCGCGAAGCCGGCAAGGCTCAGCATCGAGAGCATCAGCGCGATGAGATATCCGAGTATCGCTTCCATGCGTTTCTCAGGTGTTCAGCTGGACCCAGTGGACCAGCGCCCCAACGGGAATGTTCGCCGGCACGCTGTACGCCATGCCGGTTGCAAGATTGACGCCCGTGCCCTGACTTCGGACGCGGAACCACGCCAGGCTGCCTTGGGTGGTGCCGAGCAGCGACGCGCCCGCCCCTGAGGACACGCGCACATAGCCGTACACGTCCCGCCCCCCAGCTGGGTTGGCCACGGCCATGCAGCCCGCGCCGGCAGGAGTCACCATGCCCGCCGGCAGCACCGGCGTGACACTTGCTCCGACCAGGCCGGGCGTCGCGCCGGCCGTAGCTACGCAGGCTGCGCCGTAGGCCTGCGCCTGCTGTGCGGTGATGGTTGCCACCGATTCCATGCGACCGGGCACACCGGCACCGGGCGCCGCTTGCGACAACTGCGCGAGCTGCGCCACGAATCCAAGACAAAACAGGACCGTGGCGATGGGCATGATCAGGTAACCCATGACATTTCTCCTGAGGAACCAGCACGGGCCCTCGACCTCACTGGAAGGTGAGCGTAAAGGCGGCAGTCCTTGAGAAGCAGGGCCGCGCTCACGCCCTGCTTTGCGGTCCGACCGCCGCCTTCACCAAACTGAATTACCCCTTGCGAGCCACCGTTGGCAGAAGACAGCGTCATGGCATGCCCCAGGAATCGAGCAGCGTGGTGCTGCGAACCATGTCCGTCGGGAACACCCGCCGGTAATCATCGACGGAACGATCGCCGTCGTGAAGTTCGGTGGAGCCGTCGTAGCCCTGCGAGAACCCTGCGCGGGCAATCGTGCTCAGCTGTGCAATGTTGGTTGCCACTGCCCCGGCCTTGTGGCTCTGGATGCGGTTGTACCCCGCGTAGGAAACTACCAATGAGTGCCAACTGGCCCAGAACAATCGCGATGATCCGACCAAGAATCCCATCCACGTCATACCCCTAAAGTGCCATGCTCGATTACGTTGCCTTCCATCGTGGATGTGATACCGATGCAGAAGCGGTCGCTGTAGCCGCACGCTCGCCTTACTCACTGGAATGTCAGAGCGAAGGTCGCCGTGGCGCTACAGGCCGCGCCGGCGGTCGCCTGGTCGGGAAGGTTGGCCTGGTTGAACGTCGTCGAGCCGACTGTCAGCGTCACATAGTCCTTGAGACCCACGGCTGCGCTTACGCATTGCTTTGCGGTCTGTGCGTTGCCGCCGCCGAAGGTGATCACGCCCTGCGAGCCATTGTTGGCGGACGAAAGCGTCACTGCATTGCCCCACGGATCGACCAGCGTCGTACCGCGCACCATGTCCGTCGGAAACATGCCGCCAGTAACCATGGCCGCGATGTTCGCCGTCGTGAAGTTGGTATACCCGTTGTTCCCTTGCGAGAATCCGGCACGAGCGTTCGTAATCAGCTGCGTGAGGTTGGTCGCGACTACACCGGCTTTATGGGTCTGAAAGCCGTTGTAACCCGCGTAGGCAATGCCAACCAGTGCGAGCAGGCCCAAGACAATGGCGACGATGCGCCCGAGAATTCCATCCATTCGATACCCCTTTTTGAGTTTGAAATAAGCCGTTTGTTAGAACTGTCCCATCGAGGACGTGAGGATCGATGAGAGAGAGTTGGAGCCGAGCTGCAGCACCACGAAGGCCAGGAACATCAACCCGGTGAAGATCGCGGACATGACCATCCCTTTGGCGAGCAACTGCCGCTCGATGACCTCAGCGTTTTGGCGCACGGCCACCGTGATCTTTTCGGTGAAGTCATCGAAGCCCGCATATGCGCCGATTTCGTCGATTAGATCCAAGGACGGGAATCCATTGCCGGCCTGACGCATGGCCTCCGCCAGGTCCAGACCATCAGCAAGCCCAAGACGGATCGGCCGCAGCCGTGACGCCAGCCAGGGCGACGCCGAGCTGATCTGTCCCTCCAGCGCAACGGTGTCAGGTACGTTCGCCCGCAACAGTGCGACGAAGGACATCAGCCAGGTGAAGCCAGTAATCTCTCGGTACGCCGTGAACGGGAACACGTGCCGGTCACAGACTCGCCTGCCCGGCCCCGTCCATCGAGACAGCGCCCACCAACTCCAGCCGGCATATGCACCGATCCCGCCGAAAATCACTGGCGCTGGCCACCCCACCGCCAACTGCCCCATCCAGTACATCGCATAGGCCCAGTCCGTCCATCTTTGGAGCGGCAGTACATCGAGGAACTGCGGGACGATGTATCCCCCGATCAGCAGCAAGACCACGTAGAGCGTCACGAGATACACCGTTGGCGCGAAGAAGCTCGCCTGTAGCTTCTGACGAAGGCGTGTCGTCAGGTCCCGAACGTCCAGCACGAGCCGCATCGCTTCCGGCAATTGCCCCGCCCTCTCACCCGCGTCCAGCACGCTGCGCTCGAGATCGCTAAGGCTTGCGCCCATTGCCGCCATCAGTGTCTTGCCGTCGCGTACCTGGCGACCCACCTCGTTCGCCGCCTCGGCCGCGCGCTTTCTGCCGCGCCGAGCTTGCCGTTCGCGGAAATCCTCCAGAACCTGCGCGAGAGTCAGCCCATTCTCCAACTGGCTGGATGCCTGCTGATACAGGCGCCGCCGCATTCCCCAGGACAATCCGTTCACACTTGCTCCCGCATCGGAATGGCATCGACATTTCGCTCGGCGTCAACCGGATCGAGCCGGCCGGCCAGGACCAGGTCCATGGCGTGAGCGATCATCGGCTTGTCGGAGCCGGGCCGCGCCCTGTGGTTGCGCCTCGCCGCCAACACCCCGTCGTTGATGCAGTCTTGCATCAGCGCCTCGTTGGTCACTACGACCTCTGCCACTGCCTGCTGACCGACAATGCCTTCGCCATGGCAGTGTTCGCACCCTGCGCCGCGAACGCGCACGCCAAACAGATCCCCCCAAGAGCGCATCGCACGCATCATGTAGTCCGGCAGCGGTTCTGCCGCGCTTTCAATTGGCACGCAGCATTCCGAGCAAAGCAACGGGACGATCCGTTGCGCAATCAGACCGATGACCTGGTTGTGATTGCAGATCACGTCCATCGCCAGACGCACGTGGTCGAGCATGACGAGCCGCAAGAAGGTTTCGAACGGATCGGTCACGTGCAGGGTGGTCAGTACCAGGTGACCAGTGGCCGCGGCCTGCAGCGTTGCGATCGCCTCTTCAACACCACGGATTTCGCCCAGCAGTACGGCATCCGGGTCCATCCGCAGTGTCATGCGCAGCATCTCCGGAAAGCGTTCGCTTTCCGTGACAAGCTGGATCGCCCAGTCCATCGGGTACTCGGTCGGGTTCTCGATCGTGACCAGCCGCTTCTGGGGGAATAGACGGGCCTGGTGGCGGGTGCACTCGAAGAGCGTCGTCGTCTTGCCGCTGCCGGTTGGGCCCGTCACGACGATCACCCCCATGGGCCGACGAAGTAACTGCGAGATCAGTTCCACCTGTAAGGGCGTGTATCCCATCTCGCCGAGCTTGAAATCGCCCATCGGACTCTCTGGCATCCGAAGGTCCAATCGCTTCGCCGCCTCGAGCGCTTCGGACTTCTTGGCTCCCTGGTGATGTTCCCGGTATTGCAGGCGCGCCACGAGAAAGCCACCGCCGCTCTCCACCGGATAGGCCGGCCCGCGGACGATCCGCACACTGGAAAGGCCCGTGCCGGGCAGCGCGTCGCCGGCAATCTGCGCATCCTGGACGTCCAGCGGATTGTAGGTAGCGGCCTTCACGGTGGCCAAGCCCGTGTACATTGCCCGGATCAGTCGCTCCCCCTCTTCCCTGCGCATGGACAGGGCGGCGACCGTGCGCAGGTCCCCTTTGACCCGCACCTGGATCTCGGTATGGTGCTCACGGACCAGGATGTGGATATCCGAGGCGACCAGCACGGCGCAATCGGCAATCAGCCGGCGCGCCAGGCTCAACGTATGCAGGTCTGCATCCTGCAACAGGCCTGTACCGCGCTGCTGCCGCAATACCGAGAGTTCCTGCGCGGACACCTTGCGCACTTGTGGCGCCGCACCGCTGCGCCGCAGCTTCGCTTCCCAGGTAAGGAAGCGAGGCGTACCAAAGTGCCGCGCGTCCACGTAGATTTCGCAACCGTGCACCGCCAGCACCTGCTGCACTTCATCATTGGTGAGGCCGAACTCCTCGACGAGATTCTCGACATAGAGTCCGCTCTCGGACGCGCGCTGACGCAGAGCCGCCGCTTGCTCAGCCGTCAGGCGGTTCATGTTGCAGGCAACGCGGTCGAAGGTTGCCGGAATGGTCTTCGGATAGAGGATATGGGGCGCCAACACATCCGGTGGCGGCGGCAAGGTCAGCACGTCGGATTTCACCGACGGCTCGGCCCGCAAGGCAATTGCCGTGAAACGGGCAGGATCTCGGCTCGGATTGCGCCACAGGCGCGAAATGGTCCCGATCATCGTGGTTTTCCGACGTTGTGATTGGCCGCTACCGGCGGCGATGCACCGTCCCGCAGTGCGTATAGCTTCCCGGTTCCCTTCCATGCCTGAGTGGCTGCGTCGTAGCTGACTTCCGTGAGCCGCAAGCCAGGCACGGCATCAAGACCTCCGCCCGTGCCGAGCCAAGGCGGTGCGCCGAACGAGATATCTGCTGTCATGGAAAGCCAGGGATCAACCGGTGGATTGCCATTTGACGGAGGCAGCGCGGGCGGCATGGTCAACTGCAAGCCCACGCCACTGCCGTGCGCGTAGGTCCACATTGACCGCTGTGCATCCGCAACGGAATGAACAGCCGACGCCGAAGGCAGAAAGGCAGCCGGGACATTTGACGAGGCATTCGCCTGATTGCCGTCCGACGTGAGCACACCCGGCGCATTGGCGGCGATCCCGCCATCCCGCTTCCAGTTCGTTTCGATCGTCATGGTCGTCGAGGTGGCTCGCTTGCAGTGCCATCCGGCGAGCGTCCACCCAGCCTCAGCGAGCGCCTGGTTGTCCCACGCACGGCGGCATGCCTGAAGGAAGGCCGCCGGCGCGGCCTCTTCCACCCAAGGCAACACCCGTTGCTGCGCGGCCTCATTGGCACGCTGCGCGGCGGCGATTGCGCGTTGACGCATCAGCTGGGCTTCGCGCTCCGCCTTTTGCTGTTGGTCATACCAATACCACCCGCCCCCGGCGAGCGCGGCTGTCCCCGCGATCGCCGCCGCGACGTAAGCGGTCGACTTCCATGGCCCCGTCAGGACGTCCCGCATGGCCGACACGCCCTTCGACGCACGCGCCATCGCCGCCAGGTCGCGCAGCGTCCCCTCAACCTCCGTCCATTCGCCAAGCGCCCGATGCTGCGCGCGGACTGCAGTCAACTCTTCCAGAGTGCCGACTTGATCTCCACCGGTAATGACGGCATGGCCTTGTCTGACCGCCACATACCAGCAGCGGCTGCCTTGCAGGTGAAAGAGGCCCATCCATGGCTGACGATGCTGGCTCGCCACGATGGCGGCGAGCGGCTTTAGCCCAGCAGGCTTCGCGCCGGCCATGGGTTCGCAGAAGCCACTTTGGACCGCACCTTCGGCGCTTTCATGGACCACGCCCCAACGAACATTGCGGCCAAGCTCCAGAGCGCTTGCACGCAAGGCGCTATTGGTAGGCTGTGCCTCCTCGTGCAGCCAGGACAACCCAATAGCAAAGCCGCCCTTCAGCCCGGGGAATGACAGGATCTCGGCCATGGCTCAGGGCCTCAGCGTGCGCACGCGCTTGCCGTTGGCAAGCCTCACGCCGGCGTCATCGATGCTCACCACCTTCCAGCCGCCATCCAGCGTGTCACCGGCTTGAACCGGCACGGTACGCCCGTCGACATCGAGAATGGCGTTGTAGTGGCCGTCGAAGGCGCGTAGCGACACGAGGCGTGTCCCATCTGACAGCCTTGGGCTGGCCCCACCCGTCGGCATCGGACCGGTCAGCGAAATTGAAGGTGCCCCGCCTGGCTGCGGCGCCCCCGCAGGTGCGGCCGTGATCGAGTCCTCCGCGCGCTTCACTTCCGCCTTGTACTTGGCGATCTCCGCACGGGCCTTCCACAGCGCGAGCTGCGACTGCAGGGTGGCCAGCTCCGGCGCATCCGTGTTCCGAGACGGCTGGGTGGCTTCGACCGGAGCGCCTGCAGTGGTGCCTGCAGTCGCACTCGCTGCAGCGATCGCTGCGGTAGGATCCGTGACCGATTTCGCCGTCGGACTGGAAGCCGGGGGCGAGGTCACGTGGGCAGCCCCAACTGAGGCAACTGCGGCAGCAGCCGGATTGGGCGACGCGAGAGCCGCAGTGGTCGTGGCGGTCGCCGACAGACAAGCAACGGCGATGGTCAAGGCAGCCGCAGCCCAACGAAGATTCAATGCGCGTTTCTGCATAGTGTTGTCTCTGTGTTACAGGAGGCGAGCCGAGATCACGATTGCGATGACCGTGTCTCCCCTGGTGGCGCCGACACCGCCACCAAGAGCAGCCATCCATGGCTCACCGACGCCGTTGTTGGTCGTCGCTGCCTTCTGATTGCGCAGGCCTGTCAGCACCAGGGATTCGCCCGGCTTGAGGCTTACCGACTGCGCGAAGCGATTGGTCGGCATGGTGCGCAGCTGCACGCTGGTCTGATTCGCGTCGCCGCCTGCGTTGAACCGCTGCAGCGGAAGCAGGTCCGACAACGTCATATCGAAGTTCATCAGGATCCGGCCATCGACGACCTTGGGCAGGAACGCGCTGGTAAAGCCATAGGTCACGGTGCCTGTCTGGATGGAACTGGTCGAGCCGACATTCGCTGCCAACGTCGTCTGCGACTGCGGCACGTAGTCCTGCAGGGTTGCCGTCTGCAGGGCGAGCACCTTGCCGTTCTGGGTGACGCCTGAGCGCGACACCACCTGCGACACGTTGCCGAGGCTGGAGAGCGCCTGGACCACGGCCTTGCTTCCTGCCAGGGGGCCGCTCATGATCGTTGCGCCCAGGTTCATGGGCGAGGCGCTGCCGGAGATAGTCGGCGTGCTGGGCGAGCTGAAGGAGACGCCGGTGTGGCCGCTCGAGCTTTGGTAAGCGAGCGACAGGTTCAGGCCGTAGTTGTCCTCGCGCGTTACGCGGACTTCATAGACCTGCACATCGATGGCAACCTGCTTGCCATACATGGCAGCCAGGCTCTTCACGAACTGCTCGACGCGATCGCACTGTACGGGGTCGCCAGTGACCGTCAAAGTGCCCAAGTTCTTGTCAACAACGACCTCAGCACTGGCGCCGGCAACCGCCTTTGCCGTGTGCTGGAGTGTTTCCCAGGGCTTCATCTCGACCGACATGTTCGTCGACTGACCGCTCCTACCCGCGCCGGTCCCGCCAGCACCGCTGCCATTGCTGCTGGCACCGGACATGCCGCCGGAACTGCTGTCCGAGGTGGTGATCGATCCGGCCATGGATGAGGAGTCCGCAAGGCTCGGAAGCATGTAGGTACGCGTCTCGGTCCTGAAGAACGTCACGGTGCCGTCGTTATAGCGAGACCACGCGACAAAATGCGCCTCAAGCACCTCCAGAAATCCTTTGAAATTGCCTTCATAGCGCAGGGTCAACGGCAATGCCGGCGCCATGCTTGCGCCATTCGCCGATACCGAGGCTCCGCCGGCCAGCGGAGCACCCAGGTCCACCACACGCGGAGCCCCACCCATCGGGATAGGCCCACTTGGTCGTGGCCCGGATGCCGGTTGTACTTGAGCCGGGATGACTGGCAGCGCCGACGCGTCCACGGTGGCGCGCACACCGACGCTTTGCGCGATCCAGTTGGCGGCCTCGGTCAGCGAGCCGATGCTGCCTTTGAACACCACATGCTTGCTGTAAATGTCCGGTTGTGGCTTGCTTGCGCGAACCTTCTCTCCCATCAGCCATGCGCCCTCATGCACACGGAACACCGGCCGGCTGCGCGGCGCATCGGCATAGTGCGCGTTGGCCTCACTGCCGATCGCAGTTTGTACATTGCGTGTTTCGATCACGCCGCAGCCGGACATCAACGTGGCGGCCGCCACGGCAGCCGCCGTAAAGCGTTTCCTTCGCATACTCATTGCACTATTCCGTTTTGGCTGATGATCACCGTGCGGTTGCCGCGCCAGCTATCGCCGACCACGTCCGCACCATTGCTCGCGAGCTCTTCGACGACACGCTTGACGGCCGTTTCGAAGTCACTGCCGTAAGCTTTGTCGCCGGGGACGATCCAACCGTCCGGGACGTTCCATGCCACTGTCCAGCCAGCCCGGGTAGCCCAGCCTTGAAGCTGTTGTTGGAGGGGCTCCCCTTTGAGGAGTCTGAACTCATGAGCCACCGGCGCGACGGCCGCCGCAGCGGGCGAGGTGTCACCGGAGCCCAACACGGCGCTGCCTGTTACAGTGGTCCTCATGGGCGACACAGCGGCCAGCAGTGCCTCCCCGCCGGCGGCCTTGCTGGTGCGCTCGGGCTGCAACGACTGCCACCCATCGCTCGACAGTTGTTGTGCTGGATGCGCGCTGGGTGCCTTGGAAGCGTTGGCGGCCGGCGTGACGCACAGACTGGTGACCAGCGAGGCAATAGCCCCGGCGATGCGGATGGTTCGGTTGGATTGGCGCATAGCTATGCTTTCGAATGAACGGAATGGACTACCGCAATGCGGCACGTTGCAGCGCCTGCCACCGGGCATGGATCTGGTTGGCGTACCGCAACTGCTTGTCGGGCGACGCGGCGTTGTATGCGCCAACCGCCTTCCATGTCGGGCCGAAGCGCTGGATGTTCTCGCGCAGAATCCAGGCGCCGACGTAGGCATTCACGCAGCCATCGAAGAGGTGGGCCCGCGTAATGCCGTACTTGCTCAGCCGCGGCAAGTGAATCGAGTTGATTTGCAAGAGCCCAATATCCTCTGAGCCGTTCGTATTTCGGTTAGTCACCCACGGCCTCATGCCGGACTCTTGGATGGCGATGCTCCGCAGCAGCGGCGGGCTGACACCGTGGAATACGGCGGCATCGTCCAGGCAGTCGGCATAGGCAGTCCCAGCCAGCAGTGAGGTGACGATCAGCGCTCCGATCCTGCGAATCATCACAGCGCCACCTTCCCGGGTTGCTCTTTGAACCGCACTTGCGGCACGCGATCCACGTAGACCACGTTTCCGTCGGCGATCACCGTCAATCGCGCCGCAATGCCGTTGAATTTGTAGTAGCGGTCCTTTTGCTCACCGTTGCGCTGGTGGTCATCGCCGAAGACCGACACGCTGACCATCGATTTGGCGAAGCTCAGGTAGGTCGTGCCGTCCTTTTCGAAAGCCATTTCCAACCCGGCGCCGTTCTCTCGCGGGAAGACGTAGTCAATCTCCGGCACGCGCTGCACACTCACGGACTTTCCGTCCGCTATCGCCGTAAACCGGTCGACGGTGGCAAAGGACAGCACGCGCTGGGCCTCATCCCACTTCGTCCAGATCTTGCTATCGGTCTCGTCGCGCAACACCAGGTCCCTGGGCTCCTGCTCGAGCCGAATCTCGATGCGACCCTGCTTGTTGTCGCGGATTGCGACGGCACCGAAGGCCGATGCCAGGGTCGGGCCCTCCGGCAAAGGCGTTCCGGCCACCGGCACCGACGCTGCGGCTTCTGTTGGGCCGCCCGGCTCCATATGGGCTGCTGTCGCAGAAGCTTGCACCAGCCCACCCGTCCCCGCGGCCGACGCTTCACCCATCACCGAGAAGCTCTTCGGAGGCGCAACGCGCAGTGCGATGTTGCGGCGAGTGAAATCCACTTCGGCGTAAAGATCGCGGCGATCGAGGACCCGCGCGAGCGCCTGGAGCCAGTTCTCGCCACCCTGCAGCTCAATCGAGACGTCATCCGTCAGCGGAATGTCCTTCTGCGCCGTGCCGGTCCAACCGGCAGGCGCAATAGACTTGACCATTTGCGCCAATGGCAGGGACGACCGTCCCGCGCGCACCAGTGGCAAGCCCGTATAGCTGCCGATCAAAGCCAGCCTGCCCGAGATCGCCGCGCGCGGCAGATCGCCCAGCGGATTGGCCGGCTCGGACGTAAAGCCGTTGGCTCGCTTCCAACGCGCCACGACCGCCTGGCCGTTGGCCGAATAGCGCACCACATCGGGAACACCATCGACCACCCAGTACGGGCCGTTCTGCGCGGCACCGTCAGCCTGCACCACTTGGCCCGGCCGCGGTTGGATATACGTCGAGAGCCCGTCATTGAAGATCAGGGCAGGCCGATCCGCAGCCCGCGCAACGACCTGGTAATCGAAGTCCAGCGGCTCGGTGTCGGTCGCTGCGTGAGCGCTCGCCATCAACACCAGCGCGGAGAGAAGAAGCGACCTGATCATCGGAATTGGGCGACGTGGTTCATGAAACGAGCGAAGTACGGCCCGCCGCGCTCCGGATTGGCGCTGTGGTACCAGGCCACGGCCTTCATCGGGGAGCCGCTGCGCCGCAGGTTTTCGGCCAGGATGTCCTCCGCTACGCGGATATTGGTCGCCGGTGCGAGCGCTTCCCAAGGCGACGAGAAGCGCTTGCCGTGATAGCACCAGTTCACCTGCATAAGACCGACATCAAAATCGCAGCGCTGGCTGGCCAGCAGGCGGTTGACCGCCGCGTACGCTTCCTCGCGCGTGGCGAAGAACATGCCGCGCCCCGCGACGTTCAAGGTCCACGGCCAAGGGCGGCCGCGGTATGCCGATTCATTCATCGCGATGCCAGCCGTAATCTTGGGATCGACTCGTTGGCCCATCTGAGAAAACGGCTCGGTCTTCGGCGCGCAACCCCACCCGCCACGGCGCTCCGCGAGCGCTTCTTGGGCTGCTTCGGTGAGGATGGGCGGCCGCAGCCAGCCTTCGCGTGCGAGGAGGACAGCGATCGGCACGGCCTTCCCGCCGAGTTGGACGACTGGACCTTCCTCGGCCCCGGGCTCGATCAATGCGCCAACCAGCCTGGCCGACCAGCCTAGAAACGCGTCGAGGCCGCAATACAGGACCGGTTTTCCGGCGATGGTGTGCAGCCGGTCTTTTCCATCGGCATGCACTACCAAGGCGTTCGGGCTGATCACAGCCTGAATCATTGCGGCCTGTGCCGCGCCGGCGAGTACCAGCGTGGTCAGGGCGAGCATGGTCTTAGTCACGATATGCCTCCAGCACCATGTCGTGCTTGACTTGCACCATCATCTTCTGGCCCGGCTCGGTCGTGATCGTCGGACGGATGCTCTGGTTGCGGTTCAGGATGGTGGATGCGGTTTGCGCTGCAATCTGGCCGGCAGCATTGCCGTACGTCGTCAGGCCAGACGGTCCCACGGTTGTGGCTGTGTTGCTGTCATTAAAGCGTTGCTGAAGGACACCGATAACCAGGGCGCCACTGAAGATCTTCCAGAAATGGTTGTTGACGTCTCCACTGATGCCGGAGTGCCCGTTTGGGTCCGCCCCTTGCATACCCATGAGGGGCACCGTCTTCCCATTGGGCAACTGCATACGGACGAACGCGGCGAGGATGCGCTCCTGGCCGATCGTGACCTCGGCGCTGTAGGCACCTACCAGGGTGCTGCCGGCTGGGATCACCTTGCACCGCCCATTCACCGTGTCGTAGACGTCCTGCGAGACGGTCGCGCGGAATTCGCCCGGCTTGTCCGAATTGAGGCCGCCCGCGAACGTTGCCGGGATGACGAAGCCTCGGCTCAGCGTGCACTTCGGGAGCTTGCCGTCGAAGCCGGTGCGCAAGGTCGTCATGGCACCTGCTTCGCGGAGAAACTGCTTGTCCGGCGAGACGGCCAGTTCCGGCGCTTCCGGCGCCCCGTTGGCAGTGCTGGCACGGGCCACGGCGGCTTGCTGCAGCGCCCGCATCTGCGCGGGATCGGTCAGATCAGCAAGCCCGGCCGGCACCTTGGCCTGCCCGAGTTGGGACTTGCGCATGCCCTTCTTGAAGATCGAGGCCGTGAAGATATCGTCTTCTTCGTTCTTCTTCGCATCGGATGCTGCAGCTTTGGCCGGGGCGGCAAGATCCTTCGCCGTCATCACTGGCGCGCTGCCTGTGTCCGGCTTCACTGCCAGTGCGCGTTGGCGCTCCGCTTCAGCACGCGCCTTGGCCGCCTGATCACGAATCGTGGCCTCGAGCGTCTGCCCGTTGTCGCCGCTGCTGGCCCGTTGGCGCAGCTGCTCCGCCCGATCCTGCTCGGCCTTGGCATCGGACTGCTCTTCGCTGACCGACTGGAAGTAGTAGCCGAGCCCGCCCACCAGCAAGGCGGCGATCACGCCCAGCGCCATGACGATGTTGCGCGGCAGCTTTCCCTTGACGGTGCGCTCCTGCGCATCCGTCACATCGGAGACACCGGTGGACGATGTGCGATCGCGCATCAGAACAGCCCCAGGATGCGCCGGCGACCGCGCTCGACCTTGACCTCCTCGCTCCCGGAGCGCAGGGCGATGGCTTCCGCCAGCCGCTGTACGACCAGAAAGTCGCCACGGCGTATGAAGTTCACGACCACATAGTCGCTGCCGTCCTTGGCCAGCGGCACCGGCCAGTCCGCGCCCTTCGGTATCCGCAGCCACACCGCCTTGCCATCATCAAAGGCTGCCTCCGGCTTGAAGCTGGCGCTGCCCGAGATGGAATACTCGAAATTGAGCTGCTCAGGCCCTACGGCAAGGGCATCCGGATTGCGAACGCCCTCCAGATCAGCTCTCCCCTCGCCCCGCTCGCCTCTCGCATCACTACGCGCCTTGGCCTTGGCCGCAAACGTCGTGGGGATACGAAAGCGCACTTTCTGGTAGAAGATGCCGCCCAACGGCGACGATACGAGCGTGAACTCGTAGCTGCGCTTGTTGGTGTTCACTGAAAGGGTATTCACCAGACCCGCCGCTTGGGGCTTCACGTACAGATGGTTCAGGCCATCGGTTTCGTAGTCCCAACGAACGCTCTCACCCCACGCCGGCTCGCCAACGATCTGCTCGTCCTCGGGGAACTCGATCGTGGTCATCTTCAGCGGCGCGCTCAGCACACGAAAGATCTGGTCGCGGTTGTAGGTAAAGACGACGAGGCGGGAGTCACCCGGCAGCGCGATCGGCTCTACGCCGCCGTTAAAGGGGTTGGCCGGGTTCATGGCGTCGCTAATGTCGCCGATGCCGAGGCCCGCGACACTGGCGCCGACCCGGCGCACCGGCTTATCGGCGGCGTGCGCGTCCGGTATGGCAAGAGTCAGCGCCATCACAGCGGCGGCAACCAGGGAACTCAGCGGGGATGACTTGCGGATATCCATGAGCGTAGACCCGGCTTCATGCCGGCGATTTCTGGAGGCTGAAGAAAACGGGATGGACACCGAATGGATTCGTGCCAAGCACGGCGTCGCTCGTCGGCGGTTTTACCTGGTAGCGGAACGTCATCGCGTACCGCATCTTGCGCGGCTTGTAGCCGTCCTCCGTCGTGGTGGTAATGAATTCCACCGCGACGGTACTGTCGGGCAGGACGGCCACATTGGTTACCTTGACTTCGCGGACAAGGGTTGCCGACGCACCGACTTGCCGAAACGGTTCATCCTCTGCCACCCAATCCTCGAACTGCTTGCGAGAGGATCCGATCATCTGTTCGCGGACAGAACGCAGGTTGCGCGCCATCCGTGAGTCCTCGACCTGGGTTGTCAGGATCGGTTCGATGGTGAACCAGCGCGTCACGAGATCCTTGAGGGCCCATTGCAACTGAATGCCTTCCGGCTGGAACGCCTCAAGCTCTCGCACGATCGGCTTGCCGCTCGCATCCGCCGACACGCCTACAGCCTTCACGACCGAAGGCGGCGGTTCACGCGTCATGATCGCCGCCAACGCAATGCAGCCCAGGCCGAGGGTTGCGACCTTCCAATGGTTGCGCTCCACGGAGATTCTTGTGGTGCGATCGAAGATCAGCTGCTCGGGGCTTTCATTGCCATACATCCCTGGCGCAACGGCGAGGGGCTTGGCATTGTCGGAATCTTTGCGGAAGAAGCGCATGCTGCGGCAGTCCTTTGGGATGCCGCCAATTTAAGCAGTGAAGTCACCCCTTCAGGTCGCAGAAAGCCATGCGATTTTGCGCGGCTTTCCGAGAATCTCCGCGATCTCGCCAGATCACGCAGGACACTTGAGAGACCTCCGGACGCTGTAGCGACGCCTGGATCCTGCGACGGGCTTTGGGAGCCGGCTAGAGGCGTCGTTTGATGCTGCCTCTCCCGTCGCACCCTATATCCAACTGCCCCGAAGGAGGATTACCCGGAAAGCCGATGGTTTTGGTATCCCTTTCCGCGAAAACAGCATGAGCATGCTCAGACTTTCCTCTTCGCACCACACCAAGGCGTTGGCTCAGATCAGAGCCGTGCCGAAGAACCGTAGAAAGCTGGCAAAAGTCGTATATCTTTCAACGCGCCACACGATACATCGCCCGCCAACAATAGCGGGCATGGAATCCTCAGTCTCCAACCACCCCATATTGCAACTCAGCCAGCTCGAAGAAAGCGCGGTCGCGATGTTCTTTGAATCGCTCGCGCCAATACGCGCCTACATCGATGCGTCCGATGTGGCCGAGGTCATGGTCAACAGGCACGACAGCATCTGGGTGGAGCGGCGCGGCGAGATGACGCGATTGGACGTGAGGATCGAGCCCGCAAAGTTGGAAGGTGCTGTTCGCTCCCTGGCTTCCTCGGTGCAGAAGTCTGCGGTGCGGGGCACCGCACAAGGCATCATCAATGCGGGCCACAAAGGGCTTCGGATCGCCGCCGTCATGCAGCCCACAGCCATTGACGGCCATGCGCTGAGCATCCGCCGGCACCGCGAGACCAATCTCTCTCTTAGCGACTATGTGAAGGCGGGGGCCTTCTCGTCCCGGCACGCCTGCAGCAAACACACCGATCAGCCCATATTCACGGGCTCTGTCGAAGATGAAGCGCTCAAGGATGCCCTCATTGAGCTTGTCCTGCAGCGGAAGAACATCCTAGTCGCCGGCGGCACATCTTCCGGCAAGACCACATTCTTGAACGCACTGGTCGAGAACATTCCCGACGGCGAGCGTGTCCTGACCATCGAGGACACGATGGAACTCAAAACGCGGGTACCCAATACGGTCCGCCTGCTCTCCAACACCGACAAGAACGTGACCACCCAACAGCTGGTCGCGCTCGCCCTGCGATTCCGCCCCGACCGCATCCTCGTTGGCGAAGTCCGCGGCGGGGAGGCGTTCGACCTGCTGCAAGCGCTGAACACGGGTCACGACGGCGGCATGGCGTCGCTACACGCGAACAACGCCCGCTCGGCCCTCTCCCGCATGGAAAGCCTGGCGATGCTTGGCATCCCGCCAGGCTCTCGTTGGGAACTGGATGACATGCGCAAGCTCATCGCTGAGTGCTTTAACTACGTGGTGCATATGCGCCGCACCGGCGAAATGCGGCACGTCTCGGAAATCATCGAGATCAAGGGCTTCCGCAACAACGACTACGACATCGAACGCGTTTTCTAAACCAAGGAGTCTCTCCAATGTCTTCCCCGTTTGTTCAATGTGCCGCCAAGACGGCGCGCAAGTACGCCCCGTCGATGCTGGTCCTGGTCGGCATGCTGAGCGTGGCCACATCCGCCGTCGCGGCCGACTACGGGTTCCTCGGCAACCTCGGCGAATTCATCTGCGGCATCGCCACGTTCATCAACACGAAGTACCTCTTTGTCGCCGGTCTGATCCTGATCGTCCTGGGCGCTATCGGTATCGCCAACTCCGAGTCGACCATCATGAAGTTCGTCTCGGTGATCTGTATCGGTATCGGTCTTGCCGCTGCAGCCCCGGCGATCATGAAGACGCTCGGCGTTGCTGCCCAGTGCTCCGGATTCTGATATGCGCGAACACCACGTCAGCATTGGGCTATCCCGCCCTCGCCAAATCGGCGGGGCCGTGCGCGGACTGGCCATCGCCAACGGCACGGTGGTCGCTCTGCTGGTGTACGTGACGTTCCGCAGCGGCTGGAAGATCCCCGTCGCGGTGGTGCTGATGGGCATGGCGTTTCATGCGCTCTTGCGCTGGCTCACGACCCGGGATCCATGGTGGAACCAAATTCTGAACGTCTATAACCATTACGGCGATCTGTACGAGTCCACCCCGTGGCACGGCAAGCTGCATACCCTCTTTCGCCGTCCCTACGGCTTTGACAGCGACCTGCCATGCTGAAGTTAAAGCGCCGTCCCCTCTATGAGTTGGTGCCGTGGCTGACATCGATTACGCCGGAACTCGTCCTCAACAAGGATGGGTCGCTACTCGCTTCCTACGCGTTTCAGGGTGTGGACGCCGACAGCCCCGACAGCAATGACATCACGTCTGCGCGCAATCAGCTGGACCAGGCATGCCGTACGTTCGACAACCGGATTACCGCGTGGTGGAAGATCAGCCATCGGCGCGCTCGCGACTACGTTGAAGGAGAGTTCGCCTCGCAGGCCGACGAGCGTCTGGACGCCCTTAACCGGGCGCACATGACGACCGGCAAGTACTTCCACAATGCCCACTCGCTGGCACTCGCTTACACGCCGGAGAGCGGCATCGCGAAGTTCTTCGACAAGGCCGGTTTCCACATGACGGTCGGTGGCAAGTCCATCTACGCGGCGATCTTCGAGGCGACGAAGGACACGCTCTTCGCGCGCAGCGCCTTTGCCTTTGATCTGGAGAAGATCTCGACCGATGCGCGTCGCTTCGAGTCGATGCTCGACGCCTTCACCGGCGGCGTGCCGCGTCTGCGCACGCGCCGCCTTGTCATGCAGGAAAGCTACGCCGCCCTGCACCAGGCTGCCAATCCGAGCGTTCCGCCGAGGCGCATTCGCTACCCGGTGACGCTGCTCGACACCCACCTGACCGAATCCGAAGTGACCGTCGGCGCCGAGCGCCTGTTGTTCGAGTCCGCCCATGGCAAGCGGTACGCGGCAATCGTCGCCGTTAAGGAATGGATGAGCTTTCAGGAAGCGGCACTGGACAGCCTGATGCAGCTCGACGCCGAGCTCGATGTCTGCATCATGTATCGATTCCTCGACACGGCTCGCGCTGCGGCCTACATCGAAAAGGTGAGGCGCTTCTACAAGATGGCAGCGCTCAACATCCGCTCCATCCTGAAGCAGTACTTCGCCAAGGAAGAGGCCGAGAACGACGAGGGCCGCGAGGAACTGGCCAAGGAAGCTGGCAAAGCGCTCCAGCGGCTAACGGCCAAGAACACGCAGCACGGCTTTGCCAACATCTCCATCATCGTCTACGGTGATTCCGAGGCGGCCGTCGAGGACTCGGTCAGCGAGGTGGTTGGGGCGCTCACCAACGCTGGCTTCGGGGCAATCCGCGAGAAAGCCAATCTGATGGCCGCCTGGAACTCTACCCTGCCCGGCCGCTGGGACAAGCAGCGCCGACTGCAGTTCGTCGAGACGCCCGCGGTTTCCGACCTCGCCCCGGTCCGATCGGTCATGCCCGGCCCCTCGCGCAACGACTGGCTCTCGGACAAGGCAGGCAAGGAAGTGCCACCGCTGACCTGCCTGCCCACCCGCCATCGCACCGCGCAGCGTGTCGACCTGCACCAGCCCGGTGGAAATGCCCACCTGATCGTCATTGGCCCAATCGGTGCGGGTAAGTCCGTGTTCCTGAACTTCCTGGTTTCCCAGGCTGGCAGGCACGAAGCTCGCCGCATCCGATTCGACAAGGACAGATCCACTCGCATCACGGCGCTCCTGAGTGGCGGGAAGTTCATCGACATCACCGGCAAGTTCGAAGCGGCGACTCGGGTCAATCCGCTGTCGTTGTTGGCCGATCCTATGAACTTCACCTACGTCTCCGAGTGGGTGACGCTGGCCATTGAGGACGACTCCTTCACGCTTTCACCCCAGCAACGCCAGGATATCTTCGAGGCAGTGAAAATCCTTGCCGGATATGGGCGAGAGAGCTGGACCCTGGGCCGGCTCGCAACGCTGCTGCACGACAGCTTGCGGGAACGTCTGCAAATCTGGCTGCAAGGCGGACAGTACGGGCATTTCTTCGACCATGCCGAAGACGCGTTCGAGATCAGCGACAACCTGTCCATCGAGATGGGGGATCTGTTCCTGAACTATCCGCGGGCGGGCGCGCTGTTCATGGACTATGCGTTTTATCGCATCAGCCAGAGCCTCGGCACGCGATACACGATCATCGAGGTGGAAGAGCTGGGCTTCTTCTTCACCAACAAACGGTTCTACGAGCGGTTCGAAATGTGGATCGTGACCATCCGCAAGCTCAATGCGGCGCTCTGGGGTGCGACGCAATCGCTCAAACAACTGGCCCGGGTTGCCGACTTCGAGATCCTGAAAGAGAACGTCGGCAACTTCATCTACCTACCGAACAGCCAGGCGAACACCAGCAAGGACCTTTACAAGGAGAAGTTCGGCCTGACCGATGACCAGATCCAGATGGTCAACGATGCAGTACCGAATCGCGACTATCTGTGGATCACGCGCTCCCAGACCCGGATGCTGCAAAGCCCGTTCTCCGACGAGATGGTGGCGATGTTGCGCTCGGATGGTGTCGCGCAATCGATTCTTGATCGTCATTACGCGTCGGGTGCACCCGACTGGCAGCAAAGCTACGTGCGCGAAATGCTCGCGCGATCCGTCTAAGGAAAGTTCCAGTGAACAAGTGGTTCATCAAGGCCGCGGTCGCGGCATCCCTTCTTGTTTCGTCGGTGGCCCACGCCAGCGGGCTTCCCGTTATCGATGTGGCCAATCTGGTCCAGACGACGCGGACCGCCCTGCAATCGCTGAAAACGGAGATCTACGAGAACACAAACATTGCCTATCAATACCGGATGATGGCCAACCAGCTGCTGCAGGCCACCGGCATGGACCCCGTGCACCTGGCTGAACAGCTGGACGCCATCAAGGACGACATCGGCAAATACGACGTCTACGGCGTGACGCTGAAGGATCTCTATGGCACGGTTTCCGAGAATGCCGACTACCTGAGCAAGGTTCAGAGCATGGTGGCCGCATCCGGCAAATCCAGCGGTCAGTGGCTTGAAGATCAGCGCACGCTTCTCACCAACGGCGACAAGACCGCGAAGAACCTGTTCAACCTGGGCAACAGCGTCGTCAAGAACGTGCAGACCCAGGCGAAGCGACGCCAGAAGATCCAGAAGGAAATGAAGCTGACTGGAACGGCACAAGCTGCTGCCGAAGCGACGAATGAGATGCTGGATGTCCTCGCAAACCAGAACTCCGATCTGCTGCAGATCATGAGCGCCAAGACGCAGTCAGACGCCGACAAGGATCAAAAGGCACTGGCCGTCGAGGCCGAGTCGGTAGACGTCGCGCGCCGGCTGCAGGCAGAACGCGAACAGCAACGTCAGCGCATCCTGAACCTGAAATGAGCCACGCCTCGCTGATCCGACACAGCCTCTGTGCGATGCTCACCGCGCTCGTCTTCAGCTTCCTCACCCTCTTTTCCTGCGTTGCCGTCGCGCAGGAAGCGATCAGCAGTGGGGATAGCGCCACGGCTGCAAGTGCTGGCGCACCTGGTGAGGTCGGTCAAGGCATCAAGAAGGCGCTGGACAAGATGAACGGCCTGCGAAGCGGGCTCATCCAGGCTGCAGTTTGGCTCAGCGAGCGGACGCGACCTGACGCCAACAAGATCGCATTCGGACTCGGGGTAATCACCCTCGTCTTCGCCGGCCTACGATTCGCGGCAACGAGCGACGCAGTATCCGCGTGGACGGATCTCTTTGAGACCTTTCTGGTAGTTGGCATCTTCGCGTCTCTCTACGCCAGCTACACCAGCTTTGCGCCCGGGCTGTTTGTTTGGTTCAACGATCTCGCCCAAGCTATCAACGGGGGGGTAGACATCTACAACGTCCCAATCTCGTTGGCAAGGACCGGAGGTAGCTTCTACGACTCCGTGCTGAGGACACTACTCGCGGGGTTCGCCAACCCACTCAAACTGATTGATGCCGTCGTCTCAGCGATTCTGTTCGGCTTGGCATTCATTGCGGTGCTGATTGCGGCCTTGATCTACTCGTGGTTCATTCTGGTGGGTCACCTGCAGGTAGCCGTAGGCATCGTGGTGGGCCCACTAGCCGTCGCATTTGGCATGGCGGACGTCTCCCGAAAATACTTCACAGCGTGGCTGGACTACATGGTTACAGGATCGATGTATATGGTGGTCGCCGCCATCATCTCTCAGCTGGTGAGCGCCACACTGCTCAGCATCGTCTCAGACGTTGGCAACATCGGCACGGACACGCTTCTTGCTGCAAGCTACGCACTCAGTATTGCCATCCTATTGGGCTTTGTCGCGCTGGAGATTCCGAAGATCGCCGGATCTCTCTTCGGAACTGGTGGCGGGGTGAGTGGCACCGGTGGCATGAAGATGTTTGGGCGCGGAGCCTGGAACCTCGGCAGGAAGTTGGCAGGGAAATGATGACCCCTCACATTCACCTTTCCGCTTCCGATCTCCTTTCCTCCCAGGCAGACCGCGTCGCGCTCATCCGACAGTACGCCAACGAAGCGGATGGCGCGGACTTCAACAGCAAGTGGCTTGATGTGCTGGAGCGTTGTGCGACGTGGTTCTCCAGCATGCCGCTGCGCCACAACGAGCACGCCGAGGCCGGTGGTGCGTTCCGGGCAACGGTTGAGGCGGCCTACTTCGCCATGCGCCTGTCTGGCGCACAAAAGTTCGCGGCCAATCAGACGTCCGAACGGCGCAGGCAGTTGGAACCGCAATACCTGTATGCGCTGTTTCTCGCCGCCTGCTGCTCCCGCCTTGATGAGTCATGCCGACACTTCAAATTCTTTCGGGATAGGGATGGGGCGGAGTGGATCCCCGCCGTGCATGGAGCTTTCGGTCCGTGGCTAAGCGATGACACGTATCGCGTCACCCGTCGCGATGCGGTGCTCCCACTGGAGCGCATGCGCACCGCGTTGCTGGCGCGCGAGATTCTTGGTGCGGACCGGCTCGCACAGTTCGACGGCCAGGTCCTCGCTGATCTTTTTGGCGCCATCAACCCCGAGCCTCGACCGACCGGACTCGAGACCTTGCTTCAAAAGGTTGTCCGGCAGGCCATCGACACAGTGACACAGTTCGAGATCAAAGCCCGCCGCGCCGCCTTTGCGCCCGACAGGACGCCTGCACCGAGTGTCGAAGCGCTAGCCGCCGCGGTAGATTCGACCCAGATCAAGGCACCCGCCCCACCAGCACCGGCGCAAGCCGATTCGACACCCGGCCCGGAGAACGCGAGCACCGTGGTGGTGTCGCAGATGGAGAAGGAAGCAGGCCCTGGAACTGGCGAAGCCCAGTCTCAAGCCGAGACAGCCGAAGGCACGCAACGCGAGGTAGCGCGAAGCATCGTACAACTCGACGGCACCAAGTCGCTGCGCCCCGATCAGGCTGCCGACCCCTTCAAGGAAGCCTTGGAGGGTGCGTCCAACCTGATGCGCGAGTTCTTCAGGGCGCTAGCACAGGACGTGTCAGCGGGAAAGGTGAAAGTATCGTGGGTCGATAACAAGCTGGCAATTAGCAAGCGCATGCTCGGCAATTACGGCATCGCGTCCGAGACGCTCATCGACAACCTTCGCAAGTTCCAGCTGCTCTACAAGATCGTCGGCCAAGACATCCTTCTGGTTGACAAGGTGGCGAACCTCATTGCGTCCCCTCCGCAATCCCCAGAGAGCAGCGAGTGATGCACCACTACATCAATCACTTTCGGCCCATTTATGAATTCCGGGCCGCGATCGGGTGGCTTCTTGCCGCAGCTTTGATGTTGCTAAGCGATATGCCGAGCGCCGGGTATTTTTCCCTGTTCTGCGTTGGCATGCTGCTGTTCCGGTCTACACAGGTTTGGCGCGCGCTGAAGTTTCGGCTGGCCATCTCCACCAAGTGGCTTGCGGTCCTTCCGATCGAGGCGCTCCTCGCGCTGAGCGCTCGCATACGAAAGACCGACGATGCCATGTATCTTGGCACTGGCTTTGAGTGGACACAGAAGCATTGCCAGATCGCGCACGACATCCTTCGCATGCCGTCAAGCGATATTCCCGGCTTGCCGCGGTGGCTGCCGCAGCCTATAGTGGAGCGCGTCGAGAAACTGCTCGCGCCTGCGGGCAGCATTGCCGACCATTCGCCCCAGGGCAAATCATGGATACACGGCATGGAGCCGAAGAAGATCCAGGTGCCCTTTCACTACAAGGCGATGCCCGGCCATACATCGGTAAGCGGGACGACCGGCTCAGGCAAGACCCGGACCTACGAGGTCATTTCGACCCAGGTCATCCACAATCCCAACGACGTTTTAATCGTCATCGACCCGAAAAATGACGGCGAGTGGGTCGCACGTGTCAAGCGCGAGTGTGAGCGCACTGGGCGCAAATTTCTCTACTGGAAGCAGGCCGCTCCCTCGCAGTCCATCCGCCTGAACCCGTTAGAAAATTGGTCTCAACCCTCGGAAATCCCAACTCGCATCGCCCAGCTGATGGAGGAAGGACCCTTCCGCCAGTTCGCATTCTTGTTCATCGACCGCGCGGTAAAGGGCGAACTCTACGTCGGCGACAAGCCGAACCTGCGGTCAATCCTTCAATACGCCCAGAACGGCATTAACAATCTTCTGGATCGGGCCCTGCAGCGCTTCTTCCCTGAAGCCGGCAAGCCGGATTGGGAAGAGGAGGTGATGGGCTACATGCAACAGGCCGGCCAGCGCCCAGGCGGCACGCGCTTGGACGGGATGGCCCGGCTCTACATCGAGCGCTTCTCCGACAAGGGGAATGGCCACGAGGCTATCGATGGCCTCATCGCCACGTTCCAGCACGATCGGGACCACTACGGCCGCATCATCGCCTCTGCCCTGCCGTTGCTCCAGATGCTGGCCACCGGCGAGACGGGCCTCATGCTGGCGCCAAAGGCAGACGACTTCGACGATGACCGTGAGATCTGGGACATCGATAAGGTCATCAAGCAGAAGGCGGTGCTCTATGTCGGTGCGGATTCGCTCTCCAACTCTATGGTGGCCCAGGCTGTCATGTCGATGCTGCTAGCCGACATCGCTTCCGTCGCCGGTTCCATTTACAACTTCTACAAGAAGCCTCCAGAGATCGTCCTGATCGTCGACGAGGCAGCCGAGGCGATCAACGAGCAGATGCTGCAGATCCTGAACAAGGGCCGTGGCGCAGGCTTCAAGGCATTCGTCGCCTACCAGACACGCTCGGACTTCACCGCCAAACTGGGAAACGTGGCGAAGATGCAGCAGGTTTTAGGCAATCTGAACAACCAGCTCGTCTTACGATTGGAAGATATCGACACGGCCGAGTGGTTCTGCGAGAAGGCTGGCACCACGGCCATCCGGAATGTCGTGGTGTCGAGCAGCACAAGCACTGGCACCGAGGCGCATGTCGGGGAGTTCAGCGGTTCCGTGTCACGTTCGACCCAGCTTGAGAAAGCGCCATTGATTCCGCATGAGTTGATCATGCAGTTGCCCAACCTGCAGTACTTCCTGCGTATCTCCGGTGGCTCCGTCTACCAGGGTCGAATTCCAATTATCCAAGGTTAAAAGGTCAATGCGCACCAGCCTGTTCCGACAAATCGCCAAGGAATACAAACTCTCCGCGAAGCTCTCGCCCGTTTTCATCGTCTCGCCAGACCTGGACGACGTATGCACGCGGGTAGTCGAATACATCGGCGTGAACTTCCGCGTGCGTGAAGACCCGTTGGTCAAGGAGATGCTAACAGACGCTATCGCCGCCTGGCGCGCCGCTCGAAAGCATGGTGACGCCAACGCGGCCTTCATGAAAGGTCTGTTCGGCCGTGCCCACGATCTCTACGCCAAGCGCTACGCCGCATTCAAGGGCGAGAAGTACAACGTTTGGTATCCCTATCACGAGTCGATCCCCTCTTTCGAGCAACGCCAGCCCATCGGCTACGTCTGCCAGGTGGTAGACGAACCAGTTCCCGGGAATGTGACGCAGCGATGCGCAGCATTCCAGTTGGCCGCACGCGTGCTGACCGGGTACAGCTTTACCCGCTACTTCGAGAACTACGATGTCGCTCGAGACTTTGCATACTAAGGCGAGGCAATCGCTCGCTTCGCTGCGCAAGACCCAGCCGCGGATCGCCGCACGGCTCTTTCGCGTCGACGAGGCACTCGCGTTCGAAATGCAGGCGTGGATTTCCGCAGGGAATGCGGATACCCCGATACCAAGCGCATTCCTGCTCGGCAACGCGGCCCCGTGCTTCGCGCTGATTGGCATTGCGGCGCGTAAGCCGGCATTGTTCTGGGGCGCGCTCGCTGCGATCCCTGCGCTGCCTGTTCTGCTCGCTCTGCACTGGATCTGAGCCATGGCCAACAGTCGATTCGTCTCCCATGTTCGGATGTGGATGCTAGCCGCGCCGCTGATGATATGTGCCATCGCTCCGTTCATACAGGACGATGCCGTATTCGAAGTGAGTGAAGCGGAACAGGGTTCGGTTGAACATGTGCTCGGACAGCCCAAGGCGGACAAGGCAACGATGTTGGCTAACGACCGCTTTGATCGATGGTTTGTCCGGTCTGGTGCGTTGCGCGCATCGTTCTCCGGCTCGGATGCGAACACGGCGCTACCCGATGCCGGCGCATCCGAATTTGGGCGTGGTTGGATGCGGCACTTCTGGTTGACCATCTATCGAGCGGTCTATCGGTCGGCGGTTGCGCATTACTGGCTGTTTGGCGGCATGGTGCTGCTTGCTGCGCTGCTCAACGACGGCGCCGTGTCGAGAAGGATCCGAGCCGCCGGCGCTGGGTTCGCGAACCCGGTGACGTTCCATGTCGCCGCACATGGCTTGCTGCTGTGCTTCGGCTTCGGTGCATCCGCCCTGCTGCTTCCGATTTCCCTGCTGGCCTACTGGTGGACCTTAGGCGTCTGCCTGGTCGGCTTGCTCAGCTGGCGCCTTGCGGCGTCATTTCATGTCGGCAAGTAGTCGACACCATCTTTCTGAATGCCAAAGGCCAAGTGGCTGGCCATCCAAGGAGAAATTATGACCACTACCGATCTAATCCCTGCCGAGCTGCCCGCTACGGTCAGCGAACTGCTTGATCAGCCACTGGCCGCTGTTGCGGTCGACGTTGCCGGCACCGCGGATCGGCCCGATGACGTCGAGTCGGAGCTGCTTGAGATGGAGGCGTCTGCCGACGCCCTGCGGAAGGAAGGCATCATTTCAACGGCTGACCTGGAGAAGAAGAAGGCAGAGGTCGAGCGCACCCGCAAGCTGTTCCGCGAACTCTCGCCGGCAGACCGCCAAGCCATCGTTCGCCGGCGTCGCGAACTGGGTCGTCAAATTCTCGAGCGCGAGCTCGCTGGCGCGGCTGTCGTGGCCGTCGGACTGAAGTTGAATCACACCCGACTGCGGCCGCTGTTCGAGCAATGGTGGCCGTACATGAACCGCATGTCGCTCAACCTGCAGCGCTTCGGTCAGTCGACCTTCTCGCGCAGCGAATTATCGACCATCGAAACGTTCCTGGAGCGTGAGTTGGCAAAGCTCGAGGACTATGTCGACGAGCAGCTGCGCGTCGCAACCGCCTACCGCCAGCAACGCGAGCAGGAGATGCGGGCCAAGGACGACATCGTTTTCGAACCGACGATTACGCGGCCGTCCGTCGAGCTGGAGGTCCAGGCCTACTCTCGCTTTGCCGTCCGAGCGCTTCAGGTCCTCATCAAGTTCGACCAAACCATGGACCAGTTCGATTTCATGGTCTGGAACGGGATCCGCGACATGACGGACGTCAATGACGAGGTCACGAGGTTCCTGCGAAAGTTCCAGCCGCTCGGCCTCCGCTGCTATACGACACACCTGAAGCTGATGACCACCGTTCGCGGCGTCTGACTGTCCGCCTGCACGGTCCCGCTCAGTCACACCAAGTCCCACCAAGCCCTAGTTTCTACCCTCCGTTTAGAAGTAAGAGGATTGGCACTCTGTGGGACGCAGTGCCACTTGGTGATGGCTAGTGGGACCACGTGAGACATGATCTCACTTTCGAACGTATCAACAGACGTCGACATCTGCCCCGAGGTACCACTTCGGGGTACTTGCTGTTTTGAACCGGCACCAAGTGCCACTTACTGCCACACTGCGATCGCCATGTCGCTCGAAAAGGTATTGGAAGGACTGAACCCCGCCCAGCGCGAGGTGGTCGACCTGCGTCAGCACTGCGTCGCCGTGGCCGTGCCAGGCGCCGGAAAGACGGCGACGATTGCGGCGAAGGCAGCCGTGCTGCTCGCCAACCCAGACGTGACGGTGGGCGCGGTAACGTTCAGCAAGGACGCTGCGGTCGAATTGCGTGACCGTATCCTGGCGCTAGCCGGGGCCGATGCCAAGAAGCGACTGCTCGCGGGCACCTTCCATTCGCTGGCCTATAAGCAACTCGGGAAGGGAACCGGCAAGCTCACCGATATCGTCCACGACGGCGTTCGATTCGCTATCGTCGGGCAGATCCTGCAGGAAGGGGGATTTGATGGGAAGGTCGAGGATGCGATCGCTGCGATTGAGCGCGCCAAGATGCAACTGGCCGACCCGCCTTCAGGAACTGTGGAGGCTCAATTGTATGAGGCCTATCAGAGCGCCCTGGCCCGGAACGGCAAGATCGACTTTCAGGACATGCTGCGGTTGGCTGTAGCTGGGATGCAAAGCGGAACCATTGCGCCCTACCGTATGACGTACCTGCTGGTCGATGAGTACCAGGATTGCGACAGCTTGCAATCACGCTGGACGGCGCTGCACGCGGAGGCCGGTTCGATAGTGACGGTGGTCGGGGACGATGATCAATCGATCTACGGATTTCGAAGTGCGCTCGGATTTCGGGGCATGGAGGTATTCATCAAAGAGTTCGACGCACGGTCCGTCATCCTCGGGAAGAACTACCGCTCACACACTGAGATCCTGGACATCGCGGATCGTGTCATTCGAAACAACAAGGACCGTATCCTGAAGGAGCTGGTAGCCCATCGCGGGCCTGGCGGCGCTATCGAGTTCAAGCGATTTGAGGACGAGTACAAGGAAGCCGTTTCAGCCGTTGAGGCGCTGACACCGGTTTTGCGGGCTGGCAAAACGGCGGCCGTGCTGGCGCGGACGAACCGCATTCTCGATCCATTGGAGGCCGTCTGCCGCTCGCACGGTATCAAGTACTACCGGGCAACCGGCCGCTCTATCCTCGATCGCCCGGAGGCAGCGTTGATGGGGGACCTGCTGGAACTGATTCAGAAGTCCAAGAGCTCTGGCATCGATGCCCTGCTAGGTTTCGCCGGAATCAGCTCGCATGAGCTGCAGCTGCTACACACGCAGACTACGGCGAAGCCGGAGGGATCGATTCCGCGAAAAAAGGACCTGGTGCAGGCCGGGATCGCAGAACCAACAGTCGACAAGTATCGCGATTTCCTGAAGAAGCTGGCGGAATGGCAAGCGCTCTGTGAACGCGAGTTCCTTTCCCTCGTTCTCGATGGCGTGCGCGAATGGATGCTCAAGTTTGTGGCGGACGAGCCGGGCAAGCGCGCTATCAATACCGCATATGACGTCCTGACGCGGCTGAACGGTCCATTCTCGGAACGCGTGCTGTTTCTGCGCCAAAAGAATAACGAGCCGGCCGACGACGCCTTGGTGCTGACGACCATGCATGCCTCCAAGGGGCGCGAATGGTCGGCTGTTGTTGTGATCCGGGCCGAGGAAACCATCGTTCCGGACGAAGCCAGTCCGGAGAGTGAGGAGCGGCGACTTTTCTACGTTGCCCTCACGCGCGCCCGCGACTGGCTGCAGATTTCTACGGCAAAGAAGAACCCCACGTCCCGGTTCGTTGTTGAAGCCGGGCTAACTTGATTTATTAAGCAACCGATCGTTCGTGGCGTCTGATGGTTGCGAGCTCCCTGCCATCGCGCGTGCCATAGCCGTCCGGCACTTCATTTTTGTGCGTAGCGGTGGCACTCGGATTTCAAGGAGGGGTTGTTGAGCCCGTAGGCATCCTCATAAGCGAAAAAAGCCTGGAGTCCGCATGCTCCAGGCTTTTAATCGGCATTGACAAAAGGCGTAGCGGGCTTCAAAACCCTCTTGACTCGTCCAACAACAAGACAGTCTGAGTTTATGAAGCCCACCCTTCGTTGTCAATGCTCCCCACAAGTTTGCGCATTGATCGAAGAAGATGAGATATCGCTTCGACGGGCTTCCTATTGCCCGAAGAACAACAACGTGTGGCGGTGCGCCGCACTCTCCGGCCCCTGTCGAAAGCCACGGTTCGCAAGCCAAGCCAGCCAGGTGCGATGCCGGCCGGCTGCCGGAGCGGATTCTCAGAGCGATCGCGTTGGTCTACGAGTCCGATGGGCTCCGCGCTTTGCACATCACCAATCGCCAAGTCTTGGCAACGCTCATCCGCTTCGCCCTGAACCAGAAGGATCCCACCTCGCTCGCCTTCATAAAGAAGGCAACGATTGCGCAGCACCTCGCGATTAGCGAGGCCACTGTCTATCGGGCGCTTGGCGCACTTGAAGACGCCGGGCTTATTGAGCGTGAAAGGCAGCAACGCACGAGGACGCAACTCGAGGTTGTCGGGCGCATCGGGTTCACCGCAAAGTTGCTACAGTGCATCGGGATCGCTAGCCGGGAGCTTGGGCACCCAGAACCTCGAACGGGCTCCGATGAGTCGCGGTCCAGCTCCGCATGTCTCGCACCGGTGAGTGGCGTAAACAACCCCAACCAGTCTTCTACGAAGAAACATTCGGGGCCGAGAGAGTTTGTGCAAATTGATGATCGGGCCGTGCCCATTGATCTAGCGCCTCTCGTGCGTGACCAAGAGCTGACGACGTCCGCCCTCTTCCTTTTGATGCGGCTCGCGAGGGAGGCCGGCCACCGACTGTCGGACGTTGTTTCGGCAGCGGGTCACTTTCTTGGTCCACTCCGGGGACGAGAGCTGTTCGCCTACCTCAAGTCTCTCCTCGGAAGGCCCATAGACTATAGGCATGTCGTCCAAACTCGGAAGGCCCAAGAAGACGAGAGGCGCGCAACCGCCGCGCAGGCGGCACAAGACCGGCTGGAGGTTGCCCAACTCATTGAGCGATACCGTGGGCGACGGGTGTCTGCACCCGACGGTCGGATCTATGAGGTCGACTCGGCGTCGATTGTGATCACCGAGGCCAACGGTCGCCGTAATTCATTAGGGCATGAGCAAGCGCGTGCCTGGCTGATCGAGATGGACAGAGCTGCGACTGGGCTCTCGCGTGCCCTAGCCCAGCCGTCGTCAGCGAAACGGTCATCGTCGGCCATGGCACAGGCCGCTATTGAGCAAGTTCGCGGCATCCTCGGTGGCAGACCTCCTTCCAACATGTTCAGTCGGCCTGCTTAATGAGGGCATCGGCGTTGCGCATTTGGTGGGCCGGGTGGGATTTGAACCCACGGTGTCCTCTCGGAGGCGGATTATGAGTCCGCTGCCTGCAACCAGCACGGCGTCCGGCCCTGAGTATTGCGCACCTGCACTTCCAGGTGCGGCGATTGTATGCGTGCAGCCGAGGTTGGTGGGGGCCGGCCCGCAATAGAGCGGACGCCGCCGTGGCCTAATTTGTCACGCGATACCGCTTGATGCCGGTGAGCGCGGTCCACGCTGCGCGGCGTTAGGCCGGCTTTCCGTCACTAAAGAACGTTGTCCTGACTATTCGCACGGCTGCGGGCAGCCTTCCTCAGCTCACCGGCCACAAATGAACAGAATGAAGTGGCAATATTTGGTCGCTCCATAATGTTCTTTGCGTTTATGTCCGCAGGTTTGAGACCTTGACGCTCGATCGTTCGCGTCCCAATCGTCTTCGTCGTGACGAACTTACGGACTAGGTCTTCACGGGTCGTCATCTCGGCGCTCTCAAAATAGTCTCGAGCCGCGCGGACTTCCTCCAGCCTGCGACGCTCTGCGGCGGCGTCTGCCGCTGCAACGCTCGCCGCGACCGCGGTCTGCGCAGCAGACTTCGATTCGACTTCCTCCTTAGCCTTGTCTGCGAGCTTGGCTTGAACTCTCTCAACTTCCTTGTCTGCTTCGGAAACGCGATAGTCGTTTGCGATTGCATCCAACAAATAGCCTGATGCTCGCTTGACCTTGTCACCGGAACGGATACGCCATCGAACGTATTCGATAGCCTGCTGAATCCTCTCATCCGTCCAGACGCTGCGGTTATCCGCGATTCGCTCGAACTGAGAGTCAGTCAGTGCAAACTCCTTCTCCAATGCCTGGAAGAGCGCCACCGAATTAAGCATGGCCGCTTTGGACGCCAGGGCGGCATCCTTTCGCTTCATCTGGAAACGAATCTGGTCTTTCTTCCTAGACCGGGGTGTCCCCGCACGGGTCTCATAGGACAGTTCAATGTCGGAAAGCTCGTTGATTTGGCTTACTGCTTTGTCAAGGTAGTCACGCTTGAAGTACTTGAACTCCGCGTTATTGGCCCATGACTTGCCCGGTAGATTCCGCACAACATCGAGGGGCAACCAGTCCGTCCGCTCGTCCGATACGTTGGGCAGGATGTGGTCATAGATGGCGCGAGCGTAGATGAGCGTGAACTTCGACGTGACCAGAAGGCTCGTCCAATACGAATTCTCCGGGTCTTTGATGAGCCGTTGAAGCTCTACAGGGACACGGAATCGAATCCGTCCGTCCCTCACACTGACCCGACCGATCAATTCGAGCCAGTCGCCCTCTTCGTCTGAGACCCGCACGGTATCGACATCAGGATTGCGGGCATCGCTGTCAGTCTCGTCGCCGTCATGTGCCGCACCGGGGCTTTCAAGGAGACGGCCGCTCGCGTCCACCGACACAACGGGTGCGCTGGTCACTTCGAGCATCGACGACTTCACGCTGCGAATAACGCTCGAAAAGTGTTTCCTGTTCTTGCTGTCATAGCGCATCAGCCATTTGAAAAAGCTTAGCGAGACTTCGTAGCCTTCCTTGACCTCGGGTTCCTGCGCCACGATAAAGTACGCAGCGTCGACAAACCGGCGAGCGGACATCCCCAGTCCGACAATGCGAGCGAAGACCTTGTTTTTGTGGTAGCCAATATCCTTGTCGGTGGCGACCTCATGTATGGCTGTCTGTGCGGGCGCCATCTCGACGAATAAGTCGAGCGCGTACTGTAGTGGTGTCACCCGCTTTGCTACGCTGCTTGCCATGCCGGGATTCCTGAGAGGGCAGCTTGTTTACGTTATGAATTGCACGAGACTTTAGTCAGGTGATGGTGAGATGTCAATGTGGACTCATCTCACCTGGAATAGGTGCCTCGTGTCGGCCGAGGTACATGATCTCTCACCTTGGTACACAATCTCTCACCTCACGATCGTCGGCTGGTTGAAATTGCTTTTATAAAACAAGCGTATACGAGAGATGTCCACAGGAGTGAATCAAAATCTCTCACCTGAACTACCTATCTGGTCTCTTTTCTCACCTTCGGCTCCGCGATCTCTCCCTTTAGACGTATACAACTACCACCTGAGGGAACAAAGTTTCTCACCTTGCGGTAGGCGTATCCCTCACTTTTGGCTGATAAGTTTTTGATTTTTATGAGGATCACCCTGCTCTGTTTGTAGGTTTGTTGGTTTTTCTTTGTTTACAACACAAACAAACAAACAAACAGACGCCAGTCAAAATTCGGTCGCCATGGGTGGGAGCTGCAGGTGACTGAGTCCCACGCGAGATCCATTGAAGGTGAGAGATTTTGTGCCGCAGCTGTTCGGGCGCTGAAGTCAAGGTGTTATCCGAAGGTGAGAGATTTTGTAACCTGCGATCGCACTTGAGTTTTTGAACAGCGATGAAGCCTTCAAAAGGTGAGAGATTTTGTACCTAGGCTCGTTTTGAGAGTTCGCTGGTGGTCTGCTTGTGGCCACCTCAGCGCGCGTAGGCTTCTTGATTGGCTTGGCAGAGCACAAAATCTCTCACTTTTACAGCCCCCTGGTTCTAGGAAGTGGCTTCTAACTCTGCGGACCAGTCGATCGGGTGAGAGATTTTGTTCGGAGTTCTGTTGATGCTGTGCGTAGGCGTCGCGTGGCTTACAAAAACTCTCACCTTAGGTTTCATCTTGAGCTTTGAAGTGTGGATCGAACAGCACATCGCTGGCGATGGATGCGGGATTGGGTGAGAGATTTTGTACCAAAGAACACGGCTAAGGTGAGAGGTGAGAGGACTTGGCTCTCACCTTTTATGGCTCCTTGGCGACTTCCAAAAGTTCTTTGAGTCGTTTGCGCCACCTCTTCCCATATCTTCCGAAAACGTTGTAAATCAAAGGCTTGTAGCTTAGTTTCGTAAACTTTAGTGATTTCGCTGTGTCGCGGATTACACAAAATATGCGGACGCGTTTGCTCAATTGCTGTATTCTGCGCTTGTCCAAATTTCGGAAAAAGAGCTGCGATGGCGAATATCAGTCAACCGATGCCCATAGACCCGACGGTCACCCTAGCTGAGATTAGCGATTTTGCAGATGTGGTGACCGACTACGCAGTCGAGTTACGTGACCAGATTCTTGCGCCGCGGCCACGTAAGACGGCACCGATGTTTAGTACTTCAGAAATTGCAGAGCTGTGTGGTTTGAGCCGTCAGCAGGTCTTGCACATGGCGAAGAATAGCGACGGTGTGCTGCCTGAAGGGCAGACCGTTGGTCGCGGCCGAACGTTTACTTTGGCTGAGGCAAGAAATTGGGTCCAACAAGTATCGGACATCTACCAGACCCCGCTGGTTGCTGGACCTAGCGATTTCGAAGGCAAGATTATTATCACTTCGCAATTGAAGGGTGGGTCCGCAAAAACGACTACGACTATGTGCTTAGCGCAAGGCCTTAGCTTGCGTGGCCGTAAGGTGCTGGTCGTCGATTTGGACCCCCAGGCGTCCCTTTCTGAGTTGTGCGGCTTGTACGCGGAGAAGGAGGTATTCGCCGATGACTCAATTCTGCCTTTCATTTACAACCAGGATGTCGAAGGTGGCTTGGAAGCGAAGTTGCAATCGACATACTGGGATGGCCTGGACGTTATTCCGGCTCACACGGAACTAGTGGGTGCGGAGTACCACCTCCCTGCTATGCAGATGAAGGTGCCAGGATTCAAATTCTGGCAGGTACTCCGTGATGGTCTCCAGCCACTGCGAAAGAAGTATGACTACATTATTCTGGATACTTCGCCGTCGCTGTCCTACCTCAACTTGAACGCATTGATGGCGGCCGATGCCATGGTCATGCCCATGGTGCCGGAAAACCTGGACTTCTTTAGCTCCTTGTCGTTCTGGCGACTCTTTTCGGATGTCGCAAAGTCATTCATGAGATTCGAAGCCGATAAGAAGTACGACTTCGTGTCAGTGCTCTTGACGCGAGTTAACTATGGGCCCACATCGGCAGCTCCTGTGGTGCGAACTTGGGCTCAAGGTGCATATCGGCATTGGCTCGCCCCTTTTGAAGTGCCTGCCAGCTCAGTGATGAGCTCCGGCGCACTGGCATTTACCACGGTGTTTGACATCAGCAGCTCACACAGCCAAGCCAAGTCGCTTCAGCGTGTTCGGCAGCCGCTGGTGGATTACTGCCGTTGGGTTGACGACATGTTTGTGAAACAGTGGAGGCCTGCACAATGAGCAACATTCGCGAACAAATGCTCGCCAAGACGGCGAACATCCGCTCAACGGCGGACCGTAAGCCGGATGCCACTCGTCGAGCAAATCGGACTGAGACAGCGCCAGGTATGGCGGGCGCATTGGCTGCCGCGCAATTGAGGGTTCAAGAGTTAGAGGCGACGGGGTTGCCTTCGGAACTGCCGGTTGCGGATATTGTTCCCAACCCCTGGCAGCCGCGGCGCACCTTCAATGAACTCAAGCTGACAGAGCTTGCTGAATCGATTCGCGAGGTTGGGTTACTGCAGCCTATCGTAGTACGTCGCGTTGAGCCAGGTTTCCAACTTGTGGCCGGTGAGCGCCGGTGGCGTGCACATAAGATGTTGGGGCTCGAGAACATCAAGGCTGTCGTCGTCGACTGCAGCGACGCGGACATGATTGTGTTGGCCTTGGTCGAAAACATCGGCCGAGACGACCTTTCCGACTACGAGATCGCCTTGTCTATTCAACGTTCGGAAAAGGAGTTCCCGAACCGTACACGACTTGCGGAGGCGGTAGGCTTGTCCAGGCGAGGGCTTTACAAGTTCATGGCTTTCTATGATTTGCCCGATTTCGTGAAGCATGACTTGGACCTGCAGCCAAGTCTTCTTGGGAGTAACGCCGCAGATGCACTGGCGTCTTGCCTGAAGAAACACGGAGAGGCGGGTGTGTCGGCAACTAGAGAACTATGGACCGATGTCGTCGGGGGCCATCTTGATCAGGGCAAGCTCGCCGCGGCCGTAACCGCATTGGCTACTAAAAAAGTGTCGGGCTCAGCGGCTCGCGAGCGCTCCATCGAAAAGTTCTTTGCTGGTCAGAACCACGCGGGCAGCATCACAAAGGATATAAAGAACTTTACAGTAAAAATCAAAACCGGAGTTCTATCCGACTCCCAGGAGACGCGGATTCGCCAGTTCATCAGCGAACTATTCAGTGGCACTCCAAATTGATGCGCAGTTTAGTCACATCAGAAGCCCGCCAATGGCGGGTTTTTTTACGGCTTAAGTGTGCCTAAAAGGCCGACTCAGAGCGAGGGTGCCTACGGCCGCCAGAACTGTGCTTCTAGGCATAATCGGCGGTGGCGCGAGGTGTGCCTATTAGGCACAACTTGTATCGCGTGACTTCAGTTGCTGAGATATTTCGTCACTTCGTCTGTGCCGCGTGCGCGCTCTGCCTGGACGTGGATGAAGTCGTCTGTTGGGAGCGTATATGAGGAGGCGCTGCAGGACGTCAATGGGCATCAGCTTTGCGGCTGGCTGCGTGGGAAAGGTGACAGACGAATGGAACCTACAAGCGCGCCGCGCCACACGCTTGCCGGGCAAGTCGGTACTCTGGTCGTCAACCCCGTTTGAACCTAACAAGTACTGTCCGGCGAAAAGCCGTTACCGGCCAGTGTGTTTGTCGTCTCAGTCGGGCTGAAATGCTTACCCGTGGGCCCATGGCGTGTCCGAAATCCCTACAGGGGATAGAAGCGCGAACGAACTCAATGATGAGTTGAAGTCGTAACCCGGCCGTCCCAACGCAACAGAATGGCGTCCACTACCGTGTTAGAGGAAAGGTATCTCTTTAAGTTACCCAATTCCCAGAGGACGGTGGGTCCGCCTGAGGTTGTGGCACGCGCAACCGTGGACGCGTCCCAGTCTGCTGACGGCGCCGCTAGAGCCGGGCCCACTCGCCCTCGACCGCAGCCTACCGTCGGTGTGTCTAATAGGCGCACTCCTGGCGCCGTTCGCTGAGCGCGCCTATTAGGCACAGTGAGGGCCCACCTTCCCATTGTTCGAATGACAAGGTCATCTGGAGGCCGAGACGAGCTCCGCTCCCGCAGCCTAACAATGGTGTATAGGCTAGTCATCCTGTGGTTATGCCCGTTGTGACGGCGCCAAGAACGTGTGCCTATTAGGCACACTCCGGAACCTCCGTCCTCTTGTGCGCAAGCCGCACTGTGCGTAGCTATGCTTAGCGGCACACGACGTCGCAACCGGACAGACGGTGATTTTGCGTTTGTAAAAGTCTCGAAACACTACAATTTGGTGACCTTACAAGAAGCTACCCGCCGCGACCCACAATCTTGGTGTTCTTGCCGCAGTGAGAAAGGGCCACGAAGGCCGGATATAGAAGCATGAGGATGCTCCTCACTGCCATCGCAGATCTCGACGCCGGAACAGACAACCGCGCGGTCGGCGGGCTTGTCGGCTGAGGGCGGCCTCGCTGCAACTTTGGCCACGGTGCAGGGCCAAGACGCCGGACAGGCTACGCGCCCAATGCTAAAGGAGCTCACACGCCTCGCCAGTCATCGCATTCGACTCTGGTGCGAAAACTCGGCCGTTGCCGGTTTGGCGCCATGCGCGCTAGGTCGGATGGGCCGGTGCCAAGTATCCCGTCGCTTATGAAGCCGTGGGCCTCTGCTGAATCCCACCTGTCGGATGACGGACATTTGTCTTAGTGGGGAGGAAGTGTGCTGCAGCTGGGGCACGTTCCCAATGAGATCATTCTGGTGAACCGCGGCGCAGTAGCCGGCTGGTACCCCGCTGGCCTCTAGCTTGATTACCGGCTCGTGTAACAACTAGAGCGTTTTGGTCAGCCCGACCCTACGCGGGTTGGCTCGTCCCTGTTGACGCTATGGCAGCGATCATCCTGTTCGCTTGGGATTGCACTCTTCCCTTGTTGTCACGTATGGCTCTCAAAAAGCTTGGCGATTTCATGTAAGGTGCGCTTTCTCTCCGAGGGCACATACAGCGAAGTCGTTTGCAATGAGGCATGGTCCAGCAGCCTTTGAAGGACATCTGTCGGGACATCATTGGCTACCGCATGGGTGGCGAGGAAGGTGTTCCGCAATGGATGGGGCGTAGCAGCTGCCGCTCCACCTGATGAAGAAGTAACGTCGTATCCCCTGCGATGCGCTGCAACGCCCGTTGACAGCATTCGGTAGAGCCCATCCGGGGAAAACCATGGCCCCGTCAGTGCTGGTATCTCCGCGCTTAGCTTAATGTGGATTGACTGTGCTGCGGGCGTAGAAGGCATTCACCACAGGGGAGAGCAGGGAGAGCTCCTGGTCTCCCGGATTCTCAAAATAACGTACGCCATCAACCCAACCCGCTCGCAATGCGTCAATGACGCGCGTGGGCAGGCGCACCGTGCGCCATTTGCTTCGCTTGCCGAGGAGTGCCCTGCCATAGCCAAGGATACCGTCTCGCCTCGCGAGGGCTTCCCACGACTCTCCAGACAACGCCTTGTCGACTGCAAAGGGGATCTCGCGCCGTGCTGCAACTGGCTCTTTCGCTGTCAGCCAGGGGTTGCCGCCCCAAATAGCGCACGCCGGCCAACCAGAAACAAATCCGCGCGCACCGCATAGCGCTGGGATTCCCCCTTTAGCGGTCCGGCGAACGGGCGTCAGCACGCTGCAGTTAGCGAAGTCTTGGGGCCGATCCAGAGCGCATCCGGCTGCGCTAGGAAATTCTTGTAGCGATCGCAATCGTCGGCGCCCACGTAACCCCATTGATATATTCTCGCCCCGCTGGAAATGAGAATGGCTGGATCCGTCGGCGACGACCTGTGAGGTTCACGACCGCTCGCGATGCTTTGTAAGTTGCGCTTCCTCTCCCCAGCGGACAGGCAGCGAACTCGTCTGCAGCGATGCCTGGCCAAGCAGCCTTTGGACGACGTCGGGCGGGATATCGTTGGCCACTGCCTGAATGGCGAAGGTGGGTCGCAGCGCATTGGGTGCGGCCCTGCGCAGCAAACGGCGCTCGGCCTCGTCAAGCGGCAGGGTACTGTCTACCGCGAGGCGAAGCAGCGTCGTTGTCAGCATCCGATAGAGTCCGTCCGGCAAGAACCCCTGGCCATGCCGCTGGCATCGGCAGCCTTCCAAGTGCCAAGTAATCGGCCGAACGCATGGCATGCCAACGCAGGTGGTGGAACCGGGCAGGGGATGCACGCGCGGCTATTCCCCTATAGCAGCTTTGATGTAGTGCCAGATTCGTACTAGCTGACGGTCGAACCGATCGCCGCACACGCAGCCCCGCCGCACGTTCGGAGGATGGGCCGCAGCACCCCTCCTGCCAGTGAAAAGCTGCCGGGGGGGCATGGCGGACTAGGATGCAGCAAGCGACCGGTTGGCGCCTCCCTACATTAGGCCGGTCAGGCCGGCAATGCCGCGTAACCCATACAAAGTGTACACTCACTTTCCAAAATTCGGATAATGATAAGCCAAGTGACAAGGCAGGCCGAGGTCTACGAGCACTCCAGTCGGGATTGTCGGCCAGTAGACTTCTGTGAGCTGCTTGTGTTGTATGGACCCGCGGTGGGGGGAGGGATTTCGCCTCCGGCGCTTCGGTTGGCCTTGGCATCCAGGCGCTAGCAGCTCAGGCCCGGCTGGCGCGCGTGCGAAGCTGGCCGGGCGTGAACCCTTCCGATGGGACCCCGCGCTGCTCGCTGAAGCGCCGCCACAGACTACGCAGCAATTGATCCAGGCCGGTGGCCGAGTACCCGCCCGCCACGCCCGCAAGCCGCTTGTTGCGCCCGCGCGCGGTGGCAGGCTGTATCGTGGGCGCCAACAGGGCTGCCTGCGCCGGCGGCATCATGCTTGGCCAGCCACGATCGACCCAATGCGCCTGCAAGGCCTGTCGGACGGCCGTGTCAAGGGCCACCAGCTGCTGCCGCGCACCCGGGCGTCGCAGGAAGGTGCCCTCGGCACTCGACTGCAGACTGGCGCAGCGCAGTGCGGCCAGCTCGCTCAGTGGCAAGCCTGCGTCGCGCATCAGATGTATGGCAGCCAGCGCAGCCCGATGCCTCGGGCCCTGGCGCGCCTCCCCCAGCCAGACCAGGAACGCCTCCGCGTCGGGTTGGACGGACGGCGCGCGCAGCGCCGTGGGCGCAGCGGCGGCGGCTTGCCTTGGGATGAGCGGGGTGCCCGCCAGATGCCCGGCCTTGACCATTGCGCGTAGCAGCGCCCGAACCACCCGTAACGCGGCCGCCACCGAACTGGTCCCCAGTGGGCCTTCGAACGGCCGCCAGTGCATCCTGTCGCGCGCCCCGCTCGGGCCGCACCAGAACGCCGCCGGCTGAGGGTCCGCTAAAAATTCCGCATACGCCTCCAGATCGCAGGCCTCCAACGCCTGAAGCCCCTTCTTGCGCGCTGCATTCCACAACAGCAGCCTCTCGGCCTCGCGCCGGTAGCTGTTGCGGGTATGTGGCGCACGATCCTGTAGCCAGCCGCGTACGAACGCCAGATCGGCGGCAAGCCCCGGCCCTGTCGCGGTATTTGAGGCTGGCACCAGCATGTGCTCGAGTGGCACGGGATATGGCATACCGGGGGCCAAGGCCAAGGGCACCAGCGCGTCGCGGTGGGCGTGGGCGGCAGGCGGCAGCACATAGGCCTTGACCGCCGCGGCGCCCATGGCCGAGCGCTGGCGCACCAGCCAGTGCGTGATGACCTCGGCCGACTGCGCGCCAATGCGTGGCACGGCACGCCACCAGCTGCTGCCGCGCCGATTTGCCAAGGACGTCAGGTCCTCGATCCGCCGGATCTCGGCGGCCATCAGTCGGCGTGCCAGGCTCGGCTTGAACCAGAGCGACACCTCGTGCTGGGGCTGGGGGTAGCCTTGTCCAAGCTGCTCAAGCGCCGACACGGCGTCTACCCGCCGCGACATGCCCACCCCTGAACGCGCGCGCAGCGCCTCGAACATGCCGGCAATCTCGGGCCGGCCATGCTGCAAGGCGAACTGCACCAGCCGGTCGCGCAAGGCCAGGATCCGCTGGATCGCCTGGGCCTCGCTCAGGTGCTCGTCCTCATCCGGGTCCAGCAAGTAGCGGTTGGCGATGTCCACCGGCCGCATGCCCTGCGCATAGGCACGGACCACGGCAAACTCGGTGCGGGTGAGCTTGGTGACGGCGTTGAGGCTGGGATCCAGAACCATGGAGGCAGCGGTAAGTGCTTGAACTATAACAATATTCAGCAGGAGCCATCCGGAGCCGGGCCGAAATGCTGACTAAAGCGCAATGTAAATTATTTTTGTGCCGGCGGCTAGGCCTCACCCAGGACTGTACGCCACGCCCATGACCGTGCCGTGCGAATGTCCCGAGGGCAGGGCGGCCACCGCTCCGGGCCAGATCGCTTACGCCTCTGCCGTCAAAACGATGTGGTCGCCTGCGGACGCGACGCCGCGCCAGATCCCGGCCTCGGGCGCTACGACAGAAGGGGAACTAGCGCCGGTTTCTGACAGCATCAATCGCCCGTCGTACGCCGCCGGGCAAGCTGTGGGTGCGGTTCGAGGTAGAACGTCTATACGCGTTGAAACTTCTAGTGGTTTTGTTTAGACTTGTATCAACGTTCTTGGAAGGCTTTGATCATGCGAAAAAGTGCAACTCTGACGATCCAAAAGTGGGGGAACAGCTTGGCCGTCCGGATTCCGACCGCAGTGGCCCGCTCGGCCCATTTCGCTGAGGGTCAGGAAGTCGAGGTCTCGGTCGAAGAGATTGGTGTCACGGTACGGCCCGTTGGACGTCGTGCCCTCACGCTCGCGGAGAAGTTGGCTCTGTTTGATCCTATCAAGCATGGGGGTGAAGCCATGGCCACGCAGCGTGTCGGCGCGGAGGCTATCTGATGGCGGGCAAGGTATGGGCACCTGAGCGACGCGACATCATTTGGATCGACTGCAATCCGCAAGCCGGCCGTGAGATGAAGGATATGCATCCGATGCTTGTGCTTTCTCCGCGGCCGTTCAATGAGCGGACCAGTATCGTGATTGGCTTGCCGATGACCACGGCGGCCTACAACGACACCAATCCGTTTGCGATCAGGTTTCAGGGACCGAAGGGGAAGGACAGCTACGTTCTGGCCCATCAGCCCAAGTCATTTGACTGGCGAGCCCGCAACGCAAAGGCCCACCCCTGGAAGCAGGCGCCTTTGGAGGTCTTTGCTGCCGCCTGCGAGCAATTGAATCAGATCATTGCGATCGCAGAGTGACCTCAAAGGGATTTGCCGACTGCCACGGTGTGAGTGTGGATGGTCACGTGACCTCCGCGCCCGGACTGGGGGCAACAGAAGATCCATGATTTTCCCGACCACCGAACAAATTCAAGCCTGATAATACGCGCGGTGCCGCCCCAAGCTTGGCAGAAGTCATCGGTTGCCACAGCGCCGCCTTGCCAACTGCCCGGATTGCGCCTGTAATGGCTGCGTGGCAGGCACAGGCAGTCGGGAGGCGAGATGCGCTGCACGAATTGCCAGTTCGAAAACCCCGCGGGAGCCAGGTTCTGCGAGGAGTGTGGGCAACGGCTTGCGCAGATCTGCCCGCAATGCGGCAGCGCATCCAGCCCCACCGCGAGCGTGCGGCGCGTTGTTGGCGGACACGGCGGCGCTATTCCTCATTGCTCTTCGAGCTGGGCGCTCCCTTCAACGCCGCGGCAAGGCTATCAGCACTCGAGAAACTGAGTCGCGAACTGCTTCGAAAAGTTTCGGCGCGCATGCTGATCGTTGACGAGGTTCATCACTTGTTGGCAGGCTATCGGGAGCAGCGTGCATCCCTGAATCTGCTGAAGTTCCTCGCCAATGACTTGAAAATCGCGGTTGTCCTCGTTGGCACTCAAGACGCCGTCTTGGCGCTCCAAACGGATCCTCAGATGGTCAGTCGATTCGCCCGTTTCGAGGTGCCGAGATGGCAGGAGACGGAGGCATTTCGTTCTCTTCTCGCAGCCTTCGAGATGATTTTGCCGCTTCGACGTCCGTCGAATCTCGCACGGCGAGAGATCGTACATGCCATTCTGACTGCAAGTGGAGGGCTAACCGGGGAAGTGTCGCGTGTCTTGACTGTTTCCGCAGAACTCGCGATCCGGGATGGGAAGGAGGCCATCGACCTGGGTCACATAGAGAATGCAGCGCGAACCCTGCTCTCCTGAGGGTGTCAGGCCTTGGCCCGTTGCTCCGCGTCCATTCGATGACGAAGCGTTTGGCGGTTGGCTCGGTCGCCTGGCCGCAAGGTATCAGATCAGTGTTGACCAGTTGTGGCAGATTGGCGACCTTGGTGCGTTTCCGGCGTTGACCAATTCTGGCTGGCTGCTATTTCCCCCGATGGACGAGCAGGCACTGTGCCGCCTTGCGATGCTGACTCATATTGGTATGCCAAGGCTCGAGGCACTTCAAACACCTATGGCGTGGGTGTCAGACCGAGATCAGCTCCCATACTGCTTCGACTGCCTGGTTCTGAATCCCGTCGACGCAGCTGTGGCAGCCTCAACTCAAACCAACTGGCCTCCTCGAAAGCCGGGGCGATTCAGGCCGACACGCGCGGTGGAGCCTGCATGCCCCCATGCCCTTCATGTCGCCTGTTTGGAAGCACAATCCATTTCTGCCGCGGGAAGAACGCTCTCGGAGACGCTGCGCAGCTTGTGAAGCAAGGCAACAGAGTCGCGCTCGATTCGCTTACGCAAAACCAGCCGATCAGCCATGCGGGCCACCACACTGGAAAACCGATACTCCAGCGTCCGCACGAAGCGCGTGCCAGTGGCTGTGCCGATGCACTCATACGTGACGAACATCTCAAGACCCCGGTTGCCACGGGCCCGGGTTCGCCAGAGCCGATCCGGAAGACTTTCCACGACTTCCCACTGCAACTTGCCTGCACGGCCGCCGACGTACGCAAAGTGGCTCCCAACCGGCAGCGACCCTCCCTGCCCGGTGACCGCTACGTGGTAAGGATGCCACTCATGCCAACGAAGCGGAGTACTCACGTAGGCCAGTACCTGGCTTGGCGTCCGGGCGATATCAATGGAATGCTGCATCTTGACGGTGGGGACCAGGCTCTCGCTTGCTTCTTCGGGCTCCCAATGAAGGGTTCCATAGATCCAGTCCCACAGTGGAAACACTACGGCGAAGTTCTTGGTCTGCATCAGGTCACGGCGGTGATGCAATTCATGCAACCGCCGCATGTGGCGAATCCACGGCAGGCGACAGATCGGATTCTGCGGCGGGAGGTGCTCGCAGGCATGAAAGATCTCGTAGCTGAGATAACCGCCCAGTAGCGTGGCGGCAAACAGCGCAGCGACGTTCGCATTGACCAGGCCGATGATCGACCAAGCGAGCAGCGCGCCAATGCTGTAGACAACGATCAGCCATGCCGGGAACAGAATCACCCGCCAGTCCTTGGCGAACTCGTAGCGCATCTGGTCATCTGCGAAAAAACTATGATGGTCGCCCGTGTGGCGCTGGTAGAACGCCTTCGCGAATCGCTTCTTGTTGTGCCCGAGACCCTTATGGGTGCGGTACTCGCCCCTGCTGTAGAAAATTAAGGTCGCCGGCACAGTTAGCCACTCCACCGCGCTGACGTGGTCCAACTTGTTCAGCAAGAAGAGGATCAAGGTCACGCCGAAAACAAGAACGAAGCCAGCATGCAGCCAGGGGTTGTAGTAAGGCGAAATGTTCGCCCGGTATTTCTTCCGGAAGGTTTGGGTATCAAAAGACATGATCGGCTCTCAAAGACTGTTGCGCTGTCGGGCTCGCGATACGTGGCCAGTTCCGCCAAGCCCCCGCGGACCTTTCTGACGTCTGGCGCCAGTAGGTCGCTTGGTGTTGTAGTCTATTGGTGCGATCATTTTCATTCCAATGGATATTGATGATGAGAATTATTGATGAATCAGAATTTGCAGCAGATTGATCTCAATCTCCTCTTCGTGTTCGACATGCTGATGCAGGAGCGCAACCTGTCACGCGCGGCCGAGCGACTGCACAAGAGCCAGCCGGCGGTGAGCAATGCTCTCAGTCGTCTGCGCGAGCAACTGGGGCAACCTCTTTTCCGCCGTACCGCTAAGGGACTCGAGCCCACTGCCGGGGCGATGACGCTGCACGTGCCGGTACGGCAAGCCCTGCGCTTGCTGCAGGCAGGGCTTGCCGTTCAAGAGAGTTTTCAGCCGGACACGGAGCGAACCTTCCGACTGTCGATGAATGACTATGGGCAGCTACGGCTGTTACCGAGCCTGATGACCCGGCTGATGGCGCTGGCGCCGCAGGTGAAGCTGCAGGTACTGTCGGACGAAGGTGCCCTGATCCCGCAGCGGCTGGCCAGCGGAGATCTGGACTTGGCGATTGATTACCTGTACTTCGACGACGCCGATTTGCTCTACCAACCGATTCACGAAGAGCGCCTCGCAGTTATCGGCCGACCGGGCCACCCTGCATTCAAGGAAGGCCTCGACAAGACGGCGTATCTGGCCGCACAGCACGTCTCGCTCCTGCCGCGGGCCGGCCGCGGCAGTCCGCTCGAGATCGTCCTGGGCTCGGCCAAAGTGCAGCGCCATGTGCAGTTGCAAGTTCCGCACTACCTGACCATTCCAGCCATCGTCGCCAGCACCGATTTGCTGGGTACCGTGCCCTGGCACTTGGCCAGGCATTTCGTGCACAACTATGGCTTGCAGCTCGCGGATCTTCCTTTCGAAACGCCTGCGGTGCAGGTCAGCTTGATATGGCACCGTCAACAACAACACATGTCTGGTCTGCAATGGCTGAAGGAGCAAATTGCGCAAGTTGCACAGACCGAATCGAGCTGATGTGGCGGGCCTCATTGGGCTGCCTGCGCGATGGATCTTTGAATCCATAGTGGCGCTGCCGGCGCTGTGTCGGGAAATCGGGCGGCGCGTTCGAGCCCTGCAGCCGCACCAATAAAATCAAGGGTTTACAGGGGTTTTCCTGTAAACCCTTGTGCATTTTGCGGTCTATGTAACCGCCATGTAACCCGATTGGATCGCCGCGATCCATCTGGAACCATGTCCTGCCTGCGCCTACAGTTGCTTCGTGCCCCATTTGCCCGTGTGGCACATAGGTCTCGCGCGATAAAATCCTACCCACTGCATCAAAGGGGAACGGGATCGTGTCACAAGCAACAACGCCACAAGAACGCGTCGCTGCCGCAAGGCAGCTTTATGCCGTTTTGAAAGGGCATCTCGATCGTCCAACTTGCACCGGCAGGATGTGCGGAATTCCCTCGTGAGGCGATGGGCCTCGATGGAAAAGCGGACGTCATCGACCGTCAGACCAAGGCTCGCGAAATCATGCGGCTATGGGAAGTCTTGGGACGATCAGGACAGTAATGCATGATGGCAAGGTGTTGCACTTTTGATTTGAGGCCGCCATCTATTATCGAGGTGGCGCAGTACTTTCGCGAATTACTAGGTCAGGCTCGAACTCGGTCTGGATGTTTTTGGCTCCTCCTTCGATCTGCTCAATCAAGTTGCGCGAAGTAAGCTCGCCAATCAGAACGGGATTCGAGTGCACTGTCGTTAGCGCGGGTGTTACCAGTTCCGCCATCTGCCAGTCGCCGAAGCCTGTGACAGAGATGTCGCTCGGAACCGAAAGTCCCAATGTGCGGCACTCCGCGATCGCCGCCACAGCAATGAAGTCATTGATGCATATCAGGGCGGTCGGCTGTTCCCGATGCAACAGCAAGTCCTTGCGCTGCAGGCAGACGCGCACCGCTTGTCGCACAGCAGATGCATCGTAAGGGGTCGGAAAAATGCGGTTATCGGGTAAGGAAATGTCGTTCTCGCTGAGGACGTCTCGGATCCCCAGAAGCCGTTGAGACGATAGAAACTGAGTTTCGAGAGGACCTGGGAGCACTGCAAACTGCCGGTGTCCTTGTTTGACTAAGTAGGTGGTTAGCCTGCGCATAGCCAAGCGGTTGTCATACCCCACCGTCGGATGCATTCCTTCGCGGTCCACGGCCCACATTAGTACATACGGAATAGCGTGCTTGTGTATCAGCGAGAAGACTTCGGGATGATGTTGTGAACCGATTATTGCGATCCCGTCGACTCTACGCTCCAATAGGGCGCGCGCACAGCGCAATTCGGTCTCACTGTCGTCCCGATGGCAAGTCAACAGAACGGTATATCCAAGCCGGTCGAGCTGGGCCTCCAAGGTATCTACTGCTTTGGCGTAAAGTTCATTCATCAGTGTCGGCGCAATTATGCCGACCGATCGCGTGCGCCCCTGACGTAGTTCGCGAGCCGCCGAGAAGGGAACGTAGTTGAGGCTTGCAATAGCGTTCTGCACGCGCTCCAGCGTGTCAGGTCGCAGCCTATCCGGCGATGTCAGTGCACGGGAGACTGTTGCCGAGGAAACGCCGGCGAGGAGGGCGACTTGCTTGACATTCACCATATCGGGTCAGATGTTATCTTCAGCCGGAATGTCGGCCGTCTGCCATCCATTGTAACGATTGGTAGTCGAAAGCAGTTTCCGTCGTCGGGGGGTTCCCGACGACGGATCGACATCCCTGGTGAGGCTAGTCGAGCCGGACCTTTGCTGAATCTGCCACTCGCTTCCACTTCGAAACTTCGGCGCGAAGAAACGCATTGAACGCCTCAGGCGTGCCGCCTGCGATCTGCGCTCCTTGAGCCATCAGCTTGTCGCGGAACTCCGGATCCTGAAGGGCTTTGTTGAACTCGCTGTTCATCTTAGCAATGATGGCCTGTGATGTCCCGCTCGGGACCATGAACCCGCCCCAGGAAACGGCTTCGTAGCCGTTTATCCCGAGCGCTTCATCTACCGTGGGCACATCGGGCAGTGACGGTAATCGAGTCTTGCTCGTGACCGCGAGCGCCCTGAGCTTTCCACTCTTGACTTGCGGCATTCCCGCGAGCGAGGTGGGAAGGGCAACATTGATCTGCTGACCGAGCACGTCTGTGAGCGAAGGCGCGTCTCCCTTATAGGGAACGTGGTTCATCTTGACGCCAGCCATGGTACTAAGGAGTTCCCCGGCCAGATGGCTGCCCGAACCATTGCCGGCGGATCCAAAGGTGATCTGCCCTGGCCTAGCCTTTGCCATCGAGACTAATTGGCGCAGGTCCTTTATTGGCGAATTTGCTGCTGTGACGATAATGAGCGGCACCGTTGTCACTAAGGAATTGCTGATCAATGAGGTTTGCGCTTGATGTTGCACAAGCCAAGGACTTCAGCTTTCGCAATCCGGGAGAGATGGGCCGATTCAAGCCGTCTTTCTCGCGTTTCGCACCTTTCCTGGTCGCGCTTTTGCGCGCTCAGGACGGATTGCTCCCCTCTGAGGACAACAACAGCCTCCTGGCGAACACCAGATTCGCCAAACCAAACAGGCTGAACAACTGCGCCGTGTTCTTGAACAGGCCCTTGTAGCGAACCTTGCGATGATCAAACAGATTCTTGATAACGTGGAACGGATGCTCAACCCGCGACCGAATCTGTGCCTTGACCCGCTCGACGGCGATCAGCAAGTCCTTGACGGCTCCGTCACACATCGCCTTGATCTTGCCGCGCTTGACGGCCACCTGCCACTTCACGGTCTTGCCTTGCATCTCCTCGCGCTTGTCCACGCCCGTGTAGCCCGCGTCGCCAAACGCATGCTCCTCGTGGCCATGCAGCAAGGCATGGGCCTGCGACACGTCCGACTCTTGGCCGCAGTGCCCACCACGCTATGCACCAGCCCAGAGGCCGCATCCACGCCGACATGGGCTTTCATCCCAAAGTGCCAAGCATTGCCTTTCTTGGCCTGGTGCATCTCCGGGTCGCGGCTCTTCTTTTTGTTCTTGGTCGACGGTGGCGCCTCGATGATGGTGGCATCCACAATCGTGCCTTCCTTCATCATCAGTCCCCGCTCGCACAGCATGATGCCGATCTCGTCGAACAGCTTTCGCGTCAGTTCATGCTCGACGAGCAGGCGGCGAAACTTCAGCAGCGTGGTCGCGTCTGGCACCGCCTCGACTGCCAGGTCGATCCCGGCAAACGCCCGCATCGCCATGCTGTCGTACAGCGCGTCTTCCAGTGCCTCGTCCGACAGCCCGTACCACTGCTGGAGGAAGTAAATGCGCAGCATCCGCTCAAGGCCGATCGGCGGCCGGCCACGTTTGCCCTTGGGGTAGTACGGCTCGACCGCCGCAATCAGGCGCGCCCACGGCACCACGCTCTCCATCTCCGACAGGAAGCGCTGGCGGCGCGTCACACGCTTCTTGCCGTGACTTTCCGCTTCCGCAAAACTGATCTGTCGCTTCATCACAGGACCTGAATCATGGACACGCTCATGACAACGCGCTCACCCAATGCCTCGATGACTCGCGCACTGATTTAATCAGACGGTATGGACGCCTCCCCCCGGCAACGGGGCGCCGCTTACCTGCAAGAGTAACTGTAAGGGTCCTCGCTGCCATGGCATCCCTATGCCAAAGTGGAGGTGTCGATTGCAAACGACCCTGATCGGGACGATCCAAAATGAAGCTTACCGTCATCGGCATGGATATTGCCAAGCATGTCTTCCAACTTCATGCGGTGAATGCCAACACTGGTGAAATCGAGCGCATCAAGTTGAAGCGGAGCCAGGTCACCGACTTCCTTGCTCAGCGGGAGCGTTCACTCATTGCCATCGAAGCTTGCGGCAGCGCCCACCATTGGGCACGAGAACTGCAGAAGCTCGGCCACGAAGTGAAGCTCATCTCTGTGCGATCGGTTCGTCCCTTTGTGTTGCGTAATAAAACCGACGCTGCCGATGCCAGAGCTATCTGGACAGCAGTCCAGCAGCCCGAGGCGCGGTTTGTTGCGATCAAGAGCGAGCAGCAACAGACCATTCTGGCGCTGCACCGCATCCGGGCTCAACTGATGAAGTTCCGGATCATGCAGACGAACGCATTGCGCGGCTTACTCTATGAGTTTGGTGAAGTCCTTCCGGAAGGATATCGGGAATTTGCCGAAAAAATTTCTGGTGCGCTTGCCAAGATCGCGAATCGCTTGCCAGCCATACTGATCGACAGCCTACGAGAGCAATGGGCACGCGTGCAGGCAACCGACAAGGAAATCGCTGTGCTGGAACGTCGGCTCAAGGTTGCGCTTTGCGACAATCAGGAATGCCAGAAGATCGCTGAAATTCCTGGCGTGGGGCTGCTAACCGCCACGGCTGCGGTGGCTGCGATCGGCGATGCCAAAACGTTTCGCTCCGGGCGTGAGTTCGCTGCCTGGTTAGGCTTGGTACCGAAACAAACGGGCACCGGTGGTCACGTGCGCCAGCTTGGCATTAGCAAGCGAGGTGACACCTACCTGCGCACCCTACTCATACACGGCGCCAGATCGGTGATCATCAAAGGCGCATGAACCGCCTGGCTCGACGGATTGCTTCAGCGACGTCCTTTCAATGTAGTGGTGGCTGCCGTAGCCAACAAACTCGCCCGGACCATCTGGGCGGTGCTAGCAAGGGATACGAGATACACGGCACCCGCCATGGCTGCATAGCCAGGTGCGTGGCCCGCCTGAACTGACTTCTTCTCAAGGAGCGCAAGCATTGATCGCATGATGGCTAACAGGTTGGACCGGGGCGAGGAAAACCCGATAGGGAATGTGAGCAGCAACGCTCGATGATCAGATGAGGACCTCGCCAGCGAATTCCATATGGGCCAGCAGGCTGAGCGGCCTGCACAAAAGGGCCGGACATAGGCGTGCTGCCTTCACCTGTCGACCACCATGTCAATCGGCTTGCAATCCGGGAGGCGTCCACATAAGGCGATTCCCTAGTGACGGATCGCGCCGCAGCAACTATGACAGTTGTGCATCGCCAGAACACCGGGTTGTCGCGCCATCATCAGTACGAGCACGCTGACAACCAAGGTGGCCGCATTGATCTGGAGTATCGGATGCGGGCTCAAAGTACTGGCTACTGAGCGGCCCCAGATCTCAATGCCTTTACGTTGACCGCCAGCCAAAGCGGCAGTGTCGCAGACACCACGCATCAGAACAGCTTCGAAGATTGATCCTGCCCGGCAACTTTCATGTCGCAGAATCGTCTGCGTAGCTAGGTACGCCTCCGCTACTCCCAAATTAGGGCGTCATCTCCTGGATGCAGCTTGATGCGGGTTTCAACGTGCCTTCCTTCGGCGCGAGTATGCCTGCGGACGGTCCATTCTCGATCGTCTGTTGCGAAGATATTGGCGCCAACATGGGCGTTGCCGTACGGGGCGTTAGTATGCGCAAGTGATCTGCTAATGCGATTTCCAGCGTCCCATTGCCAGTTGCAGCTAGTAGAACGACCACGCCTGGGTTACGGTGAAATGGGAAGCGCTGATCATCCAAGAAATCAGAATCGTGCGTCAGTATGATGCGTCGCGTTTCACAAGCCGTCGCGAAACTGGCCTCGTCGGCGTGTCCAATGAGCGCCATGCTAGGGTAAGCCGCCTACTTTTCCGATGAGCGTAAGGCGTCCGGGCCAGCCCTTGCGCCCGCAGCGCTCGTGCCGCCGTGATGCCGTGATGCCGTGATGCCGGCGGCGGGTGCCCCGACGACTACGATGTGCTCACGGGAAATCATCAGAGATCCTCGTGAACCTCGATTGCAAGCGCCGGACAGATCCCAGCGGCCAAGCGGGCAGATTCGTGTTGATCAGTCGACGGTTCCGCACCCGGGGCGATGAGCGAACTCCCTACGCTGGCCCCATCCCAACAAGCCTTGAGACCATCGCTGCGGCATTCTGAAGTGTTGGAATGATTTCATTCTCGATCCTTTCGGGTGTCGCCTCGGCTGGCGATGTGGAAATCCCGATAGCCAGCTGGCGGTTGCCAACCCGAGCAAGCGGGACTGCAACTGAGATCTGATTGCTCTCTGGATACTCGACCATCGCCCATTCACCGACCCCGAGGGTCAACGCCTGTGTGAGCGCGCTACTTGGAGGCAGGATGCTTCCAACCCGGAGATTCATCACCACGAGGCGACGGCGTTCCGCGAGTGCCATCGCCCTTCCAATAATGATCACCCCGTCGGGGTTCGCTTCACCCAGGTTGGATGTTCCTGCGTACGTGTCAGCCAGTTGCTGGAGCATCTGCTGAACCGAGTCTGTCACTCCCAAACTTTCCAAAGCAGCAAAGCCGATTTCGAAGACTCGGGTAGTCAAGCGCCATTGGTTGCCCTCGCGCGCGACATATCCCTCCTCCTCCAAAGTCAATAGAAAGCGCAGAACGGTCGGGTGCGGCAGGTCTACGGCACGCGACAACTCCGCCAACGTAGGTCGCCCGTTCTCTCGGAAAGCGCGCAGCACCGCTAGACAGCGTTGGATCGATCTATTATTCTTCATTCGTACACCCTGTGTACCGCTAGTTCACCTAGTGAACATCATAAGCCAGGTGCCCTTGAGATGCAACCTGCTTCTTGAGGTCAGGAGACAACGAATGAAACGATGGATATTGGGCTTGAGCGCCGCTGTGGTGGGGTGCTGGGCAGCGACCGGTCAATCTGTTGCGAACGCCAGCGAGTCCTGGCCGAGTCGCCCGATCAAGTGGGTCGTGCCGTATCCGCCGGGCGGCACCACTGACATGCTGGCACGTATCGTCGGTGCCAAGCTCTCTGAACGACTCGGGCAGCCCGTGGTGATCGAGAACAAGCCAGGCGCTGGGGGCGATGTTGGCACGGCCTATGTTGCGAAACAGCCCGCTGATGGATACACCATCGTTATGGGCAATATTGGTCCTATTGCCATCAACCCCACGCTTACTCCCGACGCTCGCTTTTCTCCCACGCGAGATCTCGCGCCGGTGACGCTCCTGGCGGAGGTTCCCAACCTGCTGGTGGTCAACCCGCAACTGCCGGTCAAATCGGTGAAGGAACTCGTTCAGTACGCGAAGCAACAGCCCAATCCCTTGTCGTACGCAACGCCTGGCAACGGAACATCTTTGCACTTGGCGGGTGAACTGTTCGCTTCGACAGCGGGCCTGCGCATGGTTCATGTGCCATACCGCGGTAGCGGCCCCGGCCTGAACGACACGATGGCAGGCCATGTACCGATCATGTTTGACAACATGCCTTCGGCATTGAATCTCGTAAAAGGCGGAAAGGTTCGCGCACTCGCCATCACGAGTGCTGTCCGTTCCCCGTTGCTGCCGGACGTCCCAACGATGACTGAAGCTGGTCTGAGCAACTATCAGATCACTGGTTGGTTCGGCGTCTTGGTACCTGCCGCAACGCCGAAGCCGATCGTCACCCGTTTGGATGCCGAAATTCAAGCTGTACTCAAGATGCCTGACGTCCGCAGCAAGATTGGCGACATCGGCGGAATCATCTCTGGCGCAGGACGAGATGAGTTCGGCCGATTCATCCAGCAGGAGTCGGCGAAATGGCAAAAGCTCATTCGTACCGCGCACATCACCGTGCAGTAGGTCAGTTACTTTAAGGAAGAAGCAATGTTGAACTCGGTTGACAGAATCCTCGTTGCGGTGCGCGACCTCGATCAAGCAGAGCAGAACTACAGGGAAGTACTTGGGGCGCAGTATCTTGATGAGCTTGCAAGCGACCATCTGAATGCCCGTGGCCGTAGCCTGGTAATCGGCGAAAGCACGGTCGAACTTTGGACCCCGCGGGGAGCAGGGGTCGTAAGTGATCATCTTGATAGCTTCGGGGAAGGCCTCTTCTTTGGAGGGGTCTCGACAGCTAGCCTGGCTGAATGCCAGAGGTTCCTTGCCGAGCAAGGTATCCGATTTGCTGAAGCCGACGGCCGTCTCTATTTGAACGCGGGCGGCCTCTATGGCATGCCACTCGTTGTCAGCGAAGCGGCAGCGCGGGTTCGAGCGAATGGTCCTGTGTCGTTTCTGTACGAGCTCACCATGGTTCTCAGCACCGACTGGCGAGAAGTCGCGGATTGCTACGCGCGAAAACTGGGCCTGCAGCGCGACAAGGCAGTAGACATCACGTTCGCGCGATTTGGCTATGAAGGCACGCTGCTGATGTTCGCGCCGGATCGTCTCGATCGCATCGAATTGGCTGAAGCGCATGATCCCGCCTTTGCCATGGGCAGGTTTTCGGGCAAGCGAGGTGACGCACTTTACATGTGCTACATCGAAACGCATGATTTGGCGGACGTAATCAGGCGACTCGAATCGCGCAACGCAAAGTGGACCCGAAGGACCGACACGGGCAAGCCCGAGCAGGACGGCCTCTGGATCCATCCGAGCGCGCTGAATGGCGTCCTACTTGGTGTATCCCGAACCTCGTTGGCGTGGGGATGGTCCGGTAGCCCCGAGAAAGTCGAAGAGATTTCAGAGGTGCAGTCGTGATGCCGGAGATCTTCGATCAGCAATACATCGGGGGATCGTGGCGCCGTGCTTCTGGCACACAGCTCATCGACGTAGAGGACCCGAATACTGGCCTGGTATCGGCCCAAATTCTTCCAGGTACCGAGGAGGACGTCGGTCTCGCCTTGGGTGCCGCGCAGAACGCATTGGCCAGCTGGTCCGCAACATCCGTGTCGGACAAATGCGCAATTCTTAATCGCCTAAAAGACCAACTCACAAATCGGCAGGAGTCGTTGGCCGATGCTATCGCGGCTGAGGTTGGCACGCCCTTGAAGATCTCACGCATCGTTCAAGTCGACTCGCCCATTCGGAACATTGGGAACTTCGTAAAGCTGGCGGAAGGATTTCCATGGCAATCGCGAACGGGCCCATCTGTCATCGTCCGGGAGCCATTCGGCGTCGTGGCATGTATCACGCCATGGAATTTCCCGCTTCATCAGATCATTCTGAAGGTGGTGCCCGCGCTTCTGGCCGGGAACACAGTCGTGCTCAAACCAAGTGAATTGACGCCCCGAACAACGCGCCTTATCTGCGATGCCATCAATGACGCAGGCTTTCCTTCGGGCGTGGTGAACGTTGTGAACGGCTTGGGTGCGGTAGTGGGCGCAGCGTTGGCGCGAGCTGACGGCGTGGACATGGTTAGCTTCACAGGATCCACGGAAGCGGGTCGTGCAGTGTCTTGCTTGGCCGCGTCGACCATTAAGAAGGTGACGCTGGAATTGGGCGGCAAGTCGCCTTCCTTGGTATTGCCGGGTGCGGACCTGACTGTGGCCGTCAAGGGAACGCTCGCTTCCTGCTTCCTCAACAACGGTCAGACTTGCAGCGCGCTGACCAGGTTGATTGTTCACTCGCGTGATGTGTCGGCCGTCGAAGCCCTGGTGAAGCAAGAACTCGCCAAGTTCTCTGTCGGATCCAGCCTCGTCGAAGGCCATCGGATCGGCCCGCTCATTTCTGGCAAGCAGCGTGACCGCGTGCAGGAACTAGCGGAAAAAGGGGTAGCGGAGGGCGCCACGCTCATCGCGTCAGGCCAGGATGTTCCGCCTGCAGGATTCTTCGTCAGCCCGAAGGTGTTTCTCACAGATCAACATAACTATCTGGCCAAGGAAGAGGTGTTTGGCCCCGTGCTCTGCGTGATTCCCTACGACGAAATCGACGACGGCATCCGCATCGCCAACGCAACGGTGTATGGCCTGGCGGCGGCCGTTTGGGGCGATCCTGACCTCGCACTCGACGCCGCTAAGAAGATTCGTGCAGGACAGGTCGATATTAACGGCGCCCGATTCAACCCCGTAGCGCCCTTCGGCGGCTTCAAACAAAGCGGTGTTGGCCGGGAGGCGGGTCACGTCGGTTTGGATGAGTTCCTCGAGTACAAATCTATCCAAATGAACGAGGGATGACGGAATGTCTCTTATGCAGAAACAAGCTCTAGGGAACATTCGCGTATTGGATATGACGCGAGTGCTCGCAGGGCCATGGTGTACCCAGATGCTGGGCGACATGGGAGCCGATGTCATCAAGATTGAGCACCCATCGCGAGGGGATGATACGCGGCAGTGGGGGCCGCCGTATGCGATGACGAGTGAAGCGGAAGTGCTTGAGGATTCCACCTACTTCGCTTCCGCAAATCGGAACAAACGATCGGTTGGCGTGGACATCGCCAACCCAGACGGTGCGGATCTGATCCGTAAGCTCGTTCTTGAGTGCGACATCTTTGTAGAGAACTTTAAGGTTGGTGATCTGGCTCGTCGAGGGCTTGACTACGACAGTCTGAAAAAGATCAATCCGCGCCTGATCTATTGCTCTATCACCGGGTACGGCCAATCCGGGCCGTACGCTGACCGCCCCGGCTACGACTTCGTTTTCCAGGGGGAAAGCGGGCTGATGAGCATAACGGGCGAGCGTGATGACGAGCCTGGTGGTGGGCCACAGAAGGTCGGGATCGCCATTGCTGATCTGACGACGGGACTGTATGCGACGGTCGCGATCCTCGCCGCGTTGAACCACAGGAATGTCACGGGAGAAGGTCAGCACATCGATTTGGCACTGCTCGATTGTCTGGTTGGCTTGTCGTCGAATCAGGGATTGTCGTGCCTGATCAATGGCGCCGAACCGCACCGGTGGGGGAACGCGCATCCGTCTCTCGTACCGTATCAAGTCTTTGATACGGCAGACGGTAAGGTGGTAGTTGCTGTGGGGAACGATTCCCAGTGGCAACGCTTTTGCCAAGCGATCGACGCCAAAGAACTGGCCCGGGATTCGACGTTCTATTCCGCATCCGGACGCATTCGGAATCGAGAGGCGCTAATTGCGCAGGTGTCGTCGGTTCTTGCGGCGCGCCAAACCGAGCATTGGCTTGCCGCGTTCTCCGCAGCGGATATCCCGCACGGTCGTATCAATACCTACAAGGAAGCCTTTGCTCACCCACAGGTCATCCACCGTCAGATGACGATCGACGTGCCGGTTGACAAAGGTATCGGCTCGGTACGGGGCATCGCCAATCCCATCAAATTCAGTAAAACGCCGGTGCACTACGTTCGGGCGCCCGCGAAACTCGGTCAGCACACAGAAGACGTGCTTTCCGACTTGCTAGAACTTTCCGCGGACCACATCGCCGGTCTCGAAGAACGTGGGGTGATTAGTTGCCAAACGTCAAAAAAGACACTTCAGGAGCAATCATGAGCATCCAAGCTAATAATGTCGGAAACGTCCTGGAGATTTGCATTGCGCGTCCAGAAAAGCGCAATGCGATCAGCGCCGCGATGTACCAGGAACTGACCCGTCTTCTGGATGAGGCCAACGCGGACAAGGAATGTGCCGCAGTCATCGTGCATGGTGCGGGCGGACACTTCACTGTCGGTGCCGATATCAATGATTTCCAGACCCGGCGGGGTAATGAAGATTCCCCTGCTGTCACGCTTCTCCGGAAGATGGCCGCGATCGATGTGCCGCTAATCGCAGCAGTCGAGGGACTGGCGATTGGAATCGGCGCCACGATGCTGCAACACGTCGATTTTGCCTACGCATCCCAAGATGCGCGCTTCCGCATGCCGTTCGTATCGCTGGGTCTGTGCCCCGAGGGCGCATCCAGCTACCTGCTCGAATCGCTGGTAGGTGTCCGGAAGGCACGTGAGTGGTTGATGCTTGGAAAGTTCTTTGATGCAGAAGAAGCTTTCGATGCCGGGCTTCTGACGTCGCTGACGCAGGACGGGGAAGCCCTTGCACGGGCGCGCGAAACGGCTGCCGAACTGGCAAAGCTTCCCAAGGCTTCGGTACGCGCGACAAAGCGGATGTTGAACCACGAGAATCGTGCCGCTGTGGGTTCTGCGCTCGACCTGGAAGTGAAGATGTTCGCCGAACTCTTGAATACCGAAGCCACTCAGGAAATCTTCAAATCCTTCCTGAACAAGAAGCGTTAAGAACGCCATGGCCGAGTTGATAAAAATCGAATCAGAAAATTTCGTCCGGGTCATTACGATGAATCGGCCGGATAAGAGAAACGCGCTGAACTCGGAAATGTGCGACGCGTTGCACGACGCGTGGCAAGACTTCGCGGGCTCAGAGGATCGCGTTGCCCTGCTACGTGCAGAGGGGTCGGTGTTTACGGCAGGCCTCGACACGGACGATCCACCGGATTCCTTTTGGCATGCCATTCCCAATGTCGCATTTGACATTGGAAAGCCGGTTATTGCAGCGGTTAATGGCCCCGTGATAGCGGCGGGCGTATCGATGCTTGCATTCTGCGATCTTTGTGTAGCGACTTCGGCAACGACCTTCGTCTATCCCGAAGGTCGCCTAGGCATGGCAGCCGGCTTGATTAGCTCGCTGGTCGGTCGGATTCCCCACAAGATCGCGATGGAGCTCATGTTGACCGGGCGCCCGGTATCCGCCCAACGGGCCTATGAAGTCGGATTCGTAAACGAACTCTGTGAACCAGGAAGCGAAACAGAGGCAGCTCTAGTGACAGCGCGTCAGATTGCGAGCGCAGCGCCGCTGGTACTGCGTTTCCTCAAACAGGCGGCGAGACACTCGATTCCGGTAGGACTGGTTGAGGCAGGCTATAGCGCCCAGTACCAAGCTCAGATGCTGGCCAGGAGTGAAGACGCCCGGGAAGGGGCGTTGGCGGCCAAGGAGCGTCGCGCTCCCGTTTTCGTGGGCCGCTAGGACTAACTAACACAGTAGGGGACTGAGAAATGGATCTGAATTTCACAGAAGAAGAGCAGGAATTTAGAAAAGAGGTACATGCGTGGATCGACGCCCATTTGCCGAAGGAGATCTCGCACAAGGTGCACAACGGACTGCAGCTATCCCGCACCGATATGCAGCGTTGGCACCAAATTCTGGGGAAAAAGGGTTGGCTGACGTATAAGTGGCCAGTCGAGTTCGGCGGCACGGGCTGGACACCAGTGCAGCGGCACATATTCGAGGAAGAGTGCGCGTTGGCAGGAGCACCGCGACTCGTGCCCTATGGGCCTGTCATGGTGGCACCAGTCATCATGGCATTTGGTAACGCTGAGCAACAGGCGCGCTTCTTGCCCGGCATTGCGACGGGCGATGTTTGGTGGAGCCAGGGTTACAGCGAGCCGGGATCGGGTTCCGACCTGGCTTCGCTCAAGACACGAGCGGAGCGAAAGGGAGACAAGTACATAGTCAATGGTCAAAAGATCTGGACCACGTTGGCTCAGTACGGGGAGTGGATTTTCTGTCTCGTCCGGACCAATACAGAAGGGAAGCCGCAGGCAGGGATCAGTTTCCTGCTCATTGACATGCGTTCGCCTGGCGTCACGGTTCGGCCCATTAAGCTGCTGGACGGCGAGTGCGAGGTCAATGAGGTCTGGTTCGACAATGTTGAGGTCCCCGTTGAGAACCTGATTGGCGAAGAAAATAAGGGCTGGACCTATGCCAAACACCTTCTCAGTCACGAACGCTCGAACATTGCAGAAGTCGGGCGTGCCAAGCGTGAGCTCCGACGCCTGAAGCGAATCGCGGCTGCAGAAGGCATGATGGACGACCCTCGTTTCAAAGACGAGGTTTCGAAGCTCGAGGTAGATATTATCGCGCTCGAAATGCTGGTTCTTCGCGTTATCTCGGCAGAAAAATCCGGGAAGAATCCATTGGATATCGCAGGCCTACTGAAAATCCGAGGCAGTGAGATTCAACAGCGCTACAGTGAATTGATGATGCTGGCTGCAGGTCCCTATAGCCTCCCATTTATTCAAGACGCTATGTTGACGGAGTGGGATGGCGAGTTCCCAGGTGGAGAGCGACGGAACGCTCCGCTTGCCGCGACATATTTTAATCTGCGGAAAACCACTATCTACGGTGGCTCCAATGAAGTGCAGCGTAACATTGTTTCGCAAGTGGTCCTCGGATAAAGGAGTAGAGCATGGATTTCGAATTCACTGACGACCAGGACCAACTGCGAGATGCAGTAAGAAAGTGGGTAAAGCGTAGCTATACGTTTGAGCACCGTCGCAGTTCCGAGAGCAGCGGCGGATTTTCCGCGGACGCGTATTCGGAGCTTGCGGAGCTTGGGCTGACTGGACTTTACGTCCCAGAAGAGTATGGCGGCGTCGGTATGGGGCCGGTCGACGTTATGGTGGTTATGGAGGAACTGGGGCGGGGCATCGTACTCGAACCGCTGGCGCAAGTTCTACTTGCGGGTGCAGTGCTGTCGAACTACGCCGAAGCAAGCGTACGCGCGGCGTGGCTGCCTACGATTGCTTCTGGAGAAAGTCTGGTCGTACTGGCCCAGCAGGAGCGCGCGAATCGTTATCGCATCGATACGTGCGAGACGCGAGCAGTCGAGACGGCGGAAGGTTGGGAGCTTACTGGGAGTAAGAGCCTCGTGCCGGTTGGCGATCATGCTGCTGCGTACATTGTACCCGCCATGATTGCTGACACTCTCGGAGCGTTCCTTGTGGAGCGCTCCGCCCCAGGTGTATTGGTACACCCTTATCAAACTGTCGACGGCTCGCGCGCCGCGGAGCTGACGTTGTCGAAGGCGCCGGGCACGCTAGTCACCCGCGAAGGCCAGGATTGCCTGTCGTATGCCGTGGATCTTGGCATTGCAATGACGTGTGCAGAGGCCGTGGGCGTGATGGACGTAACCCTGGAGGCTCTGGTGGAGTACATGAAGACGCGCAAGCAGTTCGGCGTCGCTATCGCGAGCTTCCAAGCGTTGCGTCACCGCGTCGCAGATATGAAGATGAGTCTAGAGCTCGCGAGGTCTATGAGCTACTACGCCTCGCTCAACGTCAACGCGCCGGCGAACCAGAGACGTCGCGCCATGGCACAAGCGAAATATCAGTTGGGCGGGTCGATGCGATTCGTCGGCCAGCAGGCCGTGCAATTGCACGGTGGGATTGGAATGACGGATGAGTATATCGTCAGCCACTATTTTAGACGCCTTACCCAAATGGAATCGGTGTTCGGAGATACGCTGCATCATCTGGCGCAGATGTCGGACTCCATGCATCCCGAGCTTGACAAGGCTGCCTAAGGCGCCGCGAAGAGTAAGTGCTCGATGAATTGCGATGGCGGGTGACCCTCATCGTTTCCGGCAGCGCGGTGGTACATCCTCGCGCTGCTCATAGTATCGGACCGGGATAGTAGCGTAATTGATGCAGACGCAACTTCAGTCACGAAGCCAAGTCGGGATCCATGATATTTTTCTTCCAATTCCAATGAAAGTGACTTCGTTGAGTGGCGAGCAGATAATCAGCCGACAAGGCTATTCACGCGTAATTAAAGAGGGGAAGTTCGTGAAGCTCCCCGCTTTTTCTCCTGCGAGTCTGTTCTTGGGCGGCTCTATTTTTAAGAGCTCGCATTGCAGCTTCGATCTGGATGTAACTAGTTATTCTGTGGTGCGTGATCAACCAATGCACGATCTGTGGGATTCCAGGCCGCTTTGGGAGGCAATTTCATTGTCGGTGTTTATGAATCCAAAGGAAGCTTGGAATATTGCAGATATAGCGGATAGTTTGCAGACAACATCCTCGAGAGTCAGGCGGACCCTCTTCAGCCAGGGCAATTGCTTCACGGAAATATGTAACACGCAGCGGCTTATGCGTTCGCTGTTCGAATTGGCAGGACTGGAAAGATCTATACCGGATATTTCGAACAGAATTGGGTGGAGCCAATCCTATGACTTTGAGTCATCTTTCTATAATAGATTTAAAGTTTCGGCAGATGTTATTTGCGGAATGAAATTTTATGCCCGCTAGGCGATCTATTTAGAGGAGCTCTACTGAACGTTTGCCAGCCATCAACCGCTTCGAAAGAGATGGGCGGCCGTTGGGCAGGCCGCCCTCTTTTGCGATGGAAGTACCATCCGCCCCAGCCTCGCGCGCGCAGGCTGCTCGTGCCGCCGTGATGCCGGCGGCCGTTGCCCCGATGACTACGATTTGCTTAGCAGGCCGCTGAAATACCTCCAACGGAAGTCAGCGCGAGGACTGGCTGAAGCGTTGGTTTGAGGACCCCATCCAACCCCACATTCATGCGCGGCGCAGACACCTTCACCGAGAGTTTGTTCACGATGCGGAGGCTGGAGGATTTCGTGCCGAAGTCCCATCCGCTGCGCTCGATCCGCACCATGGCCAATCAGGCGCTGGTGAAGATGGACCGGTTGTTCGCGCAGATGTACGAGGCCGATATCAAGGGCGGCCGGCCAAGCATCGCGCCGGAGAAGTTGCTGCGGGCCATGCTGCTGCAGGTGCTGTACAGCATTCGCTCCGAGCGCCAACTCATGGAGCAGACGCAGTACAACCTGCTGTTTCGCTGGTTCATCGGGCTGTCGATGGACGACCCAGTTTGGGTGCCCACGGTCTTCACCAAGAACCGCGAACGGCTGATCAAACATGATGCAGTGATCCAGTTCTTCAACGAGGTGTTGGCCATCGCGCAGAAGAAGAACTGGCTGTCGGGTGAGCACTTCAGCGTAGACGGCACGTTGGTTCAGGCGTGGGCAGGCCACAAGAGTTTCGTGCGCAAGGATGGCGGCGACCAAGACGATAACGACGGCGGCAACTTCAAGGGGCGCAAGCGCAGCAACGAGACGCACGAGTCCAAGACCGATCCCGATGCCAAGCTGTACCGCAAGGGCAAGACAGCCAGCGAGCTGCGCTACATGGGTCATACCCTGAGCGACAACCGCCACGGCCTGGTGGTGAGCGCCATGGTGACCAATGCGGACGGACACGCCGAGCGCGAGGCCGCAAAGGTAATGCTCAACGATGCCAGGCAGGTGGTTGAGGACCTGAACGTGGAAGTAACCGTCGGCGCGGACAAGGGATACGACGCGCAGGAGTTCATTCAGGCCTGCCTGGAAATGAAGGTGACGCCCCACGTGGCGCAGAACACCTCGGGGCGGCGCTCGGCCGTTCCTGATGCCATTGCCAGCAGCGCCGGTTATGCGGTCTCGCAACAGAAGCGCAAGCTGATCGAACAGGGCTTTGGCTGGGTCAAGACCGTGGGGCGCATGCGTCAGGTGATGGTGCGCGGCCTGAAGAAGGTCGACCAGATGTTTGTGCTGAGCATGGCCGCCTACAACCTCGTGCGCATGCGCTCGCTGGGACAAATCCGTCCGCAGTTGCAGTAATCGCGGTAATGAGGCCGGAAATGGGCGTCAAAACGCAGGAAAAGTCGATGCAGGGAGGTCCGACTTCCGGATTGTGAGAAATAGCGAACCTACCAGCCTTGAGGCGAAGTACTCATCGCTTGCGCGATGAGTACTTCAGCAGCCTGTTAGGGGAATCATCAGAGAGCCTCGTGAATCTCGATTGCCAACGCCGGACAGATCCCAGCAGCCAAGCGTGCAGATTTTGTATTGATCGGCCGACGGATCGGCATTCAAAAGAATGACGATTCCGTCATCCTTTTGGTCGAACAGATCCGGCGCATTGACGACGCATTGGCCGGAACCGCAGCATTTTTCGGGATAGATTGTGATTTTCATCGTGATTCGCCGTAGTGGATTTACCAGCTAACGGGCAGTGCCCTAACACCATACATGAGCGAATCGCTCTTGAACGCGAGGCTCTCGATGGGCACGGCCAGCCGAAGATTCGGCAGGCGCTTCAGTAGGGCGGTGAACATGATCTGCATTTCGACTCTGGCGAGAACTTGTCCCATGCACTGATGCGGGCCGTATCCGAATGCGATCTGTGTCCGGGCATCACGGCGGAGGTCAAAGACGTGGGGATCTTTGAACTGCTCCTGGTCGCGATTTGCGGAAATACTAAGCACGACAACGGGATCACCGGCTCGGATCAATTGCCCATTCACGACAACGTCCTCCAGTGCGACACGTCGCGTCCCGGACTGTATGACATCCAGGAAGCGTAGCATCTCCTCCACCGCGTTTGGAACGAGGCTTGGATTCTGGCGAAGCTCTTCCCAGATGTCCGGCCTCTGAAGTAGGAAGAGCACCCCCATCGACGTCGTATTTGCCGTCGTCTCGTGCCCGGCAATCAGCAGAAGCCTTCCAAGCGAGACCACGTCTGTTTCAGTGATATCGCCCTTCCGTACATGATTAACGATAAGGCGACTGAGGATGTCCTCCCCGGGGCTTTCGGATCTCTTCGCCACCAGTTCACGCAGGTATTCGCACAACGCTTGATTCGCGGCGCTAGCCTCTTCCCTCGTCGCGGTGCTCGACGTCATGATCATCGCCTGTTCTTGGAAGAAGTCGTGATCGTCGTATGGAACACCAAGCAACTCTGAGATAGCCAATGCTGGTGTCGCCAATGTAAAGGCGCTAACCAGGTCAGAAGGCTGCGGCCCCATCGCAAAATCTTCCAAGAGCTTGTCCACGATGGCCTGAAGTCGCGGCCGCAGATTCTCGATCTTTCGGATCGTGAATTCGCCGGTCAGCATCCGCCGTTGCTCTGAATGCTTGGGTTCATCCAGGGTAATGAAGGTCCGGTTACTACTCCGAACAACCTTTACTGCGGCGCTGGAAGAGGGAAATCCCGGATGTGAGACGTCGGAGCTAAAGCGAGAGTCCGACAAGACAGCGCGAACATCGTCATAACGCGTGACAAGCCAAGCGATCTTTCCGTCCCAAAGCTTACCTTGTGCCAATTCGCCCTTCTGTTGCATCTGGAAGAACACCGGCGGCGGCGCCAAGGGATCTACGCGCTTAGGGGGGAAATCTGGGATTCCGCCGCTGTCGCCCTCAGCGTGAAAAGGACACGCTGATTTCGGCTCGTTCGCAGCCGCATCAAAAGGACAGCGCCCTTCTACCGCGGAAGATGGGTTGGAGGAAGGGGTGGGAGCAGGCGACTCCGTCATGGAAATATCTCCGAGGGCGATTGGTGGCTAATGTTAGGTAGCCTACCTATGTGGCGCAAAGGGGGTTTACCCTCAACAACAGAATCGAAGGTCGACCCGTAGACATCAGAAGAAAGCGGAGAACCCATATGTGGCGATATGCCCGCCGACGTTGGAGTGCTTGCCCGCCCGCAACACCATCGCCATGGCATTCCAGCGCGCCATGGCGGCCAGTCGGCGCTCGATCGAGGTGTCGCCTGGGTACGGCTGCTCGCCCGATTCGGCAATCGTATTGACGTAGGGCGTCGTGATTGCGCCATGGAAATCCCCGTGTCGGGCCGCGTCCGATTCATGCAGGCGGCCGATCAGGTAGTGGGCGCGTTCGCGGCCTTCCACTTCGGTCACGGCGGCCAGGGCCTCAATCCATTCCTGGGTTTCCTGCGGGTCCACATCCAGCGGCAATACGTGTAGCGGCAACACCGGGGCATTCATCTCTGTCTCCATGGGATTGACGGGGCTTCGGTTCGCATCAGGCCCGGTCGGATAGGCGTGGCCATTGCGCTTCAAATGAATTGCAGTTGCAATCGTCTGGGCATTGTGAGCGCTCTGCGGCATAATTGCAACTGCAACTATTGGAGATACCATGTCGACTGAGAAGCCGGATTTGTGGTTTTCGTTTGTACGGTCGCACCGGGCCTTGATACGTGAGGTGGATCGGCGTCTTGCCGAGGCTGGACTGCCAGTCTACGCGTGGTACGACGTGCTGTGGGGGATTGAAAGCGGGCCGGAGGAAAGCCGCCGGATGCATGAGCTGGCCGATGTGCTTGCCATCGAGCGGTACAACCTGACTCGCCTGATTGACCGGCTGGAGCGTGAAGAACTGGTGACCCGTATCCGGTCAGAGGAAGACGGCCGCGCCGCGTTCGTGTCCGTCACACGGCAAGGTAAGGCCTTGCGCAAGAAGATGTGGGGCATCTACGAGGCGGCGGTCAAAGAACTGTTTCTGGCCGAGTTCCGGCCGGAAGACATCGGGCGATTTTCTCGTGCGCTGGATGCGGCGGCAGCCAAAGCGGGGTGGCCGAAATAGGTTCGAACTCCCTTTTCGTGCGGTGACGCTTCTGGCTCGCGCCGGAGGGGACGAATGTGTCCGCTTTTTGGGACACGTTCGACTTAGTTGGCAACGGCGGTACCCTGACGCCTCAATCAAAGGTCAGTGGCATGACCGGCGCTTACCGACCCACCCTAAGCGGACATCAGGATGGAGCAGAGACTGATATCCATTAGGCGCCCCGCATGACTGAAGAATTCCCTCAGAACGTTGTCTGCAGCGCTTCATTTAATAGCTGGACAACGTATGCTTCGACCGCTTTGTGCCCGGTGAGGGCCTAGCTAGAGCGACGGCTGAGTTCCGTCCGTAGCGACAAAACGTAGTTTGGCTCACCAACTATCGGGGCGGCGCCGTACTTTCGCGAACTACAAGGTCAGGCTCGAACTCGGTCTGATTGCGTTTGGACCCGCCTTCAATCTGATCAACCAGGTTACGAGAAGTAAGTTCGCCAATCAGAACGGGATTCGAGTGTACGGTCGTGAGTGCGGGCGTCATCAGTTCCGCCATCTGCCAGTCGCCGAAGCCTGAAACTGAGATGTCGCTCGGAACCGATAGTCCCAATGTGCGGCACTCCGCGATCGCTGCCACAGCAACGAAGTCATTGATGCATATCAGGGCAGTCGGCTGTTCCTGATGCGGCAGCGAGTCATTACGCTCGAGACAGGTCCGAACCGCTTGCCGGACGGCAGATGCTTCGTACGGTGTCGGGAGAATGCGGTCGTCGGGTATCGAAATGCCGTTCTCACTGAGGACGTCTTGGATGCCCAGAAGTCGTTGAGAGGAGAGAAATTGAGTCTCTAGTGGCCCTGGGAGGACGGCAAACTTTCGATGTCCCTGTTTGACCAAATAGCTCGTCAACCTGCGCATCGCCAAGCGATTGTCATATCCCACCGTGGGATGCATACCCTCACGATCGACGGCCCACATTAGGACATACGGAATGGCATGCTTGTGGATTAGCGAGAAGACGTCAGGGTGATGCTGTGACCCGATAATGGCGATTCCGTCGACTCTGCGCTCCAAAAGCGCGCGCGCGCAGCGTAGTTCTGTCTCACTGTCGTCCCGGTGGCACGTCAATAAAACGGTGTATCCGAGCCGATCGAGCTGCGCCTCTAAGGTATCGACCGCTTTCGCGTAAAGCTCGTTCATCAGTGTCGGCGCAATGATGCCGACCGATCGCGTGCGCCCTTGACGCAGGTCCCGAGCCGAGGAAGACGGGACGTAGTTGAGGCTTGCGATGGCGTTCTGCACGCGCTCCAGCGTGTCAGGTCGCAGCCGATCCGGCGATGTCAGTGCACGGGAGACTGTTGCCGAGGAAACGCCGGCGAGGAGGGCGACTTGCTTGACATTCACCATATCGGATCAGCGGTTATCTTCAGCCTGGGATATCGGCCGACTGCCGTCATTGTAACGACCTTGGTAGTCCACAGGCAGTTTCCGTCGTCGGGGGGTATCCCGACGACGGACCGGCATTCCCGGTGAGGGCTAGTCGAGCCGGACCTTTGCTGAATCAGCCACGCGCTTCCATTTCGTAACTTCGGTGCGCAGAAACGCATCGAATGCTTCCGGGGTGCCGCCTGCGATCTGCGCGCCTTGAGCCATCAGCTTGTCGCGGACCTCCGGATCCTGAAGGGCTTTGTTGAACTGGCTGTTCATCTTAGCAACGATGGCTGGTGAGGTCCCGGTCGGCACCATAAATCCACCCCAAGAAACGGCTTCGTATCCGCTTATCCCGAGCGCTTCATCTACCGTCGGCACATCGGGCAGTGCCGGCAATCGAGTCTTGCTCGTGACCGCAAGAGCCCTGAGTTTTCCACTCTTGACATGTGGCATTCCAGCAAGCGCGGTGGGAAGGGCAACATTGATCTGCTGACCGAGCACGTCTGTGAGCGAAGGCGCGTCTCCCTTATAGGGAACGTGGTTCATCTTGACGCCAGCCATGGTACTAAGGAGTTCCCCGGCCAGATGGCTGCCCGAACCGTTGCCTGCAGATCCAAAGGTAATCTGTCCTGGCTTGGCCTTTGCTAATGAGACCAGTTGGCGCAGGTCCTTCACCGGCGAATTTGCTGCCGTGACGATAATGAGCGGCACCTTTGTCACCAAGACAACTGGCGTAAAGTCTTTCAGCGTGTCATAAGGAAGTCTCCCGTATACGGCCGGGTTGATGGCATTCGGCCCAAGGTTGGCCATCAGCACGGTGTAGCCGTCAGGCTGCGCCTTCGCAACGGCTTCATTAGCGATGATGCCGTTTGCGCCAGGCCGGTTCTCCACAACAACAGACTCTCCCCATGCCTGGCTAAGCTTAGCGCTTAGGAGCCTGGCGGTCACGTCTGAGGCGCCGCCAGGGGGATAGGGAAGAACGACCCGAATCGGCTGGACCGGCCATTCCTTAGCGTGGGCGGCGGCCAGACCGATGGTCAGTGTCACTCCGCAAACGGCTAATGCCCCCGCAATTCGTAGCAATCGATGCATGTCTGTCTCCTTTGAACGTGATCTTTATGGTGATCACTGTGGTCGGGCGGATTACACGTCAGATCGTCCCATCGCGGCGCATTGCCTCAATTTGCTCCACAGACTTCCCGAGCTCATTTTTCAGGATGGTTTCAGTGTGTTCGCCCAGCGCTGGGGGCGCGCGAAGGTAGTCGATACTGCTGCGAGAGAACTTGATAGGGTTCGCAACCTGGGGCGCGCTTGCACCGCTGCTGTGGGGCAAAGAGAAAACCATTTCACGCGCCCGGATATGGGGATCCTCCAGTGCTTCTGGAATGCTCTGGATCGGGCCACAAGGTACGCCGACCGATTCCAGCAGTTTGAGCCACGTGTCTCTCTCTTCTTCTTCAAAGCGAGCCGAGAGCACCTCCACAAGACTTTCACGGTTCTTTAGACGATCCGCATTGCGTCGATAGCGGTCATCATCCGGAAGATTGATTAAACCCAGCGCTTCGCACATGGCTCGGAACTGCCGGTCATTACCGACTGCTACGATCAGAGAGCCATCGCTTGCAGGGAATGACTGATAGGGTGCGAGATTGGGGTGCGCGTTGCCCCAACGACGCGGGTGGCTCCCGCCCACCAAATAGTTCGAGGCCTGGTTTGCCAGCCACGCCACCTGCGTATCCAGCAGGCTCATATCGACGTACTGCCCGCGGCCACTGCCGACTCGCTCAAATAGCGCGCTGACAATTGCAACGCTTGCATACATGCCAGTCATCAAGTCCGATATGGGCACCCCGCATTTTTGCGGGCCGCCACCGGGGACGCCGTCGCGCTCGCCTGTGATGCTCATCAGCCCGCCCATGGCTTGCACCACGAAATCGTATCCAGCCCGCTTGCGGTATGGGCCCGTCTGCCCGAAGCCGGTGATGGAGCAGTAGACGAGCCGAGGATTGATCTCACTCAGGGTCTTGAAGTCCAACCCGTAACGTTGCATATCGCCGAACTTGTAGTTCTCAACGAAGACGTCGCAATCTTTGACTAGCTCGTGCAGCAAATCCTGACCGACCTTGCTGCTGACATCCAGAGTGATCGAACGCTTCCCGCGATTGGCGCAAAGGAAGTACGCCGACTCTTCCGTCGTCGTGCCATCCTCACGAGTAAGGAAAGGCGGGCCCCAAGCTCGCGTGTCATCGCCGGTGCCGGGACGCTCAACCTTCATCACGTCAGCGCCCAGGTCGGACAATAGTTGCGTGCTCCAGGGTCCAGCAAGGATCCGGCTCAAGTCTAGGACCTTGATACCTGCAAGGGGGCCTGCCATATCTCCTACTCCTCTTTTTTGAGTTTCTAACTAATTAGCTCGGGTCGAACAGCACGCCAGGGTTCAAGACCTGGTGCGGATCAAAGGCCTGCTTGGCGGCCTTTAGCGCGGTGCAGAACAGCTCCGGCCGTTCCTTGTCGTACCAAGGGCGATGGTCCCGACCAAGCGCATGGTGGTGGGTCACCGTACCGCCTGCGTCCACCATGGCTTGCTCTCCAATGCGTTTGATCGCTTGGAACTGCTCGGGCAATCGAGCCTTATCGCCATAGGCAAACCACGTGAAATATGGCGCAGGGCCATCAGGGTAGAGGTGGGTAAAGCGGCAAGTCACCGAACCCGGGCGGCCGGTAACTTCGCGAATGGCCCGATGCGTTTCTGCCTTGACGTGCGCGTGAAGAGCGGCGAACTTGTCCCACGTGCACGCGGTTTCCATGGTCTCGCGCATGACGCCGCGAGCAATGGCGTACTCGCGCAGGTATGGGCCGCGCAGGAACTTGTTTCGCCAGCTCGATGTCGCAGCGTCCGCACCACCTTGGTTTCCGCTGACCGGATCATCGTCCCATTCGCCGCCGCACTCCGCGCAAATTTCCAGTGCTCGCTTCAGGCGTGCCTCGACCGGGTGGTCGGCGGACTCGAATCCCAGCACGAGAATGTCATAGCTGCCGTCGCTCGAACCCGTGTACAAGGCTTCTTCGCGTTCCACAAGGCGGGCATTGGCAGGGTTCAGTCCAGATTGAGACAGTACCCGTGTGGCCTCGACAGCGCGCGCATAGTCACGGAAACGTACGGTCACCTGCTTGCGGAAGACCGGCCGGCGGTGAAGCTTGACCCACGCCTCGGTAATGATGCCCAGTGCGCCTTCGGAGCCGAGGAAAAGTCGATCCGGATTGGGTCCCGAACCCGATACCGGGAAACGTCGGGATTCAATGGCACCCTGGGGCGTTACCACTCGCATGCTCTCGACGTGGTCGTCGATCTGAGTGAACGCGGTCGCAAAGTGGCCTGCTGCTCGCGTTGCGATCCAACCCCCCAGTGACGAGAACTCCCACGCTTGCAGGAAGAATCGCATGGTCAGGCCGGTGGGCTTGAGCTGTCGTTCCAGCTCCGGGCCAAGGACGCCCGCTTGAATGCGCGCGGCCTGCGATGTTTGGTCTACCTCCAGCACTTTGTTGAAGTGCTTCATGTCGATGGACACCACGCCACGGTAACGATCGTGCTCGGGCGGATTCACGCCGGCCACGACGCTGGTGCCGCCGCCGTACGGAACTGCAGCAACGTTCTGGCGCCCGCACCAGTCGAACAGGTCCACGATGTCCTGCTCAGTGCGCGGGTAGGCGATGACGTCCGGCGGGTTGGAAAATTCCCGGCGCATTGCGCGCGCAACATCCATGGTGCCCGCGCCGTAGGTGTGATACAGGCGGTCGTAATGATCGCTTGTGCAGATTTCGCGAAGCGACGCGGGCAGCTGTACGCGAGGTTTGCGCAGCGAAATTTCTTCGGGCGTCGGAAAAGGTGTCGCTTCGAAGTGCTCGACACCCAGCAAGCGTGTCCACGCTGCCTCGAACTCCCGGATTTCGTCCGGCGTGACGGTGTCACCCTCATAGCCCCACCCGTAAAACTTACGACGACGTTCCTGCATTGTTGCCTCCTGTGTGATGTGGTAATCGATTACATACGTTACGGTAACCTGCGTCAGAGACTGTAAATAACCAATGCCAGTACGGTGATGAGGCGAAAACAGCACTGCGTGCAATCGATTACATAAGTTTAGATTGGTGCGGCATAATGTCAAGCAGTTAACGCAGTCGCGGCCATGGGTTGGAGCAGGAGTCGACGAAGAGGTCGGATCGCTAAGAGACCTTCCCGCGGCGAGGTCACTGTGGGTTGGAGAGCGACTTACTTGGTGGTCTTCCCTTGCAGGGCGTCAGGTACGTCCTTGCCTGAGGACCCAGTGAGTCGATCCTGAGCAAGCAATCTGGGGGCGCTTGCTCGTTGCAGCGTTGGCATGGTGCTCGAGCGACAGAGCAGCAAGAAGTGTGGCCGCTCCCTAGGCCTCAAGCGATGACATGCGGCATATCCGCCCTGGGTAGCCCACCAAACGGAGAGAAGATATGGCCCTGCAACACATCCCGCCCATTCAATGTCTTGTCACCTTCGAGACGGTTGCAAGGCTTCGGAGCGCCACACGTGCCGCCGACGAGTTGTGTGTAACAACCAGCGCCGTGAGTCATCGAATCCGCCAGCTTGAATCTCACCTCGGTGTTGAACTCTTCGGGCGGAGTGACTTCACGCTTTCTGCACATGGTGCAGCGTACCTGGCGAATGTCCGAAGCGGCCTCGCTGCGCTACAGCAGATGCCGGTCAAAAATGGAAAAGCCTCTTCCACGCGACTGCGGGTCGCGGTGACCCCAACTTTCTCCAGGCAGTTCCTGATGCCCAAACTGGAACTGTTCCGCAACAAGTATCCGGACATCGACCTTATCTTGCAGGTCTCCATCCCATTCCTGGACGTCACAGCCGAGCCATCCGATTTGGAAATCCGGTACGGCGCGGGCGGATATGCGGACGTCGATCATCGCGTCGTTCTCTCGGAGGAGGTGGCGCCGGCTTGCAGCCCTACCTATCTCAACGAGTTCGGCCCCTTCGAAGGCTTCGAAATGGCGGGTGAAATCGACCAGGCGCGTCTGATACGTAGCCCGCTTGAGCCTTGGACGACATGGTTCTCCGCATGTGGATTGACGAGAACGGAGCCGCATGTGGGCGCTCAATTCAACGATCTAGGGCTTCTCTATGACGCAGCCGCGTGCGGGTTCGGCGTGGCACTAGTGAGGACCCGTATGGCGCAGTCATGGCTAGAGGGGGGGCGACTCATCCGCATATCGGATCGATCCGTGCCTTCACAGATGGCGCACTACTTATGCTGGGAACCTGGGGCCCTGGAGAGATGGGAGTGCGCCGCCTTTATGGAGTGGCTCACCGACTCGCTAAGTTGAGCGGCCCAAACACGGCAATCAAGTTTTCTGCAACTCAACCGCAAATAACTCTCAACCTGCTATATCGCGTGATTGTCTACAGTCAAGTCATGGCGTCTCGTCGACGCCTTTGACAGAAGTGTATTAGAACCTCCCCACACAATGCATCGCATTCATCGCTCAACGTTTGAGCCTCAGCGCCCGGAAGCAACGCTCCGCCTTGGAGCTGCAGCATCCGTCCAGGCTGATTGCGCGGTTCGCCGGCTCGCTACGGTCGCGCCGTCGCTCCGCACTGATTATCCAATAGACCGGCACAGCACGACGCAGCTTCATCGCACCAGGAGGGCAAAGTCATGAATGCGACGCGTGACGGCTGGTTGGCACATCCTACTGACGCTGAGCGGAGGGAAGCCCGGCGTGCGGAAGTGGTTTCCGCGCTAGAAGGCGTGCTGCCTAGGGACCTTATCCTGTCGCAGCGCGAGGACACCCAGCCATTTGAATGCGATGGCCTTACGGCCTATCGGGCGCAGCCGCTCGTCGTGGTGCTTCCCGAAACAGAAGAGCAGGTTGTTGCCATTCTGCGAACGTGCAAGACGCTCGGTGCGCCCGTCGTGGCTCGGGGCGCAGGCACGGGATTGTCAGGCGGTGCGCTCCCACATGAGATGGGCGTGCTCCTTTCGCTCGCTCGTTTTAACCGGATCGTCAGGGTAGATCCTGTGAGTTGTACCGCAGTGGTCCAATGCGGTGTACGCAACGCCGCAATCAGTGAGGCAGCCGCTACGTATGGGCTGTACTACGCCCCCGATCCGTCCAGCCAGATTGCCTGCACGATCGGTGGAAACGTGGCCGAGAATTCCGGAGGCGTCCATTGCCTCAAGTACGGACTCACGTTGCAGAACGTAATGAAAGTACGGGGATACACCATTCAGGGCGAGGCGATAGAGTTTGGATCGGAAGCCCTTGATGTCCCTGGGCTCGATTTGCTCGGCGTCGTTGTAGGCAGTGAAGGGATGCTCGCAGTGACATTGGAAGTCACCGTCAAGTTAATTCCTAAGCCAGAACTTGCGCGATGCATCGTTGCAAGCTTCGACACCGTCGAAGCCGCTGGTGACGCCGTAGCCAACGTCATCGCGGCCGGCATCATCCCAGCCGGCCTGGAACTGATGGACAAGCCGATGACCGCCGCCGTAGAGGACTTCGTGCATGCTGGCTATGACCTGGACGCGGCCGCAATCCTATTGTGCGAGAGTGATGGGACGGCGTTGGAGGTCGAGGACGAGATTGTGAAGATGAATGCCGTCCTCACCGCCAGCGGGGCCACTCGTCTTGAAGCAAGTCAGGACGAGGCGCAGCGTCTTCGTTTCTGGAGCGGGCGAAAGAATGCATTTCCCGCGACGGGGCGCATGAGCCCGGATTACCTGTGCATGGATTCCACGATTCCTCGCAAGAGTCTCGCTGCGATCCTTCGAGCAATCAGCGAGATGGAGGTGCGCTATGGGCTTCGCTGCGTGAACGTGTTCCACGCCGGCGACGGGAATCTACATCCGCTGATCCTTTTCGACGCCAACAATCCCGAAGAACTGCACCAGGCGGAGCAATTCGGCGCAGAGATTCTGGAAACAAGCGTCACGCTTGGCGGGACGGTGACCGGAGAGCACGGTGTGGGCGTGGAGAAGCTGAACTCAATGTGCGTTCAGTTCTCAGGCGCAGAGCGAGAACAAATGTTTGCGCTGAAACGTGCATTCGATCCGCAATCGCTCTTGAATCCTGGGAAGGTAATTCCGACGCTGCATCGATGTGCCGAATATGGTCGCATGACTGTTCGGCGTGGGATGCTGCCGCATCCAGAAATCCCGAGGTTCTAGAATGACGACGATCCCCACGGAAGTGTCTCATCTGATTGAGACAGTCCTGCATGCAAGAAAAACGAAGACCTCTCTCAACATCGTTGGCGGCGGTACGAAATGCTTCTACGGTGAAGAGCCGTCGGGTGAACCGTGTGATGTCCGGCGCCTCAGCGGAATTTGCAGCTATGAACCGTCTGAGCTGGTTGTCACCGCTCGTGCAGGCACACCGCTAGAAGAACTTGAGGCCGTGCTGGCCGAGCACAATCAGTACCTTGCCTTTGAGCCGCCACGCTTTGCTAAAGGAAGTACTGTCGGAGGAGCGGTCGCGGCAGGTCTGAGCGGGCCAGCACGCGTCGGGGTAGGGTCCATTCGGGACTTCGTTCTCGGCGCGACCATGATTAACGGCAAAGGCGAGCTTCTGACATTCGGCGGGCAAGTGATGAAGAACGTTGCCGGTTATGACGTTTCGCGTCTCCTGGCCGGCTCAATGGGAATACTCGGTGTTATCTGTGAGGTCTCGCTGAAGGTTCTGCCCATTCATTCATCGAGGATCACCCTGGTCATCGAACGCGACGAAGCAGGGGCGTTGTCTCTCTTAAACGGGCTGACTCGGCAAGCATTGCCAGTCAATGCGAGTGCCTGGCACGACGGAAAGCTGTTCCTCCGACTGAGTGGTGCAGCCTCTGCTGTCACGGAAGCCAGAAAGCGTTTGGGCGGGACTGAGCTGGAACCAGACGAAGCGTTGTCCTGGTGGGATGCCGTCCGCGACCACCGCCACGACTTCTTTTCACAGAGCGACGCGCCTCTCTGGCGTGTTTCCGTTCCGGCAGTCTCCCAACCCTTCTTGGCCGCGAATCAGCTTATTGAATGGGGTGGTGCATTGAGATGGCTATACACCGACGATCCCATCGAGGACGTTCGGGAAATGGCGTCATCGCTTGGTGGTCACGCCACGCTGTTCAGGGATCCGCATCATAGGAGCGGCGTGTTCACGCCACCGAGCGATGCGCTCTTCGAGATTCATCGCAATCTCAAGCAAGCGTTTGATCCCGATGGCATCTTCAATGTTGGTCGGCTCTACCCCGGCCTGTAAGGGGCTCCATATGCAGACAAAACTAAGTCATGAGTTTGCCAACACTCCAGAAGGGGCGGAGGCCGAAGAGATTCTGCGCAAGTGCGTGCATTGCGGCTTTTGTACGGCAACGTGTCCGACTTACCTGCTTCTGGGCGATGAACGTAACGGACCCCGGGGACGCATCTACTTGATGAAGCAGTTGCTTGAGGGGGAAGAGGTCACAGCAAGCACCCAACAGAATCTAGACCGCTGCTTGACGTGCCGGAACTGTGAAAGCACCTGTCCCAGCGGTGTCGAGTACGGCAAGCTAGTTCACATTGGGCGGAAGCTAGTCGATGAGCGAATTCCTCGTCCGCCAAAAGACCGCGCGGTGCGTTGGCTGCTGCGTGAGGGGCTAACTTCGCCATTGTTCTTGCCGGCCATGAAGATTGGCCGAATGGTTCGGCCGCTACTTCCTTCCAAGCTCGCCAACAAGCTTACGCCGAGCAGACCTGCGGGTCAGCGCCCAACGCGCCGCCACGCCAGGAAAGTGCTCATGCTCGAAGGTTGTGTGCAGCCGGCGATGATGCCGAACATCAATTCTGCGACCGCGCGGGTACTCGATGCAGCCGACTTTCAGGTTGTAAGTGTTCCTCGAGCCGGTTGCTGTGGCGCGATCCGGCTGCACACCGGAGATCACAAGGGCGGCCTCGATGATATGCGCAGAAACATCGACGCCTGGTGGCCGGCGATTTCCAGCGGTGAAGTCGAGGCAATTGTCATGAACGCGTCCGGCTGCGGCGCGACCGTGAAGGACTACGCCGACTTGCTAAAGCATGACGCGGAGTACGCCGAGAAGGCAGCTCGGGTTAGCGAGTTGACCCGCGACCTGAGCGAATTGCTTCCTGAACTTCTGCCAAGACTGCGCGGCAAAGTCAAAGCGTGCGACAAGCCGGCCTTGGCGTTCCATCCGCCGTGCACGCTGCAACACGGCCAGAAGCTGCGGGGAGTGGTGGAGGAGCATCTGGGACAGTTGGGCTTTTCCGTTCATCGTGCCAGCGTGGAGAGTCACCTTTGTTGCGGCTCAGCCGGCACCTACTCCGTTCTGCAGCCCGAAATTTCACTCCAGCTCAGAGACCGCAAGATCGAGCATCTGAGCGAGAAGCAACCTGACTGCATCGTGTCCGCGAACATCGGTTGCATCCAGCATTTGCAAAGTGGAACGCCCACGCCAGTAAAGCACTGGATCGAGGTACTGGATGATGCAATCGAGCCGGCAGTCCAACCAGAGGAACAAGTATTTATCTAGCGGCAGGGCAAGAAACGGCGTCGAAGTCGGCACGGGCTGCGAGAGCGGCCCATGCAGTAGTGTTTCGCCTCCTGCAAGTAACGCGGTCGGCGAAAAGTTAGTCACATCAAGATAAGAGGAGCATTTTGTGGCGATCTATCGAATTGGAGAGAAAGAACCGACAATTCATCCGAGCTCGTATGTATCCGAGCATGCGGTAATCATCGGCGACGTGGAAATCGCCGAAGACGTGTCCATCTGGCCCGGCGCTGTGATCCGCGGCGACAATGAAAAGATCACGATTAGGCGAGGCGTGAACGTCCAGGAGGGGGCTGTGTTGCACACCGATCCTGGCTTTCCCGTCGAGGTAGGCGAGATGGTCTCCATTGGACACCAGGCGATGCTTCACGGTTGCAAGGTCGGAGCACGTAGTCTGGTCGGCATTCAGGCTGTGATCCTGAATGGATCCGAACTCGGACAACAATGCCTCGTGGGGGCCGGATCCTTGATCGGCGAGCGCAAGAACTTCCCGGCAGGAAGCTTGGTCATGGGCACACCTGCAAAGCAGGTACGTGAACTAACGGAGGAAGTCAAAGCTGCGATCGAGAAGAACGCTGACGACTACATTAACAAGGCGAAGACGTACAAGAAGGACCTGGTCAAGCTGAGTTAGCAAGCTCCGCGCGTCGGCGGATCAAGCGTCGACGCCTTGAGACGAGAGCGCCAGCCAGCGCCTCGTCTCGTCATCCCTCTCCATCAAGATTGGTGCTCCGGCCATCGCGAACGAACGCGACAAGGCCCGGCCTTGAGTTGCTACCCGGCCACAGGCACAGAACCCCTTCACGCGCCGCCGCTGTCTGCGTGGTCGCTACCCTCACCAGTCGGACCATATCGACTCGGTGCCTCCAGGTACTTCGCGCGATCATTCTTCACTGAATCGTTATATCATCTGCTCAGTGATTGCCCCCTTTTTGTAGACATGACAGAACCTACGGTTGAAATGCTTGCGGACGAACTTAGACCCCGCTTGATGCGGATCGTTGTAGCGCTGCGGCGGGAAATGAGAGCGGCGCACGTGCCCCCCGCGCAGAGCGCTGTTCTTAGTGCATTGCTCGTAAGAGGGCCGATGCGAGTTAGCGATCTGGCCAGGAATGAAGGCGTCAGATTGCCTACGATGACGCAGATTGTCGGGCGGATGGTCGACGCCGAGTTAATCGCGCGCTCCGCACCCGTCGGCTCGTACAACAACATGATTCAGATTACTGATGAAGGCCGGGCTGTGGCCGGCAAATTGGCCGCACAGCGGACGGCGGCACTGGGCAAGCGCATGGAGGGATTGACGCCCGAGGAGTTGCAGACGGTGATCGCGATGTTCCCCATCATCGATAAGATGTTCAAAAGAGAACCGTGGCTGGACCACGAGTAATACCAACGAAATCTTCCTGGAAGACGACACGATTCGAGAAGGCTTATCGCTAGCCGGCCGCGCTTGCGCTGCAACTGCGGAGCCATGCAGGGAGTTGTCAGAGTCGCCGAGAGCAACCGCATCGCCCAATATGGGCCGCACTGCCGCGACCTATACGCTAATAAAAAAGGCGCCTAACACTCACTTAGGCGCCAAAACCTGACTGGGAACGTAGCTTCGGGGGAAAGGGCGACGTATCGCCCTTTGCGGCCCCCGATCTACACTTGAGTTACAAATTTCGTGACGAGATAGCCGTCGAACGTCTCGGTCCCACCCTCACTCCCGATACCGCTATCTTTAATGCCTCCAAACGGTGTTTCGGCGAGAGCGCTTCCAAAGTGGTTGATGTTGACCATGCCGGCCTCAAGGCGGGTAGAGACAGCATGCGCTGTCTTCGCTGACTCGGTAAACACGTAAGACGACAGGCCGTAAGTCAGTTTGTTCGCCCGTGCCAGCACCTCATCCAGATCGTCGAATGCTACAACCGGGGCGACAGGGCCGAATGGCTCGCAAGTCATGAGCATGGAGTCGTCTGAAATGTCTATAACGACGCTGGGCGCGAAGAAATGTCCTGTGTCGCTGCACCTGGTCCCTCCCACGACAACCTTTCCGCCGCGCGCTTTGGAGTCGGCAATCAACCCTTCCATTGCAGCAACACGGCGTTGGTTTGCGAGCGGTCCCATCTGTGTCGAGCTGTCTATACCGTTGCCGACCCGCACTGCGCCAATGACGTCCGTAAAACGCCTGAGGAACCTATCGTAAGCCCCGCGCTGGACGAAGAAGCGGGAGGGCGAGACGCATACCTGACCAGCGTTTCGCAGCTTGTAGTTTGCAAGCATCTCGGCGGCGGTATCGACATCCGCATCGTCGAAGACGATTGCAGGGGAGTGACCACCAAGCTCCATAGTGATTCGCTTCATATGGAATCCTGCGAGAGCTGCTAGTTGTTTGCCAACAGCAGTGGACCCCGTAAAGGAGATCTTCTGGACCAGCGGAGATGCAATGAGGTGTGCTGACACCTCCGCCGGGACGCCAAATACAATGTTTAAGCAACCAGGAGGAAGGCCCGCATCATGGAACAGTTGAGCGATCGCCAGCACGGCACTCGGCGTCTCTTCTGGTCCCTTCAGAATGATCGTACAGCCTGCGCCAAGCGCGGCAGAGATTTTCCGGATCGCCTGATTGAAGGGAAAATTCCAAGGGGTGAAGGCTGCGCAGACTCCGACCGGCTGACGTAGCACGAGCTGGCGGACGTTAGGGTTGCGGCTGGGGATCACGCGGCCGTAGATCCGCCGAGCCTCTTCTGCATGCCAGTCCGCATGCTCTGCACAAACCGTTACTTCGCCCACGGCTTCGTGCAGAGGCTTCCCCTGGTCAATGGTCATGTTGCGGCCGATTTCCGGCGCCCTTTGACGGGCGAGCTCCGCAACTTTACGCAAGATTGCACTGCGTTCCAAAGGCGATGAGTCGCGCCACGTCAGGAAAGCTCGATGAGCCGCCTCGACGGCGGTGTCGAGGTCCTCGCGGGTGGCGAGCGGCAGTCGCCCAACGACCTCCTCCGTCGCAGGGTTGACTACGTCCTGGTGTCGCCGGCCTTCAATGCCGAGAAATTCGCCATTGATGTAAAGGGATAATTCTGGATACACAGCGTGTACTCCAATGACTAAGAGGTTAGCTACGAAATTCTGTGCTTGTGACGGAGGTCGATCTATTCGAGCTTAAAATCACCGACCTTAATTACTGCATCAATGCTCTTCTTGCGCTGCTTAAGGTAGCCCTCGAAATCCTCCGGGGACTGCGTAATGACTTCCATTCCAGTGCCTTGCATCCGCGTGCGAAGCTCGCCGTTCTTCAAAATCGTAGCGACATCGCTCTGCATTTTTTTGATTGCGTTCTGGGGCATCTTGGCAGGCGCATACAGGGCGATGGTTCCCGTAAGCTGGACGTCAATCCCCGCTTCCTTGAATGTAGGGACGTTTGGCAGCATAGGCGAGCGTTCTGGCGTCGACACGGCAAAGGCCTTCACTTTTCCAGCCTTAACGAGTTGCGCGATCGGTGCCATATCGATCATGAGCATATCGATCTCGCCTGAAACGATAGCGGGGACACTTTGCCCAGCACTCTTGTAGCCGACTGGGGTCATCTTTACCCCGGTCTTTTGCGCGAACTCCTCCATACCGACACGCATGCCCAAGTTGGCCCATCCGTACGTGAACTTCCCGTTGGCCGCACGAGCTGCCTTAATGAGGTCAGCGAGGTTGTTGTATGGCGCGGAAGCCGGGGTCACCACAACGAGTGGGGTTGCGGCTAGCCCGCTCACAAGGGTGAGTTCCTTGGTGGGATCGACAGCAACAGTGGGGCGCAAGTTTGCGTCGATGATCAACGTGGACGGGGGCATGACCAGAAGGATCGAACCGTCCGGTTCAGCTCGCGCGACAGCCTTGCTGGCGATCGCCCCGTTTGCGCCTGGCCGATTTTCGACGATTACGGGCCGATTCCAGATTTTTGCCAGCTCTTCGCCAACTGCGCGTGCAACTACGTCGGTGCCACCGCCCGGTCCGTAGCCAACAAAGAGCCGGACCGGCAACGGGCCAGATTGCTGGGCGTACAGGATGGAGGGCAGGGCCAGGGAGCAGAGTAGGACTGCTCTGCGGATAGCCGAAGCGGGTTTTGTCATGTTGTCTCCTCTTTTATTATGAAATACAGCCTTAACCTGCTACCGCAGCTGGAGCGTGGCTCTTCGTCCACTCCTCCTTCAACGGCTTGATGTGCTCACGCGCTTTTCTACTGGCGTTCCAACTAAGAACGCCCATCAAAACGTCTCCCTGGTAGTAGCGAAAGATGCAGGAGTCGTCTTTCAGTTGATCCCCTTCGACAACTTCAACGGTGTATTGAGGGCCGATGCGTCCGTAGCTGTGGATTTGGACCTGGTACTGATCCGACCAGAAGAACGGCAGCGGAGCGTATTCAACGCGAGAGCCGAGCATGTTCTTTGCCGCGGCCATCGCCTGTTCGCTTGCATTCGTCCGGTGTTCAATACGCATGTGCTCGCCGTAGCCTTTGTGAAACCACTCTGCAGCATCGCCGGCGGCATATACGTTCGGGGCTGCTTCACAGTATTCATTGCAGACTACGCCGCTGCGGATGTTTAATCCGCTGCACCACTGCACGCTGGGAACTGCGCCGATAGCCACAACAATTACGTCGCAAGCAATCACAACCCCAGTGTCCAAGCGGACTTCGGTAATGGTGCGGTCACGCCATTTCACCTCCCTGAGTTCGCAGTCGTTGTGGAAAACCACGCCGTTGGCTTCATGGAGTTTTTCGATCCGCTTCCCAACGATATCCCCGACTCGCGCCCCGAGAGGAACTTTCGACTTGTCGATGACGGTCACCTCACAGCCGCTGGTCTTTGCAATCGCCGCTAACTCTGTGCCGATGAAGCCCGCGCCGACTACTAGTACCCGCTTTCCGGCAGTCAGATGTTCCCGAATCGCCAGCGCGTCGTTTAAGTTGCGCAGGCTGTAGCAGTTCGCCGCCTGGCTGAGGTTGGGAATCACTCGAGCGTCCGCGCCCGTGGCGATCAGCAAGCGATCATATTGAAGTGTGGAGCCGTTGCTGAGTTGCAGTGAACTGGCGTCCGTATCGAGGCCGGTGGCCGATGTCCCGTCCAGGTAGTGCAGGTTCAGCGCCTTCATGCCGTCTTCGGACACAAGGTTGAGCGCCTCTACCGGACATTCTCCTGCCATCAGCCGCTTTGAAAGAGGAGGGCGGTCATAGGGCATGCCGCCTTCCTTTCCAATCAGCGTGAGCCGCCCTCCCCAGCCCTGTGCGCGCAGCGCTCGTGCTGCCGTGATGCCGGCGGCCGAGGCGCCGGCAACGACGATGTGCTCGGGGGAGTTCATCACTGATCCTCGTGAATCTCGATGGCGAGCGCTGGGCAGATGCCAGCCGCCAGGCGTGCTGATTCGAATTGGTCAGCCGACGGCTCTGCGTTCAAGAGAATGACGATGCCATTGTCCTTTTGGTCGAACAGATCCGGCGCGTTGACGACACATTGACCAGAACCGCAGCACTTTTCGGGGTAGATTGTGATTTTCATGATGCTTCTCATTTAAGTCGGGATTACCAGCGAACAGGGAGTTCCTTGACGCCATACATGAGTGAATCGCCCTTGAACTCAAGGCTTTCCACGGGAACAGCAAGCTCGAGGTTCGGAAACCGCTCCAGCAAGGCGGTGAACATGATCTGCATTTCGAGCCGTGCGAGGGGTTGACCGATGCACTGATGCGGGCCGTATCCGAACGAGACCTGCGTCCTTGAATCTCGGCGAAGGTCGAACACATTCGGATCTTCAAATTTCGAGCTGTCGCGATTGGCCGAGACACTCAGCACTACAACGGGGTCGCCCGCCTGGATCATTTGTCCGTTCACGACAATGTCCTCGGTCGCGACACGACGCTTTCCTGAATGTGTGACATCCAGATAGCGCAGAATTTCTTCCACCGCATTTGGAACGAGGCTTGTGTCTTGTCGAAGCTCATTCCAGATATCCGGTCGTTGCAGGAGGAAAAGCACTCCCATTGCGGTCGTATTCGCCGTGGTCTCGTGGCCGGCAATCAGCAAGAGCCTTGCAAGGGAAACAACGTCCGTTTCGGTGATATCGCCCTTTCGTACGTGATTGACGATGAGGCGGCTGAGGATATCTTCCCCGGGGTTCTCCGATCTCTTCGCCACCAGGCCCTTCAGGTACACCTCGCACAACTCATGATTTGCGGCGATGGCCTCCTCAAGCGTCGCACTACTCGACGTCAGGACCATCGCCAGTTCCTGAAAGAAGTCATGGTCTTCGTACGGAACGCCAAGCAACTCTGAGATCGCCAATGCCGGCGTAGCCAACGTAAAGGCGCTAACCAGGTCGGAGGGTTGAGGCTTTGTTGCGAAGTCGTCCAGCAGCTTGTCTACGATCGCCTGAATCCGCGGGCGAAGGGCCTCGATTTTGCGGATCGAGAATTCACCTGTCAGCATGCGCCGATGCTCTGCATGCTTGGGTGCATCCATGGTGATGAAGGTCCGGTTACTACCCCGGGCAACTTTCATTGCAGCACTGACAGTGGGATAGCCGGGATTCGTAATGTCAGAACTAAAGCGAGGGTCAGACAGGACCGAGCGGACGTCGTCATAGCGCGTAATCAGCCAGGCGATCTTTCCGTCCCAGAGCCTAGCTTGCCCCAAGCCGCTTCCTTGCTGCATCTGGAAGTACACCGGCGGCGGCGACAAAGGATCGACCCGTTCGGGCGGAAAGTCGGGGATGCCGCTGTCCCCGCCAGCGTGCATCGGACACGTGGACTGCGCAGGTGAGGCCGCGTGAAACGGGCAGCCAGTCGACTGCGTGGGGGTTTGGGGGGCGGTCATGAATATGTCTCCGATGGGAAATTGTGAGTACATATTAGGTAGCCTACCTACTATGTGCAAAAGGGGTTTACCCTAATCGGTGCAGAGGATTGACCTCGCGTCACAAATCTCGAGCGGGACCAGGGGTGGGAGAGGAGGGCGTGGCTAGACTGGGGGAGCCCAGTTGGCCTGAAGGCGGGCGACCGCCGATTTCAGTGGTCAAGATATGCCGCCGGTGACCCACTGGGTATGCGCGAGGACTGTTTGCCTTCTGGTTGTTATAGCTCGTCCCAGGGTAGATATGCGGTCCGGCCGGGCTGGCTGACGACAGAGGTCGGTACCGAGTGAGGCGCGGCCGGAGGCCCGCTTGGGACCTGCTGGAGGCCACCTTTGACGCCGGGACCTTCCGTGAGGTCGGGATCGCAGGGCTTCGGTTCTTACCTATGCATAGGCGTGAAAAAACACCCGCATGGACGTGGGGTTAGAAGTGTGCGATCGCCACCACTCGCTGACCAAGGGGGCAGCCTCACGACGCGTTGTTAAAGAGGCGCGGGGGGACAGTGAAGCCGGTGCAAGAAGGCAAGCGAGAAAGCCGAAGCGACCTCGCTTTGGCAGCCTACAAATCAAATAAATAGGCTCCAGCTCTCCCCTAACTCGGCACTGAGGTACTCGAACATCGACATGAATCGAAAGCGCTCCCATTGATTGAACGCCTCGCGTACCGCTGCCATCAGTGACATAGCTACCTCCGGGGTGATCGACTTTAGTTAGGGGGGCCACCGCAAGAAAAAAGCAGGTCTTTCAACACTCGTTCGCATCGGCGCATAGCCCATTCCACGATGCAATCGATTACATGGAGCATAGGTCGCCACGATGGTCTGTCAAGATAAAGTGTAAAAGTGCCATTTGCGGCTCAAAATCAGCCACCTGACTTCGTTGATGGGAGGGTAAACGCCTATTTGATTGTAATGGGTAGGCTACCTAATATTTACGACAAATAAGAGTAAGCGCGCTTCGGTTTTTCAAACATTGCTTATAGAAGTGGAGACAAAATCAATGCAACATCATCCCCGAAGAGGTTCGACCCCCACCCCCCAGCGGGTCCGGGATGTTCTCAAGCCGATCTCCGGTGCCGCCGTGGGAAACATGCTGGAGTGGTTTGACTACTCGTTGTATGGCTATCTATCCGCCACCCTGGCGAAGGTGTTCTTCCCAAGCAGCGACCCGATCGTTAGCCTGATAGCGGCTTTCGCGGCATTCTCCGTCGCATTCGTTACCCGACCACTCGGCGCTCTGTTTTTTGGATCGCTGGGAGACCGGCTTGGACGGCGCGATACGCTCGCGATTGTCGTTGGTTTGATCAGCGTTTCGACGGTGTTGGTCGGTGTCCTACCGGGATACGAGGCGATTGGCATCGCCGCTCCTTTGCTGCTGGTAGCCCTACGCATGATTCAGGGATTTTCCGCGGGAGGCGAAGCAGGTGGAGCACTCGCATTCCTTGCCGAGTACGCCCCGACACGCCGGCGTGGCGTTGTGATCGGGTTCTTTGGTATGTCGGCTGGAATTGGTGCGTTGAGCGGATCCGGTCTTGTTCTGGCGATCACCAGCATTTTTGGTCAGACGGCAGTTGAGGCATGGGCCTGGCGATTGCCCTTCCTGATCGCTGGCCCGATTGGGTTGGGTGCGTTCTGGCTGCGGCTGCGCATCGAGGAAACACCGGCATTCCGGTTGCACTTGGAACGCGAGGGCGCGGCACAAGCACCATTGCGGGAGGCCCTTCGTGACGACTGGCGAAGCATTGTCAAATGTCTTGGCGTAGCGATCTCACACGGCATCCCTTACTACTTGATCCTGGCGTATCTCCCGTCATATCTCGTGTCAACTGGTCGGTTGAGTAGCGGGCAAGCTCTAGCGGCGTCCGGCCTGGCCTTTCTGGGTTCAGTGATTGTGATCCCATTCGCTGCAGCGCTATCCGACCGCGTGGGTCGACGACCCGTCGCCTTTACGGCGGCATTGGCATACCTCGTCGTTGCGCTTCCTTTGTTCCGGATCGTCGTGGGCTCGACACCAGAGGTGGTAATTGCCACGATGGCTAGCGTCGGTGTACTGATAGGGATGTATGGCAGCGCGCCGTTCTGCATGATGACGGAGCTGTTTCCGACACGCACACGCTACAGCGCCATGTCGATAGGCTACAACATGGCCATGGTGCTATTTGGCGGCACCGCTCCTTTAATCAGCGCTTCTCTGACGAAGCTGACCGGAAACCCTTCATCACCCGCCTATTTCATGATGGGAGGCGCGGTGTTGTCTATTTTTGCCATCTTGGCGTCTCCTGAAACGTCACGAGTACCGATTGACGAGCTCGGACAGTCGGACGAGCACATTCGCCGCGTGCGCATGGCGCTCAAGGCATCGGCTCGCGTTGAGTGATCTCCTGATTATGAAAACCGCTACATACGACTACATTGTTATCGGCGCCGGCTCGGCAGGGTGTGTTCTCGCTTCTCGGCTGAGTGAAGATCCCAGCGTCAAGGTACTGCTGATAGAGGCGGGCGCTCCCGCGTCATCCATCTTTGTTCAGATGCCGGCAGGGATCCGGGTTCTCTATAAGAGTCAAAAATTCAACTGGCGCTATTGGACGGAGCCCCAGACACAGCTGGACAATCGGAATATTTATATACCCCGGGGCAAGGTGGTGGGCGGTTCATCCTCGATCAATTCCATGATTGCTATCCGGGGGAACCGATCCGATTACGACAACTGGGCATCTCAGGGCCTGTCGGGCTGGGACTATGAATCCCTTCGTCCTTATTTTCGAAAGATTGAGGATGCATCACTGGTAACGAAGGCGAGGAATGACGATCGCGGGTACGCGGGTCCGATTCGCCTGTCATACGGCACGCAGCAAAACGCCATATCGACTTCGTTCATAGAGAGCGCAGTATCTGCCGGTATGCCCGAGAACAACGGATTCAATGGCGCGTCGCAGGTAGGCGCAGGATTCTACGAGCTTACGATTGCCGAGGGAAAGCGATCCGGCGCTTATCGTTACCTGGATCGAGCAGGTAACCGATCCAATCTGACATTAATGGCGAACTGTAAAGTCCGCAGGATTCTCCTTGCTGGAAAGCGAGCGCAAGGCGTAGTGATTGAGGATGGATGGGAGGAGGTGGAGCTTCGCGCGGACCGGGAAGTGATTCTGACAGCAGGAGCCATTGCCTCACCGCAACTCCTGATGCTGTCGGGGATCGGACCGGCCAAACATCTGCAGTCGATTGGTATCGCTCCCGTGGTCGATCTGCAAGGCGTCGGTGAGAACCTTCAGGACCATCTTGATTGCGCGATTCGCTTAGAAGCGTCGCAGCCCAATACGCTTACGCCCTATATCGGCCTGGTAAGAGGCGGAATGGCAGGAGCTCGCTATCTTCTTTCAGGAGGCGGGCCGGCTTCCTCTCAAGGCGTTGAGGCAGGAGCATTCTACAGCTCCGGCGGAAATCCGGATCTGCCTGAGTGGCAGGCCCATCTGATCATTGCGATGCGTAATCCACCGCCGAACGAAAAAGTTCCCCACGGATTTGCAGTCCGCGTATGCCAGCTGCGTCCAAAAAGTAGAGGCGTGCTGCGACTGCGTTCCTCAGATCCGTCCGCTTCTCCCCGAATCGACCCTCGCTTCCTCTCAGACGAGTCTGACCTGGAGAGTTTGGTGCGCGGCGTGGAACGCACGTGCGAGATTGTCGACCAGCCGGCGCTCCGGAAGTACATCAAACGAAGGCTCGACATCGATGCTTTCTCCACCGGTGCAGCCCGTAAGGCATGGATACGCTCGCATGCGGAAACCATCTATCACCCGGTTGGCACGTGTCGCATGGGAGTCGACGACAACGCTGTTGTTGATGAGGAGTTGAAAGTTCGCGGGGTTGAGAATTTGAGAGTAATTGATGGATCTGTGATGCCCACGATCATCAGTGGGAACACGAACCTTCCCATTATGGCCATGGCAGAGAAGGCCGCAGACTTGATACGAAATTCACGCACATCCGCTCGTTGAAGTTTTCGGAGAACTCTGTTCACTGGCGATTGGAGCTTGCTCCGTCGCCTTCTTCCCGGTTGTCCCCTTACACGGGGACGAAAGGTTGCAGCATAGATTTCCCAGCATCGAACGGGAACGTCTACGGGCTTGCGTCGTTTGATGGAAGCGTTGGGCCACACCCTTTCTCTCAAGCGCCGAAACCGCCGGAATGCCAAAGCGCGGGTTCCAGCAAAGAGGACCACGTGAACAAGGGACTCGCCAGTCAACACATACCCATCACGGGCGCGTCACAGGGCATCGGCCGCTGGACATTCCCTGTACTTCAATAACCTTAAGGAGATAAGAATGGTCAAGTTCACCTATTTGGTACTCACGAACGCGGTTCCGGGGCGTGAAGAAGAGTTCAATCGCTGGTATACCGAGCAGCACCTTCCAGACGTGTTGCGTGTACCGGGCGTGGTGAGTGCACAGCGCTTCAGTCGCACGGAGCAGCAGCGAAAAGCGGGGCCTCATCCGTGGCAGTACCTGGCACTCTATAACTGCGAAGCCGCTGACCCGCAGGTCGTCACAGATGGGATCCAGGCTCGCGTCAACACAGCGGAGATGCAAATGAGTGACACGGTAGGCGATGTCAAATATGGTTGCTATTTCGAGCCAATCACCGAGGTGATTCGCAGTAAGTAGACGGCATGGAAGTACCTGCTTTCCCGTCGTCTCAAAGATGAGTCGGGTAGAAGCTCAACAGCTTCTCCGCCACGTGAGGCGACGGGCCAGGGCGGGTCGCTTACTCCGCCGTAGCGGCGATGGAAGGCCATGCAACCCGGTGCGAGAGCTTGGGACTTGGGCCCAGGAGGCCAGCCTAAAACCTTCAGCGCTGCAATCACATGGGCGACTGCGTTGTTGCCCGTAGCGGATCACGCATCCATTTCGCGGCGCCAGGCTTGCGGGCTCTGCGATGTCCATCTCCGGAATGCGCGAGTAAATGCACTGTGCTCCGAGTACCCAAGTATCCAGGCCACCTCAGCGAGCGAAAGCCGTGGATCTTTTAGGTAATTCTCTGCAATCCGGCGTCTCGTGTCGTCACGTAGCTCGCGAAATTTCAGACCCAGTTTGTCGAGTCGCCGCTGCAACGTGCGGGGGGTCATGTGCATGGAGGAAGCCACTGTTTCAAGGCTCACTTCGCCTTGACGCGCGAGCCCGGCTACCGCTTGCCTGATGGCATGTTCCATGTCATCCATCTTCGGCATGGCACCCAACACAGCCTGTACCTGAAGCTCCATGATTCGCAGTAGCGCTTCATCAGGTTGACGCAGAGGCGCCTGCAAAAGGTCGGCGGGGAAGCGCAGACTCGTCTCCGGTTGGTCGAACTTCACCGGGCAGCCGAAGTATGCAAGATAAGGGGTGGTGTCTTGAGGTGTTGCGTTAACAAAGCACACCTCCTCCAGCCTCACATCACCATCTGTCATGGCTCGCGTGAAACGGGTCATCGCAGCCAAGGCCGTTTCGTCAACGAGCGGCCCCGTTGGTTCCGTCGAACGGGGCCACGTCATCACGACGGACTTACCTTCGGTTCTTAGCTCCGCCGGCGTTACGTTTGCAACCACACGGTCGTACTGTTGCCAGCGTTGCAAGACAGCCCCGACGTCAGGGCAAGCCCCAAGTGCGTATCCAAGCACGCCGAGATGCGCAGGCGCAATGCGCTGGCCAACGTGCAATCCGAGGAGCGGATCATTGCAAACCTCGGCGGCACGCTCAAGCAAACGCCGCCAGTGATCGAGCGCGTAGAGTCGCACTTCCTGGCAATTAGGGCTGGATTCCCCCAGCACATGCACGGCATCCAGCCCTTGGTCCTGCAAGTAGTCGAAAAGCAGGTTCACGTAGGTGCTGGCGTAGTAAGCGGTGGGCGCGGACATGGGATGACAATGAACAATGTCGCGAAGTGTCAAGAAAGTGTCGAGGACTGTCAATGCGGAGGGTCACCAGTTTGATCAAACTGTCGGCAAGCCAAGCGAACAGGAGTCTAAATTGCCGTCCGATATGATGAACTGGCTGCATTCCATATTTGGGAAGTCCGTGGATTGGAAGCAGGCGTTCATGCTCAGCATGGTTCCTCTCTTCATCATTGCATTCAGTCTCGAGACCCTGATCAATCGAAGGCGTAGAGCCGAATCGACACTGAACTGGAAGGAGGTGTGGGCGAACATCGCATTGGGCACCACTTACCAGATCATGGAGCCCCTGGGAGTGGCTCTTGTGACAGGATCCATCTATGCGTGGGTATATTCAAAACGTTTGTTTGATATCCCGGTGGACGGTTGGACCATTCTCCCAATCATTCTGTCGGTCGAGTTCTGCTACTACTGGTTTCATCGCGCCAGCCATCGAATCCGCTGGTTTTGGGCGGCGCACGTCGTTCATCATACCGGCGAGAGCATGAACTTCACTACGGCGGCACGACAATCGATGCTCAATGTGGTCGCTGGGAGTTTCATCTTTTTCCTTCCTCCCGTGCTCCTCGGTGTGCCGCCGGCCGCAGTCGCACTCATCCTGGCCGTGAATCTGTCCTATCAGTATTTCATTCATACCGAACTGATCCGCCGCCTTCCTGGCTGGATTGAGTACATCTTCAATACACCGTCCCATCACCGTGCCCATCATGGCCGAAACGACCAATATATCGACAAGAACTACGGTGGCATGTTGATCATTTTCGATCGCATGTTTGGCACTTTCGAAGAAGAACGGGAGACGGTGCAATACGGCATCACCCAACAGATTAAGTCCTACAATATCCTGGTGCTGAATCTCCACGAGTTTGTCGACATGTGGCGTGACGTGATGTCACCGGGGCCCGTGTGGCAGCGACTGCAACACCTGTGGCGGCCGCCGGAATGGGTGCGCCGTGGTCATGAACCCATCCACACATGGACGGTGGACAGGAACGAGCCGACCGGCAGTGAGTCGACACCCACTCCGTCAACATCCGCTACCTGAGAGCCAACTCATGCATCGCCTCTCTCAAATATACCTGGCCGTTTCGGCACTGGCTTTCCTGCTAATTGGCTTGCATACGTTTCACGACCCCGTTACGGCAATGGCGGGCCTCGATATGCAACCCCATTCGGTGAATGCCTTCAATGAGATCCGTGCCAACTACGGTGGCATGCATCTCGGTATCAGTCTGTTGCTGGCCCTGGGTCTACTCTCGAAGGCGTGGCGAAAGCCCGCGATGTGGATCAACGTCGTGTTCACCAGCGGCCTGGTGCTCGGGCGGCTGGTCAGCATTTCCGCTGACGGTTGGCCAAATGATCTCGTTCGAATGTTGCTTGGAATCGAAGCAGCAGCGGCATTGACCGGCCTAGCGCTGTTGTGCTTCCTCAACAAACATGATGCGCGCTCTTCCATGAGATGAGCGCTCACTTTGAGCGCCCGCGACGCGTGGACATGAGGTCATCGTTCACCCAGTCCTATCAAGTTAAACTCGCACCGATCAACCTCCACCTGTCCTGATACCGGTCTTGCGGACAACGCGCGAGATATCCGCATTGACGGGCTTCACCGCTTTCTAAGCATCCTTTCATCGCGACGGGTCCGACGCAGCGAAGAGAACGCTAGCTCTCCCGAGAGCAGTCAAGGTGTTGGGGCCTGGCCCCAGTAGAGACTACGGAGGTCGCGTCCAGGACCGTAGTGTTCGGTCTCTTCTGGAGTCTTTCGATGCCGTGTCTGCACAGCGCTTTTTTGACGGCTGCCCGGCGGTCCTTACACGCGTGGGCTGGTCGAGGCAAATCGAGACGAATCGCAATGACAAGCGGGCGCCGGCATCCGGGCGCTGGAGTACCTGCTGTAAAAGCGACTCTATGACCCCAGTCCTATTGGGTCAGATCCGCACTTGTCGCGTGATTGAGCAGACGCGCTCAGCGTGCGGGACGCCAGTTGTGGGGAAGCAGCTCGTCGATGCGGCTGTTCAGATGGGTGGGCAGGCGGGTCAGCACATCGGTGATGTAGGCCCATGGATCGTGCCCTTGCAGCCTGGCTGATTGCACCAGGCTCATCACGACCGCGGCGCGCTGACCGGCCAGTTCGCTGCCAGCGAACAACCACGAGCGCCTTCCTAGGGCCCAGGGGCGGATCAGATTTTCTAGGCTGTTGTTGTCCACACTGACCTCTCCATCGAGGAGGTGGTGCGTCAGCGTCGGCCAGTTCTTGAGGCTGTAGTCGAGCGCCTTGGCTGTGATGCTGCCCTCAGGCACACGTGACCGCTCCAGTTGCAGCCAGGCATGCAGTTGCTCCCACAGCGGCTTGGCGTCGCTGTGCCTCCTGGCCTGACGTTGCTCGCTGCTCAGCGTGGCGAGCTCGCGCTCAAGACGGTAGATCTGCGCGATGCGACGCAGCGCCTCTGGGGCGACCGTGCTGTTGCCCTGGTTCCGCAGCAGTTCGTCGTACCGACGTCGGGCATGAGCAAGACATCCCGCCGCTACGCGACCGGGGCTGGCTTGCAACACGCTGTCATAGGCAGCGTATTCGTCGCGCACCAAGGTACCTTGCCAACATCGCTCGTTGCGGTCTTCGCTAGCACCTCCCAGGAAGGCAATCGGGTACTGCGCGCCTCGGCCAATACAGAAGTCGTAGATCACGCCAGGCAGTGGATCGAAGGCGCCGCGCGAGTAGGCCCAGACGTACGCTCGCTTGGTCTTGCCGGCTCCCGGGTCGAGCAATGCCACCGGCGTCTCGTCGGCGTGCAGCCCCCTTGCTGCAAGTACGAAGCGCTTGTGCGCTTCATAGAGCGGTTCAAGCGCCGCACCAGCACGCCCGGACCAGGCAGCCAGTGTTGAGCGCGGCGTGTGTACGCCCGAACGGGCGTTGATCGTCTCCTGCCGGTAGTAAGGCCGATGGTCGACGAAGCGGCTGATCAGCGTGTGCGCCACCAGCCCGGCTGCAGGCAGCCCACCGTCGATGATCTGGGGTTCGACGGGTTCCTGCACCAGGCGTTGGCAGCAGCGGCAGGCCCACTTGCCATAGATGTGGCGGTGCACGAAGAACTCCGCCGGCACGATATCCAGCTTCTCGCTGACGTCCTCACCCACGCGTACCATGGTCCGTCCACAGCCCGGTGTTGGGCAGTGAGTATCCTCGGGTTCGTGGTGATGCTCGACTCGGCGCAGGTGGGCCGGCAGTGGCTGGCGACGGGGCTTGCGCGTGGACCTGGTGTTGTCTTCAACAGAGGGCTCGCCCTTGGCCTGCTGTAACTGCGCTTGCAGACTGGCCTCGTCCTCGGCCAGGGACTCCTCGAACAGCCGGCGCTGCTCAGCGCTCATCGCCTCGGTCTTGGCCCCGAACTTCCAGGCCTTGAGTCGCGCCAGCTCGAAGGTGATCTTCTCGATCTTGACGTCCTTGAGCTTGATCTCGCGTTCCTGCTGCTGAATGTGTGCGAGCATCTGCTGCGCCAATGCCAGCACGTCCTCGGGCGCGAGGTCCTGAAGGCCTTGATCTTGTAGTTGGCGCAGGTTCAGCATGGAGCCATCGTGCCAGCCACCGGGCACTACCACCATCCGGATTTATGCTGTCAACGCGCCGTGATCATCCTCATATCCGCGTAATGGCGCGCAGGTCCTCCAGGCGCTGCCAAGGCAGGCCGAGGACCAGGGCGTCGAACTGCGCCTGCGTCAGTTGTGCGCCGGTGGCGCCGGCCTGTACCGCAGGCCAGACAAATCGTCCCTGGTTGAGGCGGCGAGCGGCGCACCACACGCCAAAGCCGTCATGTATCAATAGCTTGACGCGGGTGTGGCGGGCGTTCGCAAACAGGTAGGCGTGATGAGACTGGGCTGCGCCGAAGACCTGTACCACGCGCGCCAGCAGCCGCTCGGTGCCGGCACGCATGTCGATGGGCTCGACGGCCAACCACAGCGCGTCGATGCGGATCATCGCAGCCAGTCCCGAAGCAGTTGGGCACATTGCTGTGCCGCTGACAGAGGCCAGTGCACAACCAGCGTGCCGCCTGGGCGCTGGATCTCGATGCGGATGGCGTCGGGAGCTACCGGAGCTGGCGTCTCGCATGGGACCGCCTAGGCCGGCTGCATGGTTGGTGTCAAAGGCTGAACATGCAGTGGAATAAACGCACGGCCCTCGCGCTGCGTTGCCCGCATCTGGCGTTCACGTTCCTCTCTGACCCATCTGTGCACCATGTTCGGGTGCAGCCCATGGCTGAGCGCCACGCCGGCTACCGATGCCCCAGGCTGGCGAGCTTGCTCCAGTACCGTCGCCTTGAACTCGGCGCTGTACTCTCTGCGGCGCGGCCGCTCGATAGTTGTCGACACTCGATCCATCGTCCCCACGATCCTCCATCGTGGGGACGATGCAGGATCCCGTGGATCGATTCAAGGCGGAAGAACTGGACGCTTACCCCTCATGTTCCGTAAGCAGCTCTTATAAAATGCAATTAATCGCCTTGATGCGACCAAAAACTTGAACGGAAGCTTGTATCAATGGGATGGCGCCGAAATTTCACGATGGTGAAGGTTCGGCGCAGGCTGCTATTTCTTGCTGCCCCAGCCGATCCGATGCCGCTCCTGAGTAGCTTCATGCCGCGCATCCTCTTCGCTGTGCAAGTAGCCGCTCGTCGTCGGCTGTGCCCAAAGTTGTCGCGCGCAGCCAGTGCGCTGAGGCGCTGGCCAGCACCGCGGCTTGCGGTTCCCATCCCGGCGCGCGCCCCCGCACGCGCTGCGCGGCCATGCGCCCCTACGCGATAGGCTGGCAACCTCAGACTACCATCGGCGTGGTAGCGCCATCGATCGACAGGATGGAGCCCGAAATATAGCTGGCCCGTGGCGAGGCGAGGAACAGCACAGCGTCCGCCACCTCTTCCGGCGTGGCCAGGCGGCCCAGGCCGGTGCGCGCGTTGGCGCGCGCCAGCGCCTGCTCCACTGTCATGCCGCCGATGCGCGCATCCACTTCCATGCCCTGCTGCAAGCGCTCGGTATGCGTAGCCGACGGATTGACCGCGTTGACGCGCACACCCTGCTTGCCGTAGGCATTGGCCAGTCCGGCGCTGGCCAGCATCAATGCAGCGTTAGCTGCGCCACCCGCCAGGTGGGCGGGGTTGGCCATCTTGCCACCCATGCCCACGATGTTGACGATGGCGCCGCGCCCTTGCTGCGCCATGCGCTTGACCACCGGGTCAATCACATTGATGTAGCTGAAGTACTTGGCGGTCATGGCTTCCTGCCACAGTTGTGGGGTCAGCTCGTCCGGCGGCCGGCGCTTGGCCGCGCCGGCCGAGGTCACCAGAATGTCGATGCCGCCAAGTCCTGCCACCGCTTCTTCCACCGCGCGTGCGGCCTCGGCGATATGGGTCAGATCGGCGGATACCGCGACCACGTCCTTGGCAAATTCGCCCTGGCCTTCGGCCAGCTTGGCGCAGGCCTTCGCCAAGTTTTCTGCGCTGCGCGAAACGATGGCCACGCGCGCGCCCTCACGCAGAAAGCCGACCGCGCAAGCGAGGCCGATGCCGCGGCTGCCGCCGGTGATGAGCACCCGTTGATTGCGGAGTTCGAGATCCATGATGGTGTGCCTTGGCTGGTGGGGAGTGCGGGCGTCGTTCGACAAATGGCGCATCCCCATGTGTGGCGGGCCGGTTGCAACGCCGGTGAGATGATAGGGGGTGATCATAGCGCGCCTGTTGGTGCCCACTATAGTTTCATGATGGTGAAATAATTTCCACGGGCGTCTACCTCTTGCTGCCCCAGCCGATCCGATGCCGCTCCTGCGTGGCTTGATGGCGAGCATCCTCCTCGCTGTGCAGATAGCCGCTCGTCGTCGACAGCGAGCTGTGCCCGAAGTTGTCGCGCACAAAGCGCAGGTCGACCTGTTGGTCGGTCATGTGCGAGCCGGCGGTGTGGCGCAGCCAGTGCGCCGAGGCACTGGCCAGCACCGCGGCTTGCGCCTCCCATTCCGGCCCGCGCGCACGCAGGCGCGCCGCGGCCATGCCGAACACCTCTTTCAGGATCAGGTGCAGCGCGCCGCGTGACAGCGGTTTCTCGCTGCCCGCTTTTCCAATCACCGGCAGCACCAGCGGACGCGTCTCCCCGAACTGCGGGGTAGGCGGCAATTCGTGGGCGCGGCGGTAGCGCGCCAACTCGGCAATCAACTCGTCGGTCGCCGGCACCAGCCGGGTCTTGTTGCCCTTGCCGGTGACCTCCAGCCACCAGCGCTCGATGCCCTGGGCATCGCGCCGGCAGAAGAACGCGCCCATGGGGGTGGCCGTCAGCTCGGCGGCGCGCAAGCCGCCCAGATAAAGCACCGTCAGCACCCAGCGGCAACGGGCCGCGTGCAGGCGTTCCCGCGCCGTCTCGGCCGGCATTGCTGCGACCGTGTTTTTGACCACCTCCCACAGGTCGTGGCTCAGATAGCGGGTGATGCGCGCCTGGGCGGGGGCGCGGCGGCGGCGGGCGAGGGCGAGCGGGTTGCCGGCCAGGTAGCCCGCCTCGGTCAGCCAGGCGAACAAGGCGTTCAGGATCACCAGCGCCTGGCGCACGCTGCCGGGCGACAGCGGCCCCGCAAACGGGCGCCAGTCCGGATGATTGCGCGCGAGCTTCTTGGTCCCGGTCAGCACCCAGCGCGCGGCCGGTTGCGGATCGGCGAGGAAGCGCTCGTAGGCAAGCAGGTCTTCATGGGTCAGCGAGGACAAGGGCTTGCCCAACTGAAGCACGGCCCACAGGATCAGCCGCTCCACCTCGCGGCGATACGTGGTGAGCGTCGCGGTGCTGTCTGCGTAGCGGGCAAGCCAGGCGGTCACCGCGGCATTTCCTCAGCGTCGCAGCACGACAAACGTTTCAACCATCGATCGAAATGCAGCACACTTCGCCGGTGCATGAGTCCGAGAAACTCCCGCGCGAGACTGCGGACCTCGCCCACCACGGGTTCGATCTTGCACAGCGCCTTCACGAACCGCTCGTGGTCCGCACTCTTTGGCTCCTCGATGGCGAGGTTCCTCCATCGTAGAACGGAGCAAGTCTGTCACTCCGGAATCCAGCTGGAACCCGCGTCGAATATAGAAATCCGGCCGGTGAATTGACACTATTGCTTGCACTCCCCACGAAGCAAAATCGTCAATTCGCATTAGTCCGGATTAATTTCGTCAATTGGCGTCCTAGACTTCGAATCCCGCTCGTAAGGCATTGATCTCATGGAAGATTCTCTGCATATAGCGGAGCCGGTTGCGCTCGTCCGCCCGCGCGGTGCGCACCGCTTCGAAGCATTCAGTCCAAAGCTGAAGCGGCGGCTGACTTTCTACCGACGCTGTGCGCTCGATCAATGGGTCTTGATCGAATCCGATCCGGCAATCGGCCACTTTTGTGAGCGCCCCGGATTCATTCAGTTTCGAGAGAGGCGGCACTTAGCAGACTTCCTGGTCTCGTACTCCGATCGTCAAGAGTTGATCCTCCTGCCGGATCCAGTGATCGATGAAGAAGCGAAGGAGGGCCTCGAGTTGAACGCTGATACGGTCAATGTCCGGTTGGTCGACGCGGCCGAACACGCCGCTTCACGCGTCTGGATAGAAAACTGGCTGCGTATGCTGCCGAGTATCATAGCCACGCAAGGTCTCGTGTCGGTGTCCTTGCTTGATGCGGTCGAGCGCTTTGTCGCCAGTCGAAAGACGCTTTCAGCCATCGAGCGAGAGTTCTCGAAAGGTGACCCCGTGCTCGTGCGGGCCGCCATCTTCAATCTGCTGCATACCGGTCGCGTGCATGCTGAGGAACTGCGAACCGACGCATTGTCGTGGATGACGAAGTTTGCAGTCAGGGAGTCCTGATGATGCCGCGCCGAAAGCCTGAGTTCCAATCCCTCGATTTGAACGCGTGGCCTAGCATAGCGTGGACGGAGCTTGACGCCGAAGTGCGAGAGGTCACGAAGGTAAGAGTGCAGGCCATCGAGCGTTATGCGAGCGGCGAAAGTGTCAAGGAAATTGAGAAGGCAACCGGCGTGGACCGTCGACAGCTCTATCGGTGGCTCGAGCGAGGCTTGGCGCTGCATCCTGACGGACGCATCTTTGGATTCCGCGCCTTGCTGAGGTACGTGCGGGTCAATGAGTACGTCCGCATAAGTCCCGTCAATGGTCGGCCCAGCGAAGATGGACGGGGTAAAGCAGGCGCGTTCGCGCTCTTCTTAGAAAGCTATCCGGCGCTGGCAGGATGGCTGCTCCTAAAAATAAAACAGCGCCGCGTGTTGCTCAAACAGGTGCATACCAATGGACGACTTCATACGCGCTTGGTCGGCCTGCATGCCCTGCACGGGGAGTTTCTGTTGCAATGCCGGTCCCTCGGCCTGACGGCGGTGGATTACCCCTTCAATACGGAAGGCGGTGCCATTCGGTCGCTATCCGCGCGCCTTAAAGACGAGTTGTCGCGCAGTTTCCGCACCGCGGCACGGGCGGCAGGCGCCACGCACCTGAAGGGGCTTCCGCACTACGATCAGGCGGAAAGTCGGCCGGCCATGCGCCCCTACCAGGTCGTAGAATTCGACGGTCACCGACTCGATATCCGTCTCAAGGTGGTCGTACGCGATGCATTGGGCTTTGAGCATGAATTCGAGATCGAACGCGTTTGGTTACTTGCGATCATCGACGTCTGCACGCGTGCGGTGCTGGGCTTTCACCTTGGGCTTGGCCTACGCGCAAGAGAAAAAAGATGGACATCAGGCCGAGCCTTGAAATTACTGGAATCGGCAGACCGCGAGACGTCCATTAGATTGGGAGAAAAAGTGGACACAACGTCCGTCGCGTGTCCATCTTCCTCCACAAGTTTGCTATATCGTATTTCGAGATCTAGCGCGACTGCAAGGGCAGGACACTACCGCCACGCAGCGCGGCCAGCTCCTTGCGCAGGCTGAATACCTGGCGCAGCAGGGCGAGTTCGCGAGCCAGCGACTCGTCAAGCTGTGCCTGCAGATCCTTCGCGTTGCCCTTCGCTCGGTTCAGACGTTCGGTCAGTTCGAGCTTTGGCCGCTCGGTTACGGCGTTGGCCGCATCGATTGCTGCGATCAGCTCGGCAAACTGAGGACGCGACTTCTTGATGCTGCCTTTCTTGCGGCCCGCCTCGATCGCCACGGTATCGTTGTTGATACGCGCACCCTTGCGCTTCTTCAGCCGCTCAAGGGCGGCGTAGTAGTCGGTCATGGCATCGCTCATGCGGCCTCCGGTTTCATCAGTTTCTCTTGCGCGTCAAGAAGTCGTTGCAGCGTCTGTGCCTCGATGCGGCATTCGACGCTCGCCTCATCGACAGCGCGCAGCTTCTCGACTGTGGTGCGCTGTGCCTTGATCACGCGCTGAAGCTTCGACGGCACGATCACGAGGTTACGGCAGTTCGATTCAAGGCAATCCAGACGCATCCAATCGAGCGGCGTCGACTTGCACGGCTCGACGCTGGCGCACCCGCCAAGCACCGTCTCACGGTACGCCAGTTCGCCCTTCCCGAACATCCTCACCGTCTGCTCGCGTGAGTAGACCGACACAGGCGACGCCTGCACGGCACGGCTCTGTGTCCATGCTGCGTGCCCCCCGAACAGCCGCTCGTCAGAGAACAGCACCTGCTCAGCGTACGCAAGGTACTCGGACAGGCCCTGTGCCTCGGCCCATTCTTTCGCGAAGTGAGCCTTGTCGGTGTCAATGAAGCCCTGCGCAAACGCCGAGCCGCGAGCGTAGTACATGCTCATTTCCTGCGTGATGTGCTGCAACTGACGTTTGAGCGTCGGTAGCGTGACGAGGCCGCTGCGTTGCGCATACAGCGCGAGCGAGCGGCGAAGCTGATGACGCGTGAACGGCCACTGCTGCCCGACCGCGTACTTCGGTTCGTCTTCCCATGCGCGGTGCATGTCGACACGCTTCAGTTCAGCGATGTCCTCGGCCGTGATCGTCGGGAAGACGCGCTCACGAAAAGCTTCGACTTCGATATATATGGTAGTGGGCGCCCGGTTTGCCACGTACTTGAGATGCAGACCCATCCGACAGAACAGCAGGTGGGAACCGTCCTTCGATTCGGCGTAGCCTGGTGCGCCGTGCGCACGATGCGCTTCGCCCGACAGCCGTTGCGCGAGCCTGACGGCGCGAGCACCGAGCGGGCTCGTCACCCAGCATGCGCGTTTGGGACGCCCGCCGGACAGCTTGGTCGTCACGCCCTCGATGGCGTAGTGCATCACACCATCCAGCCGGGTCTCCCTCAGACAGTCGTACGGCAGGTTCTCTGCTTCCATCGCGCGCATGCCGGTGAACGACAGGATGACCAGCTGGCATAACGCGCTGATCGAGGCCACAAGCGACATCACGACGTAAGGGGAGTCCGTGCACCCGAAGTGGACAGCAGCCGTCTTCAGTGAGGCACAGACGTCAGGGCGTTCGCCAGCGTATGCGCGCGCGAGGTAGTCCGATAGCGCGTTCGCGACGCTCTCGGCGATCCCGAGATCATGCTCGCAGGTCGACAGGAAGTGCTGGTAAATCCGCGTCGGGATGACCGCGTATTGGGAGTTTCCGGCGTGTTGCGCGGAGCGTTCGAGCAGGGGCTTATGCAGTTGGGCCAATGGCACGCGCAGCCCTGTGGCCTCGGCGCCCACTCGGTAAAGTTTCGCCAGAATCGAATGAAGGCGTTGGGCCTTCATGTCCATCCCGGCTTGTGCCGCATAGTCCAGAACAACGGCGACGCTGGATAGCCCCTCATAAAGAGTAAGCTGGCGTTCGGCGGCAAAGTAAGCAAAGTCCTTCAGGTAAACTGAGCAACCTTGAAGAGTACTGGACGCAGGTACCGTCTCGCTCGCTTCGTGCATCAGAAAGTACATGACCTGCTTCCACTGACGTGTAGTCGCGTCTGAAAGGGTGCGGCCTGCGTCGTTAAGCGGATGACCCCTAAAGTGGATACTGGTGCGGCGCGATCCAATCGTATATGCACGGATGTCCCAGGCGTCGTCACCAAACAGCGAAGCAGCTTTCCCGGCCTTGTCGGGTGTCACGACCGCATCGTCTTCGATCCGATACCAGTCTGGGCGCTCGGCGAGCGCCGCGATCAGCGTATTGTTCATGCCACTCCCAATTCGTAAAGCTGATCAAGCTTGGTCGACCAGAAAGCGTCCAGGTTTCCATCAATATCAACGTCGTGCTCGATCTGACCGACCAGCGCGGCGTCGCGCTTCCGTATTTCATTCAGGAGGAAGTCGACCCTTCGCAGCACCGCGCCGAACGAGCTCTCGTACTGCTCGAACGAGTCAGCACGCCCGCTTACGAGCCTGACGCAGTGACGGCAGCTCAGCAGCTTGCGGATGTCGGCGGCGTCAGCGTGCACGCGGTACTGATCGCAAAAGATACACCCTTCGGTCGAGCGGCAGTCAGGCAGTACGGTGACCGAAGCCGCGATCGGCGCGGGCTTGTGGAACTCGATGCAGACGCCCACCGCGCTCTTGATGGAGCCCGCCGGGTCGTTGCCAGCCTTCAGCACCGTCTTCTCGACTGAAGCGAGGAATGCACCCATCTCAGCCTTGTGCGCGGTGTCCGTGCCGTTCGAGTACGAGCGCAGCGCCGTGGCCAAGGAGTGGCCCATCAGCCTGGCTGCAACGACAGGACCGTGATTGCTCACCGCCCAATCCTGCTTCGCCGCACGCCACTGACGAGCGCTGATGCGCGGCAGCACAATCCCGAGCGTCTCGAGCCGACTATAAAGCCGATCAAGGAACTGGGCTGAGAGAGCCGTTAGCCGCCGTAGCTGCGCATGATGCCCGAGTACGACGAACAACGCGTCACAGTCTTCGTCCTGCACAAGATACCTGCGCAATGCCAGATACGCCTTGAGCTTTGGCATGAAGGCCAGCGAGACGGTGAACGCAACTTCCCTTCCACCTGCACGGTACTTAACCTCGCGAAACTTCTGACGTACAACAGATGCATCCTGCAGGGTCGCGGCGAGCTCCGGGCTCCATTTCATTGCCAGCAGCTGCGCGAGGCTGACGCCCGTTTCAGCCAGAAACAGCGTGGCGAAGCAAAAGGCCGCCAACGAAGCGTGCGAGCGACGGATCGGTGACTGTGCGTCTTCGTTGGCCGCCACGAGATGTTTGGCAGTTAACCACGCGATGCCCCACGAACGATGGCGAGGATTGTTAGCTCCAGCCTCGGCCAAGCGCCTCGTGATCTCTTCCCGGGTGCGCAGCTGTCCCGTCTCCAGATTCCAGCCAAGCAAGCCGTACGAGTCGTGCCCTTTTCTGCGGCCATGTGTGTGCGGAACGAGGCAAAGATTCTCACCTCGCGCCGTGGTCACGCGCAACGGATAAGGCTTGAAGTCGAGCACCAGCGTGCTGATGCTGCTGAAGAGCGCGTCAGCCCACGCGAGCAAGGCGGCTTGTGCCTCGGCGTCGGGCACAACTGTCGTTCCATTAGCATACCATTGCTGGCGCAGCACCCTCGCATCGGCGCAGAAGTCGTCGTTTCTGAAGAACTCACGAAGCATCGACAACAGATTAGGCTGAATGCCCGCGACGGTATTGTGGTTCAGCTTGCCTAGTGAGACCTGTTCACGCTTTTCGCGAAAGAAGCGATGAACTGCCTCCGCCGTAGCATTCTCGTCACAGAGAACCTGATGCAATCCCAGCCTGTCGGCCCAGTTGGCGAAGTCAAGCACGCCGCGCAGAGCACCGTAGATAGTCTCCGGACGCAAGGCGCCAAGGGTCAAACGCTCGGAAAGCTGCGTCACCAGCAGGCGTACAACCTTAGTGCGTTCGCTGCTAAAGCTTCTGGGATCGAACGTGTGCCGCGCGTGCCGCGTGTTCGACGTGTCACGCGTCAGGTAGCAGATCTGCCCGATATCGGAACGGGTGCGAATTCCTTCCCACTTTAGCAGCGCGCGCTCGGGATGCAGCAGCGTCGTGCCCACCGCGAGTGGCATGCGAACTTCCTCGTACACCCGGCTCATACTGCCACCCCGGTGTCTAGGGCGCGCGTGACCAGCGTCGACAGGTGTGTGCCCCAGCTGTCCTGCACAGCGTCGAACAGCTTGCGGTTCTCGCGGTAGCTGAGGTAGCCCTCGGTGGTGGACAGTCGTGCGTGCCACATCAGCTGCCGCAACTGATCGAGCGCCCGTGTGTACCTGGTCTCATTCGCGGTCATCGCGTCGACCATGTTCAGCCCAAAGGTTGCACGCAGGTCGTGGAAGCTAAACTCGTACCTGAGGTTGCCGAGCCGCTCGCGCATCATGGGCAATAGTTCGTCCTTGATGAACTGGCGCACGGCCTGTCCAGTCTTGACGTGACGGCGCACCTTTGGGCCAGTGCTGACCGGGCCGCGCGATGCGAGATCATCGTAGAGCGGCGCACCGCGATGGCTCAGAAAGAGCGGCTGGTCGTGGTCATCTCCGCCGTCTGCCAGTTGGCGACGCTTGCGCGCACGATCGCTGTGCACGTAGATGTACAGCCGCTCGTAGAAACCCCGGGGCAGGTGCAACACGCCCTTGACACCGCCCTTCGTGTCGATGCCCGTACCCGGCCCGCAGGCGAGACGGATGTCGTCGCCGTGAAACTCGCCTGGCTTGCGCATTACGTGTTTCGCGCGCACGGTCAATACCGTCTGGATGCGAGCGCCCGTCAACAAAGCGAACAGATGAACGAGCGTCATCTCGATGTTGCCGAGAGCGGCTAACGATTCAAGCAACACCGACTGCTCGGAAGAGGAGAGCGGGCGCAGGCGCCCGCCGTCCTGAATGCGATCGTCCCACGGGTCTTCCGCGCGGCGACAGCGGATCGACAGGTCAGTGGTCTTGACCTCGATCACGCCGCTGAATCCCTTCTGGTCCTTGACCTCAATGAAGCGATCAGATTCAACCCACGGCGCGTTCGCGGGCCTGAAGCCGGCTTCGGTTATGAGCCAGCGATAGAAGCGGGCTATAGCACCCATACGACGCTTCGCGACACCCGCAGACAGTTCGCCCGCCTGCACGGCCAGCCTGATCGATGCGCTATAGCGGTAGGTCGGCCGTTGTCGCTTGTTTGCGGGGAACGTTAGCCAGTCGATATCCTCGTCGTCCAGGTAACGACGGAACGCCACCAGATCGTCAGCGATGCTGGCGAACGTCAGCATATTGGGCGAGGACTTCGACTCCAGCATATCGATGAGCCAGATGTTCGCTTCAGCCCACGGCGCGCCGTCAGCAAGTCGGACAACGGGAAAGAGAGGGAAGGTGCTTGGGATCCACTGCGGTCGTGCGTCGCGCCGCTTGCCGGTGGCGGGGTCTGCGAGCGGGACCGTGTGATAGACGGTGCCACCCTCGGGTGTGGTGATGCTAACCGGCGTCGCGCCGGGAGTGTCGCGGTCAACGACCTCGGTAAGCGGTAGTTGCCGGATGGTGGTTCTTCTTGCGATCATCGCCCAGATCCTCTTATGTGTTTGGAGGTGTCTGCTTTAACACAGCCTGCGAGTATCAGCAGATCGTTCTTGGCTTGCGCATATTGGCCGCGAGTATAGCCGCTACGACGTCATCAAGACCATCGAGTCGGCCTTGGAGCCGCATCGACTGCGCGACTTCACGATTCCTGGCTTGGCCTACGGTCCGCACGACGGCTTTCCCTCACAGCGCCTCCCAGAGCTGGCGTATACAACCTGGGAATGGATGAAGCTGGACAACGCGAAGGCGAATCTCGCCAAGGAGACGCTCGACGCGTTGTGTGAGTTCGTTGGCTGTTGCGCAGACACAGGACCGAAGTACAGTCCCGATGATCGCCCCTACATCGAACGCTTCTTCGGGACTATTGCGAGCAGGCTGTCTTCCAGATTGCCTGGCTACACGGGTTCGCATCCCCGTGATTTGCGGCGCGCGCTGGCCGATCCGAAGGGAAAGCTACGCTTGTATGTGTCGTTTGACGAGTTAGAGGAGTTGGTCGAATACGCTATTGCGAGCTACAACGGCACGCCGCATGCCGGCCTGAACAATGTCACGCCGCTTGAAGCGATGGAGTATTTCATTCGCGGCAAGGAACAGTTGGTGACATGGCTGCCCGAGCATCGTCGCCGTACCCTTTGTCTAATGCAATCGGCCAAGCGTTGCACCGTACGAGCATATCTCCAGCAGGGCGTTCGACCGCACATCAACTTGTATGGTGTGCGCTACACAAGCAACGTCCTTGCGTGCAGCACGGATTTGATCGGCAAGAGCTTGCTTATTTACCTGAATGCCGATGATCTTCGCTGTGTCCGCGCGTTCCAACCAGACGGCGCTGAGTTTGGGGTCTTGGAGGCGCAAGGGGCTTGGGGCGTGATACGGCATAACCTGAAACTACGCCAGCAAATCAATCAGGAGAAGAAAGACAAGAAGCGGTCGCGTGGGCCCGTTGATGCGGATCCCATCGGAGACTACGTCGACGGAAAGATGGCGCAGGCAAAGAAGTCACGGAAGGCGGCATCCGAACTGGCGGAAGCAAAGCGGATTCTGTCATCCGCGCCGACGGCGCGAACTGCGATGGGGCGGGGAGCATCCGCCGCGCAGACCGCAACGAACGCCGCGTCAGAGCAGAAAGTAGACAAGGCTTCCGAGCAGAAAAAAACACCGACTCGACCGAAGAAGCTGTCTATCGGTACCGGCCAAGTCTTTTAACCCTGTCCTCCGCGAGGGAGTCATCATGTCGCTTCAGATACCGCGTCCGATCGATCCATCGCTGCACCCCTTGGTCACCGGCAACTATCGTATCGCCACGCCGGCCATCGAAGAGCTCTACGAACTGGTCACTCGATGTCTGCGCTACAGAATTATGGGCGCCCTGATCTACGGCCCGTCGCGCATCGGTAAGACACGGGCGATCGAGTACGTGCGATTGCTGTTGGCACGCGAACACCCACGGATGACCAGCTACCACGCACGATGCGAACACAAGCCGAGGCATGCCGAGGGACCATTCTTCGCCAACCTGCTTGAAGCGGTTGGCGACCCGGATCCTAACGCTGGCGCCAACCCGGCCAAACGTATGCGCCTCGCACTGAGGATTCGTGAGGCCGCCGCTCGGGCAGGAAGTGGGACGGTTCTGCTTTTCTGTGATGAGGCGCAGCGCTACAACGACAATGAATACGAATGGCTGCGTGATGTTCACGATGCGCTGGATCGACAGCAGATCAAGTTGTTCACCTTCCTCGTCGGGCAACAGGAATTGCTCGCTCAGAAAACGGCCATGCAGTTGGCTGGGAAAACTCAGATTGTCGCGCGGCTGATGGTCGAGGAATTGGCCTTCTACGGCATACGAAATGCGAAGGACGTGGCAACGTGTTTGAGCGGCTATGACGAGACGGCTTATCCCGAGCGTAGCGAATGGAGCTTTACCCGATTTTACGTTCCGCAAGCCTTTGATGCTGGCTATCGACTGGTCAGCGATGCCGACGCGCTGTGGGACGCGTTCGAGACGGCGCACCACAAGGCCAGCTTGCCTGGGGCTCTCGAGATCCCAATGGAGTCGTTTGTCCGTGCCGTAGAGATCCTGCTAAAGGATAGCGAGCTCAGGGATTGCCCGGGCTACTGTCCCGAGCCAGCGCTATGGGCGCACGCGGTACGGCATTCCGGTTACGTCCAGTCACGCCATGCAATCGGTCGTGTGCTCGTCTCCGCTGCCTTGTGAGGGCATTCTAAGGTGGCCCGCTTCCCTATCCTCACGCTCGACGAGGCGAAGCTCACTCCGGCGCTGGGCTACGTGTTCGACAAGAAGTGGATCGATCCACGGGAATCGCTCGTCTCGATCCTCTGGAAACTCAAAGTGGCGAATGCCTTGTCAGGCGTCGCTGTGATGCGGTTGGTAAGGTTGGACATCGATCCCTACGAGAGCCTTCCGCCGCAGAGAGGATTCATCGATGTCGTTCGGCTGAACGAAGCGCTGGGCTTGCCAACCAAATCGCTGCACATGGCACTCATCGAGCAAACCAATCAGCGACGCTATAGCGAAGTGTTTCGCTACTGCCATTTCTGTATGGTGCGTGGGTACCACTCCCTCTTGCACCAACTAGAGACAGCGAGTCGATGTCCTGCGCATCGTTGCCCTGTGGAGTCGGCATGTAGGCAGTGCGGACATCAAGCGCCGTATTGCCTGAATGTGCAGCTTCTCGAGGCACCACACCGTTGCGCGCATTGTCATGCATTCTATGGCAACGGGGCCTGGCGACCCGACCGACCACGGCCCATGAGGCCGGACCAACGCAAAGCGTTCGCGCGCTCGTACTTTGAGCAAGGCCTGGGATGCAGGAGCCATGGGTAGAGGGACCTTTACCTCTTTCGGCTCTCCGATGTCGGCTCGCCAGATGGAGCCGGCGTAGCATTCCGGGTCCGTGCAGGCATTTGCACGCCTTCGATTGACACTTCGCGACCCTCAGCCGGTGACAATATTAGTTCGCTGGGCGTAAGTCCTTGATTCTTTTGATGGTACGCCCGGTTGCCGCGCCGTTGCCGCGCGAATTGACGACATTCCTTCGGAAACGGTGACACTCTTCCTTTGTTCTACGGATGCAGGGTCAGTTCGCGCCGTTCCTCGCCCAAGTATGCCGAGACCCTCAGATTGCGTCCAGCCACGGCCGACGTGATCAGAGGGACACCGCCAAGTTCCTCCAGCCGCGACGGCATGGCGTGCCCGCAGGCGTACTCGACCGACGCACAGGTGACGCAGCGCACCTGCGCTAGCTCGATTGCCACCATCTGTTGCGGGGGGTCGGACATCACCCGAATCGCCACGTCCACTTCCTCGCGCAAGAGGTCGTCGACACGGTTGTCGAACAGCAGATCGAGAGCGATGTCGGGATATAGGCGCTTGAACTCGATCAGCCAGCCGGACATCACTATGTGCCCAAAGCCGGTTGGCAGGCTGAGCCGGACCGAGCCGTACAGGCCTTTGCCGAACATGGCCACCGACTCCTTGGCCGCCAACACTTCATTGCGAATGACACACCCATGGTGGTAGAGGCGTTGGCCGACCTCCGTGAGCTCGACCCGCCGTGTCGTGCGCCGCATCAGCTGCATGCCGACCGATTTTTCAAGCTGGGTCAGGTGATAGCTGATATTGGCCCGGCTCATCTTCATGTTCCGCGCGGCCAGGCTGAGATTCCCCGCTTCCACGATGTCGACGAAGAGTGTGAGTGCGCTGCCGTTGATCTGTCAAAAAATATTGAACAGAGTGTTCACTCTCTTTCTAATTGTCAAATTCATTCGATCATTAAACAATCCCTCCCATTCAAAGGAGATTCCCATGGCGCTTGATCAGGAAACTTTCCAACTGCTCAAGGACAGCGTCCAACGCTTCGTCCGGGAGCGGCTGGTGCCCGCCGAAAACCATTTGGAGGAGCACGACGAAGTGCCGGCCGACATCGTGGCCGACATGAAGGAGCTCGGCCTGTTCGGTATCTCGATTCCCGAGGAGTACGGCGGTATCGGGCTGTCGATGGCCCAGGAGTGCGAGGTGGCCTACGAACTCGGCCAGACGGCGCTCGCGTTCCGCTCGGTGGCGGGCACGAACATCGGCATCGGCTCGCAGGGCATCCTGATGGATGGCACGTCCGAACAGAAGGCCGAATACCTGCCGCGCATCGCCAGTGGCGAGTTGATCATCTCGTTCGCGTTGACCGAACCCGACGCCGGATCGGACGCGGCGTCGCTGAAGACGAAGGCCGTGGCCGACGGCAGCGATTACCTCATCAGCGGCACCAAGCGCTTCATCACCAATGCGCCGCGCGCCGGCGCCTTCACGCTGATGGCGCGCACCGGCGGCGCGGGGGCGGGCGGCATCTCGGCCTTCATCGTCCCGGCCGGTCTGCCGGGCCTGACGCTCGGCAAGCCCGACAAGAAGATGGGGCAGAAAGGCACGCGGACCTGCGATGTCAACCTCGACAGCGTGCGCGTTCCCGCCGCCAACATCATCGGTGGCGAGGCGGGCAAGGGTTTCAAGACGGCGATGAAGGTGCTCGACCGCGGCCGCCTGCATATCTCGGCCCTGGCGTGCGGCATGGCGCAGCGCATTCTGCAAGAGAGCGTGGCCTATGCGCAGCAGCGCAAGCAGTTCGGCCAGCGCATTGGCGACTTCCAACTGGTGCAGGCCATGCTGGCCGACAGCCAGGCCGAGCTGCTGGCAGGCTGGGCGCTGGTGCAGGGGACTGCGCGCCGCTATGACGCCAAGCCATCCGGCGTCAGCGATCCGGAGGTGAGTATGCAAGCCTCCTGCACCAAGCTGTTCACGACCGAGATGGTGGGTCGCGTGGCCGATCGCGGCGTGCAGATCCACGGCGGCTCGGGCTACATCAACGAGTTCCCAGTCGAGCGCTTCTACCGCGACGTGCGCCTGCTGCGCCTGTATGAGGGCACCACGCAGATCCAGCAGCTCGTCGTCGGCAAGCATCTGATGAAGGCCGCGTGAGGTTGACCATGCTTGACATCCGCAACGGCATCGCCGTCATCACGCTGGTCCACCCGCCCGTCAACAGCCTGGGCCACGCGCTGCGCGAACGCATCGTGCAGCAACTCGATGCCGCGTTGGCTGATTCCGCAGTGCGCGGCATCGTGCTGACCGGCAATGAGAAGACATTCTCCGCCGGTGCGGACGCCACCGAGTTCGGCACGCCGCGCCAGCTGCAGGACCCCATTTTGCGCACGGTCATCACCCGCATCGAGGCGAGCAGCAAGCCCGTCGTGGCGGCCATCACCGGTGTCGCCCTGGGCGGTGGCCTTGAACTCGCTCTGGGCTGCCATGGGCGCGTCGCGCAGGAAAAGGCCCGGATCGGTCTGCCGGAGATCACCCTGGGCCTGATTCCCGGCTCGGGTGCAACCCAGCGGCTGCCCCGGCTGGTGGGCATTGCTGCCGCCCATGCGCTGATGTCCGGCGGGCAGCCCCAGAGCGCCCGCCAACTCGCCAAGTCGGGCCTGTTCGACGACGTCGTGGCTGGGGACACGGTTGGCGCAGCCGCCGCTCTCGCGACGATGCTCGCTGAAAAGGGGCTTCCTTACCCACGGGCGCTGGATGGCGAGGTCGACGCCACCGAAGTCCAGGCAACGGTGGCCGCGCAACGCGCAAAGCTCACGGCCCGCCAAAAGCTGCAGCCAGCATACGGCGCGCTGCTCGACGCGCTGGCCGCATCCGCGCTGCCGTTCGACGAAGGCATGCAGAAGGAGCGCGAGCTGTTTCTGGCCCTCGTGCCCACGACGGTGGCCCAAGCGCTGCGCTACCAGTTCAAGGTTGAACGGGAAGCTACGAAGCTGCCGCCGGCGCTCCAGGCACCCGCGCGCGAGGTGCGCTCCATCGCTGTGATCGGGGCCGGAACGATGGGCTCAGGCATTGCCATCTCGGCGCTCGATGCCGGCTTGTCCGTACTGCTGCTGGAGCAGGATGAGGCCGCGCTCGAAAGCGGGAGGCAGCACATTGGCGATCACTACCGTGAGCGCGTGGCGGCGGGCAAGCTCTCCGCCGAGGCCGCGTCGTCCAATGAGGCACGCCTGCAGACCAGCCTCGAATGGGAACGCCTGCAGCAGGCCGATCTGGTGATCGAGGCTGTCTTCGAAGACATGGCCGTCAAGCAGGAGGTATTCCGCAAGTTCGATACCCATGCGCGGGCGGGCGCGGTGCTGGCGACGAACACGTCCTACCTCGATATCGATCCGATTGCCGCGGCGACTTCACGCCCGCAGGACGTGCTGGGGCTGCATTTCTTCAGTCCGGCCAACGTGATGAAGTTGCTGGAGGTGGTTCGCGGCGCAAAGACCGCCCCCGATGTGCTGGCCACCGGCATGGCGCTTGGCGCGACCCTCAAGAAGATGCCGGTGCTGACCGGCAACGCATTCGGGTTCATCGGCAACCGCATCTACAATGCCTATCGCCGCCAGTGCGAGTTCATGCTCGAAGACGGCGCGTGGCCTGAGGACGTGGACAATGCGCTCACTGGGCTGGGTTTTGCGATGGGGCCATTCGCGGTCGCCGATCTTTCCGGCCTTGACATCGCTTGGCGCATGCGCAAGGCGCAGGCGGCGACGCGCGATCCGCGCGAGCGCTACGTGGCCATTCTCGACCGGCTATGCGAGGCCGGGCGCCTGGGGCGCAAGACTGGCGCGGGCTACTACGCCTACGTGGACGGCAAGCAGGTGAAAACCACCGATGCGGCTGTGCGCGACGTGATCCTGCAGGCGAGCGCGCAGCGCGGCATCAACCGGCGCACGCTTGCACCCGAAGGGATCCAGCGCCGCGCCTTGCTCGCCATGGTCAACGAGGCCGCCTTGCTGTTTGCCGAAGGCGTGGCAAGCCGCCCCAGCGACATCGACGTGGTGCTGGTGCAGGGCTATGGCTTTCCGCGCTGGGAGGGCGGCCCGGTGTTCTGGGCTCGCCAGCAGGAGCGAGCCCGGCTTGAAGCCGACCTCAAGCACTTGGCAGAAGAGGCCGGTCACGGCTTCTCGTTGGGCGATCTCGATCCGCTGCTTTCAACCTGATTCAAAAATCATCATGAACACTTCCCAAGCCTTCATCTGCGACGCCGTGCGCACCCCCTTCGGCCGCTACGGCGGCGCTCTTGCTGGCGTGCGCACCGACGACCTCGGTGCTGTGCCCATCAAGGCGTTGATGGAACGCAACCCGAATGTGGACTGGACCGCCGTGGCCGACGTGCTCTACGGCTGCGCCAACCAGGCCGGCGAGGACAACCGCAACGTGGCACGCATGTCGTCGCTGCTGGCCGGCCTGCCCATCGACGTGCCCGGCGCCACCATCAACCGCCTGTGCGGCTCGGGCCTGGATGCCGTGGGCTCGGCCGCGCGCGCCATCAAGGCCGGCGAGGCCCGATTGATGATCGCCGGCGGCGTGGAAAGCATGAGCCGCGCGCCCTTCGTCATGCCCAAGGCCGAGAGCGCCTTCAGTCGCAGCAACGCGGTGTACGACACCACCATCGGCTGGCGCTTCGTCAACAAGCTGATGAAGGCGAAGTTTGGCGTGGACTCCATGCCTGAGACCGCCGAGAACGTGGCCGATGACTTCAAGATCGAGCGCGAGGCGCAGGACCGAATGGCCCTGGCCAGCCAGCAGAACGCTGCCGCTGCCATTGCCGCTGGCTACCTGGCCCAGGAGATCGTGCCCGTGTCCATTGCCCAGAAGAAGGGCGACCCCATCGCCGTGAGCCAGGACGAGCACCCCCGCGCCACCACGCTGGAGGCGCTGGCCATACTCAAGGGCGTGGTGCGCCCCGATGGCACGGTCACGGCCGGCAACGCCAGCGGCGTGAACGACGGCGCCTGCGCGCTTCTGCTGGCGAATGAGGAAGCCGCCAAGCAATACGGCCTGGTGCCCCGCGCCCGCGTGGTCGGCATGGCCACGGCCGGCGTGGCGCCGCGCATCATGGGCTTCGGCCCCGCGCCGGCCGTGCGCAAGGTGCTGCAGCTCACCGGCCTGACGCTCGACCAGATGGACGTGATCGAGCTCAACGAAGCCTTTGCCGCCCAGGGCCTGGCCGTGCTGCGCGACCTCGACATCGCCGACGACGACAAGCGCGTCAACCAGTGGGGCGGCGCCATTGCGCTGGGCCATCCGCTGGGCGCCTCGGGCGCACGCCTGGCCACCACCGCCGTGAACCAACTGCACACGCTGGGGGGCCACTATGCGCTGTGCACCATGTGCATTGGCGTGGGCCAGGGCATTGCCGTGATTCTCGAAAAAATCTGACGCCCCAAGCTGACCGATCGCCGCACCGTCCTGTGCTGCGTGTCGCTTTTCCGAGTTCCGAACAGCAGCACAAGAACAATCGCTGGAGACTACCCACCAATGAGCCCTGAAGACATTCTGAGCACCTACGGCCCGCGTGAAGCGATGGAATACGACGTGGTCATCGTCGGCGCGGGCCCGGCAGGCCTATCGGCCGCGATCCGCCTGAAGCAGCTGGCCGCCGACAAGGGCGGCGAAATCAACGTGTGCGTGCTGGAAAAAGGCTCCGAACCGGGCGCGCACATTCTCAGTGGCGCCGTGATGGACCCCAAGGCCATCACCGAGCTTTTTCCGGCCTGGAAGGAACAGGGTGCGCCGCTGAACCAGCCTGTCACCGGCGACGACGTGCTATTCCTCTCCGAGACCGGCCACAAGCGCACGCCTGACGCCCTGGTGCCGCGCAACTTCCACAATGATGGCAACTATGTCGTCAATCTGGGGGCCGTCACGCAATGGCTGGGCCAGCAGGCCGAGGGCCTGGGCGTGGAGATCTTCCCCGGCTTCGCGGCCGCCGAGGTACTCTACAACGAAGACGGCTCCGTCAAGGGGGTGGCCACCGGCAATATGGGCATCGGCAAGGACGGCGAGCCGACCGAGAACTTCCAACTCGGCATGGAGCTGCATGCCAAGTACACGGTTTTCGCCGAGGGCGCGCGAGGCCATCTGGGCAAGCAGATCATTGCCCGCTTCAAGCTCGACGAGGGCAAGGACCCGCAAAGCTACGCCATTGGCATCAAGGAGCTGTGGGAGATCCCAGCCGACAAAGCCAAGCCCGGGTTGGTGGTGCACACCGCCGGCTGGCCGATGGGCAACGACACCTATGGCGGCGGCTTCCTCTACCACCTCGAAGGCAACAAGGTCACGCTGGGCTTCGTGACCGGGCTGGACTACAAGAACCCCTGGCTCTCGCCGTTTGAGGAGATGCAGCGCTGGAAGAGGCACTCGGCGATCAAGGCGCACATCGAGGGCGGCAAGCGCGTGGGCTACGGCGCGCGCGCCATCACTGCCGGCGGGTTGCTGAGCCTGCCCAAGACCGTGTTCCCGGGCGGCGCGCTGGTCGGCTGTGACGCGGGCTTTCTGAACGCAGCGCGCATCAAGGGCAGCCACGCGGCCATCAAGACCGGTATGCTGTGCGCCGAGGCGGCCTTCGAGGCTGTGACGGTGGGCCGCGCCGGTGACGAACTGGCAGCCTACCCGGCGGCCTTCGAGCAGAGTTGGCTGCGCACCGAGTTGCACCAGTCGCGCAACTTCAAGCAGTGGTTCAAGAAGGGCAGCACCATCGGCGCGCTGATGACCGGCATCGAGCAGTGGTTCCTGCCCAAGGTCGGCGTGAGTACCCCGCCCTGGACCATCCACCGCACGCAGGCCGACCACCTGTACCTCAAGCCGGCGGCCGATTGCCCCAAGATTAGCTATCCCAAGCCCGACGGGGTGCTGACCTTCGACCGGCTCTCCAGCGTGTTTATCAGCAACACCAACCACGCCGAGGACCAGCCCGCGCACCTGACGCTCAAGGATGCCGGCGTGCCGGTCAGCGTCAACCTGGCCAAGTTCGGCGGCCCCGAAAGCCGCTACTGTCCGGCCGGCGTGTACGAGTTCGTCAACAAGGACGGAGCCGACCAGTTGGTGATCAACGCGCAGAACTGCGTGCACTGCAAGACCTGCGACATCAAGGATCCGACCCAGAACATCGTCTGGGTCTCACCCGAGGGCGGTGGCGGGCCGAACTACGCGGGGATGTAGCTCCCGCCCGAGTACTGGCCGAGGGAGTCTCGGCTCGGATGCAAGGACTACTGCCGCCTGTCGCGCAGGCCAGGCGGCCCATCGTACGCTACCCCAACTGCTTGACGAGCTCTGGAACGGCCTCGAAGAGATCCGCTTCCAGGCTGTAGTCGGCCACCGAGAAGGTCGGCGCCTCGGGGTCCTTGTTGATCGCCACGATCACCTTGGAGTCCTTCATGCCCGCCAAGTGCTGGATCGTACCCGAGATGCCGGCAGCGATGTAGAGCTGCGGCGCAACGATCTTGCCCGTCTGGCCCACCTGCAGGTCGTTCGGGGCGTAGCCCGCGTCCACGGCCGCGCGGCTCGCGCCGATGGCCGCGCCCAGCTTGTCGGCCAGCGGGGTCATGACTTCCGTGAACTTTTCGGCGCTGCCGAGGGCCCGGCCACCCGAGACGATGATCTTGGCGGCGGTGAGTTCGGGGCGGTCGCTCTTGGTCACTTCGCGGCCCACGAAGCTGCTCTTGCCGCTGTCGGCGGCCGCTGCGACGGTTTCGACGGCGGCGCTGCCGCCCGTGGGGACCGCGGCGTCAAAGCCCGTGGTGCGCACCGTGATGACTTTCACGGCGTCGCTGCTCCGCACGGTGGCGATGGCGTTGCCTGCGTAGATGGGGCGCTCGAAGGTGTCGGCGCTGTCGACCTTGGTGATGTCGCTGATCTGCGCCACGTCTGCTTGGCGGCGACGCGGGGGGCCACGTTCTTGCCGCAGGCGGTGGCGGGGAACAGGACATGGCTGTAGCCGCTGGCGATGGCGAGCACCTGGGCGGCCAGGTTTTCGGCCAGGCCGTCCTTGAGGCTGGCGCCGTCGGCGTGGATCACCTTGGCAACGCCGGCGATCTGGGCTGCCGCCGCGGCGGCATGAGCAGCGCTGAATGGCTGGGCGAGCACCTGGCGGGGCTTAGGGCGTGGCCTTCAAATGCGTCAAAAATTATGTCAATATCCTCGCGTAATGCCGCTAAGATGAGCGAGGGGCTGTCGATGCTCGCAGGGCATAGGCGAGACGCGCCTCGATGAATCGCGGCACGGTGGCCATCCGTCGTCCGCGTGCGGCGATCTGTTACCTGATGGCTGAGGCCTGAACTTTCATGCTCCGAGTGGGGGCCGCCGCTTTTGGGAAGTGTCGGCAGTTCCAGATCGAGCATCTGACTCGGATTCCAGGTGTTCAGGATCTAGAAACTGAGGTTTCCACGCAGACGGATAAAGCTGACGTTGGCCCTACCTGTCAGAGTCTTTGAAACTGTCTGAATACATACATGCCCATATCCGATAACGACAACTACGATCAATCGGTCTCCGCGGTTCACAACCGATTGTTTTTTCGCCTGTTCCAGGCTGGCAATACCTTGGATCGCCAGTCCGTCAAGGAGCTTGGCATCACGACAGTTCAGTGGGCTACGCTGGGGGCTCTGTCGCGCCCGCAGGTGAAGGACGGAATGTCGTTTTCCGATCTCGCGGACTATCTGGTCGTGAGCCGTCAAAGTCTGGATGGGGTTCTCAAGCGTCTCGAGCGTGAGGGGCACGTGGAGCGCGTCGTCGATCCCGCCGACAGGCGTGCCAAAAAAGTGGTGTTGCTGCCCTCGGGGCGAGCGTTCTGGAGCGATATCCAGCCAAGAATCTACGAGTTCTATCGCCAGGCGGTTGCAAGCTTTCGCTTCGACGACAAGATCGCCCTGCTGCACCACATCAACCTGCTCAATGATGGCATGTCGAAGGTTGACCTTGGGGCTGGCGCCAAACCTGGAGAGATGGAAGGCTAGAGCCAGGGCGAGGTTCGAAGGCAAGCCTTCGTGAGTTGCGTTGAACGTCGCGGGCTGGTAGGAAATCATGGCTGCCGGCCCCCCTCGCCTGAAGGGGCTCCGTGCCAATGCAACGGTAGTTCAAGCGTTTGCTTGACCACCGTGCAGGGAATTTCGGTCTGGACGCGCCGAACTCCGTTGGCAGGGGTCAGGTGTTGGGCCAGGAATCGTCGATAGTCTTCGAGATCGCTGGCGACGACCCGCAACAGCGCATCGCAGTCGCCGAACATCAGATAGCACTCCAGCACCTGGGGCAGTTCCGACATCGCAGCGGCGAACTGCTGGGTGGTGTCCCCGTCTTGCGCTCGCAGCGAGATCCGTGCGAAGAAGGTGTGAGGCAAGCCCACTTCGGATGGAGCCAGCACGGCAGTGTAGCGGCGGATCACTCCTGTGTCCTCCAGCATGCGCAGCCGGCGCAGGCAGGGAGAAGGAGACAGCCCCACTTCCAAGGCCAAATCGTTGTTCGAGATCCGCCCATCACGCTGCAAGGCAGCGAGGATGCGCCGATCTATGGTGTCAAGGACCGGCATGGACGCAGGAATCCTTCTTCGCGTGGTACGGGCGTGGACGTGAACCTGAGGATCGTCAAGCCGATGTCACGGCGCTTCGCCAAAGCCCTCCACGATCACCAGCGAACCTTTCGAGGCGCCTTGGCGAATCGGTACCAGCGCCTGGTATTCGGGTGACTCGTACCAGGCGCGGGCTTGCGCCACGGATGGGAACTCCAGCACGACGAGGCGGTCGGCCGGAAGTGTGCCTTCGCGCAGTTCCTTGGCGCCATTGCGGATGAGGTACTTGCCGCCATGGGCCGCGATCGTTGCGGGAGCGCCTGCTGCATAGGGGGCATAGCTTGACGGGTCTTCCACGTCAATGAATGCGAGCACATAGGCTTTCATCCGGGTCTCCGAAGTGTGTTTTGGAGTGCATCACTCTAGGAGGCGCGGGCCCGGTTGTCCTTCAGATGGGGACATACCGGACTTTTCTGAAATCAATATCTGGCGCGATGCAGCGCGGGGTGCCCGAGAACACCGAGGGGCGTCGCAGTCGTCGCGTTCAGTTATAAGGGGCGCTCATATCTGATAGAAGCACCCCCGACTCGCACTGGCCCATGCGCCTTCCTACCATTTGCCGCAATGCAATTGAACTAGGGGCACATGCCATGGAGACAAGAACAGCACTCGTATGCGGTGGGACAGGAGGGCTTGGCGGCGGCGTCGCGCAGGCTTTGCGGGATCAAGGTGTGCGCGTGGTCGCCACCAGCTCGCGAGCGAATCCCGCCGCCGGTGTGGTCGATGGCGTAGCCCATCTCGACTTCACGGACAGACGCTCGATTGCGGGATGTGTTCAGGCACTGGAGCGAGCTGGGATCCGCCCGGACATTCTGGTGCTGAATGGGCCAGGCCCGGCCAAGGGGCGTACTGCCGAGGTACCTGAGAGCGCGTGGTTTGAGGCATTTGAAACGCTCTGGGCCGCACCCTTGACGTTGGTTCGCACGCTGCTGCCATCGATGGAGGAGCGCGGCTGGGGGCGCGTCGTCTGGGTGACGTCGGTCGCATGCATGCACTACGTCCCTGAGATGGCGATCTCCACCTCTTTGCGGGCCGGGTTACACGGCCTCGTCCAAACGCTGAGCGCCGAGTACGCGGGAAGCGGCGTGACGGTGAACGCGATTGCACCGGGTTACCACGAGACCGACCGGATGCGTCAACTCGGCGTGCCGCAATCGATCCTGGGCCAGATACCGGTGGGGCGGTTGGGGACGACAGCGGAGTTTGGTGCCGGCGCGGCCTTTCTCGCATCGGAGTCTGCCGGGTACGTGACAGGCCAGGTTCTCCTGTGCGACGGGGGATGGGGCCATGGGCACGGCGGGCCTCGCCCGGCGACCGGAGCAGGGCATTGACGCCGTTTAGGACAGAGGAAATCACATGAACAGTCCACTTCCCGAGGCGATCCGCAAGTCTCTCGAAAAAGTCACGCTCGACGACAAATACAGCCTGGATCGCGGCCGGGCATTCATGAGCGGCGTACAGGCGCTGGTTCGCCTGCCGATGTTGCAGCGCCAGCGCGACCTTGCCGCTGGCTTGAATACCAGCGGCTTCATCAGCGGCTACCGCGGCAGCCCGCTGGGCGGCTACGACCAGGCACTCTGGGCCGCGAAGAAGCACCTGCAGGCGAACCACGTGGTCTTCCAGCCGGGGCTGAACGAGGAACTGGCCGCCACCGCGCTGTGGGGGTCGCAGCAACTGGATCTGTATCCCCAGACCAAGAAGTACGACGGGGTCTTCGGTCTCTGGTATGGCAAGGGGCCGGGGGTGGATCGCTGCTCGGACGTCTTCAAGCATGCCAACATGGCCGGAACCGCGAAGCACGGCGGCGTGATCGCCATCGCGGGCGACGACCACGCATCCAAGAGCAGCACGGCGGCGCACCAGAGCGACCACATCTTCAAGGCCTGCGGGATGCCGGTCTTCTTTCCCTCGAGCGTGCAGGAGATCCTTGATCTCGGCCTGCACGCCTTTGCCATGAGCCGCTTCTCCGGCGTGTGGATGGGCATGAAGACGATTCAGGAAGTGGTCGAGTCCACGACCTCGGTCAGCGTCGATCCGGATCGGGTGCAGATCGCTCTGCCGGAGGATTTCGCCATGCCCCCCGGCGGCGTTCACATCCGCTGGCCGGATCCGCCGCTGGAGCAGGAAGCCCGGCTGATGGACTACAAATGGTATGCCGCGCTCGCGTACATGCGCGCCAACCGCCTCAATCGCAATGTGATCGAGGGCCCTCAGGATCGCTTCGGCATCATCGCCAGCGGCAAGGCGTACAACGATACCCGGCAGGCCCTGGTCGATCTGGGCCTGGACGACGATACCTGCCGCCGCCTGGGCATTCGCCTGCACAAGGTCAACGTCGTCTGGCCGCTGGAGGCGACCGCCACCCGCGAGTTCGCGATGGGCTTGCAGGAGGTGCTGGTGGTGGAGGAAAAGCGCCAGGTCATCGAGTACCAGATCAAGGAGGCGCTCTACAACTGGCGTCCCGACGTGCGGCCGAATGTGCTCGGCAAGTTCGACGAGCAGGAAGGTGACCACACCGGCGGCGAGTGGTCCATGCCCAACCCCAGCGAGAACTGGCTGCTGCGTGCCAAGGCCGACCTCACGCCGGCCATCATCGCGAAGGCGATCGCCAAGCGCTTGCGCAAGATCGGCATGGCGCCGGAAGGCAGCGACATCGCCGCGCGCATGGATGCGCGACTGGCCGTGATCGATCAGCGCGAGCGAGCCATGGCGGAGATGAAGATCGACACCGGGGATCGCATGCCGTGGTTCTGCAGCGGCTGCCCGCACAACACCAGCACCCGCGTGCCGGAAGGCTCGCGCGCGCTGGCGGGCATCGGCTGCCATTACATGTCGCAGTGGATGGACCGCAGCACCAGCACCTTCAGCCAGATGGGCGGCGAGGGCGTGGCTTGGGTGGGGCAGGCCCCGTTCACGACCGACAAGCACGTGTTCGCCAACGTGGGTGACGGCACCTACTTCCACAGCGGCCTGCTGGCCATTCGCCAATCGATCGCGGCCGGGGTGAACATCACCTACAAGGTGCTCTACAACGATGCGGTGGCCATGACCGGCGGCCAGCAGGTGGGCGAGCGCCCCGAAGGCCACAGCGTGCTGCAGATCCAGAAGAGCCTGGTCGCGGAAGGCGTGAAGAAGCTGGTCATCGTCACCGATGAGCCGCAGAAATACGACGGCGTGACGCTGGAGGCGGGGGTCACCGTGCATCACCGCGATGACCTCGACAAGATCCAGCGCGAGCTGCGCGAGATCGCGGGCTGCACGGCGATCATCTACGACCAGACCTGTGCCACCGAAAAGCGCCGCCGCCGCAAGCGCGGCAAGCTCGCCACGCCGGCCAAGACCGTGGTCATCAACGAGTTGGTCTGCGAGGGTTGCGGCGACTGCTCGGTGCAGTCCAACTGCCTGTCGGTCGAGCCCCTGGAAACCGAGTTCGGCCGCAAGCGCCGCATCAACCAGAACTCCTGCAACAAGGACTACAGCTGCGTCAAGGGCTTCTGCCCGAGCTTCGTCACCATCGAGGGTGGCGAGCTCAAGAAGCCCAAGAAAGAGAAGAAGGGGGACCTCGCCGCGCTGCCCCGCATTCCCGAGCCCGTGCTGCCGGTCGCCGAGGAGGCCTGGGGCATTCTCGTCGCAGGCGTTGGCGGAACCGGCGTGATCACCATCGGGCAAGTGCTGGGCATGGCCGCGCACCTTGAGGGCAAGGGCATTGTCACGCAGGACGCGGCGGGCCTGGCGCAGAAGGGCGGATCGACCTGGAGCCATGTCCAGATTGCCAACCGGCCGGAAGCCATCCACACAACCAAGATCGATACGGCCAACGCGGACCTCCTGATCGCGTGCGACGCCATCGTCGGTGCGAACAAGTACGCAACGGGGCTGATCCGCGAAGGGCGCACGTTCGTTGCGCTGAACACGCATGGCACACCGACCGCTGCCTTCACGCAGAACCCCGACTGGCAGTTCCCCGGCGGCAACTGCGAAGCGGTGCTGGCCGCCGCGGCGGGTGCGCAGATGGTGTCCAGCTTCGACGCGGAGCAGGCTGCGGTGCAGTTGCTGGGCGATTCGATCTACACCAATCCGCTGATGCTGGGCTATGCGTGGCAGATGGGCAAGGTGCCGCTCTCGCACGCTGCCTTGATGCGTGCCATGGAACTCAATGGGGTGCAGATCGAGAACAACAAGGCGGCCTTCGAGTGGGGACGCCGGTGCGCCCATGACCTCAAGGCGGTGCAGGCCTTGTACCAGGCCGCGGCCGTGATCGAGATCGTGCGCAAGCCGTCGCTCGACCAGGTCATCCGCAAGCGCGTCGAGTTCCTGACGGCGTATCAGAACGCAGCCTATGCGGCCGACTACCAGTCCTTCGTTGAGAAGGTTCGCTCGTCTGAAACACGCCTAAAGAGCACTCGCCTGACCGAGGCGGTGGCGCGCTACCTGTTCAAGCTGATGGCCTACAAGGACGAGTACGAAGTGGCGCGGCTGCACACCGATGCGGCATTCACGCAGAAGCTGGCCGACATGTTTGAAGGCGACTTCAAGGTAGTGCACCACCTCGCGCCCCCGACGTTTGCCAAACGCAACGACAAGGGTGAACTGGTCAAGCAACCCTTCGGCCCCTGGATGCGCCGCGCTTTCGGAATCCTCGCCAAGATGAAGAGCCTGCGCGGCACGGCGCTCGATCCCTTTGGCCGGACCGAGGAACGCAGGACGGAGCGCGCCCTGATCCAGGACTATCGCGCCAGCGTCGAGGAGCTGCTTCCCATGCTGTCGCCGGAGAAGCTCTCCCTCGCCGTGGAAATCGCCCGCATTCCCGAAGAGATCCGGGGGTATGGCCACGTGAAGGAGCGCCATCTTGCGGCGGCACGCGAGAAGTGGGCGGCCCTTCGCCACCAGTGGCGCAACGGGACCGTGGCGAAGGAGGTCGCCTGATTCACCAGCCTTCGGCATGACGCGGTGCCCGAAACACCGGGCATTGCGTCATCGCCGGTTTCTCCGGTCAGGCCACGCAGGCCAGACCGACCTGCGTAGTTCTTTCCTCGAAATTCAGATCGATTCCGGACAACACCGGCATAGCAACCATGAAAACAACTCGCTCATTCCTTGCGATTCCGGCTGCGGCCGTGCTTGCATGCTTTGGCCCGTCCGCGCACGCGGAAACGGTGAAGATCGCTTTGGCTGGCCCCGTGAGCGGCCCCGTCGCGCAGTACGGAGACATGGCAAAGGCCGGTGTGTTGACGGCGGTCGAGCAGATCAATGCTGCAGGCGGCACCGGCGGGCGCAAGCTTGAGGTCGTCATGATGGACGATGCCTGCGAACCCAAGCAGGCCGTGGCGGTCGCCAACAAGATCGTCAGCCAGGGGATCCGGTTCGTGATCGGCCACCTCTGTTCGGGATCGACGATTCCCGCCTCGGAGATCTACGAGAACGAGGGCGTGGTGATGGTGACGCCTTCCGCGACCGCGCCGCAGCTGACCGAGGGCAAGAAGCGCAAGTTCATCTTCCGCACCATCGGTCGCGACGACCAGCAGGGCCCTGCGGCGGCCCGGTACGTCATTGCCCAGAAAGGCATCAAGGCGGTGGCCGTCCTGCACGACAAGCAATCCTACGGCCAGGGCATTGCCGCCACTGTGAAAAAGAACCTCGATGCGGCCAAGGTTCCCGTCGCATTGTTTGAAGGCATCAACGCGGGCGATACCGACTACTCGGCCATCATCACCAAGCTCAAGTCGCAGAAGATCGACTTTGTCTATTACGGCGGCTACCACCCGGAAATGGGACTGCTGCTGCGTCAGGCGCGCGAGCAAGGCATCAAGGCCGTCTTCATGGGGCCGGAAGGCGTTGGCAACAAGGACGTGACCGCGATTGCCGGTGCGGCTTCCGAGGGGATGCTGGTCACGCTGCCTGCGGATTTTTCGACCGACCCCGCCAATGCGGCCGTGGTGAAAGCCTTTGCAGACAAGAAGCGTGACATCAATGGTCCGTTCCAGCTGCCGTCCTATGCCGGCGTCAAGGTGCTTGCGGATGCCATTGCCGGCGCCAAGAGCACCGACCCCGCCAAAGTGGCTGCGTTCATGCACCAGAACAGTTTCCAGACGCCCATTGGCAAGGTCGAGTACGACGCCCAGGGTGACTTGAAGTCTTTCCGGTTCACCGTCTTCACCTGGCACAAGGACGCCACCAAGACGCCCGCCAACTGATTTTCCGCTGGGTCCGTCACGCTCCGGGAGGGCGGGGCGGGCCTCGGTGCTTTGCCCATCCCTACCTATTTCAACAATGGAGACTGCCATGAAATCCACGATTCGTCCTCATCGGCTTGCTGCGGCTGCCGTCCTCGCCGTCCTGGGGCTGTCCGCGCAAGCCCAGACCGTCAAGATCGCCATTGCTGGCGCCATGACGGGTTCGGTGGCCCAGTACGGCGACATGATGAAGGCAGGCGCCCTGACCGCCATCGAGCAGGTCAATGCCGCAGGTGGGGTGAATGGGAAGAAATTGGAGCCCGTCATCATGGACGACGCCTGTGAGCCCAAGCAGGCCGTGGCAGTCGCCAACAAGATCGTCAGCCAGGGCATCAAGTACGTCATCGGCCATGTGTGCTCCGGATCGACCATTCCCGCTTCGGAGATCTACGAGAACGAAGGCGTGCTCATGGTGACGCCGACGGCCACGGCGCCGCAGCTGACCGAGAGCAAGAAGCGCAAGCTCATCTTCCGAACGATCGGCCGGGACGATCAGCAGGGGCCCGTGGCCGCAGGCTACATCATCAATACGGTCAAGCCGAAAAAGGTGGCGGTGCTGCACGACAAGCAGTCCTACGGCCAAGGCATTGCCGCCACGGTCAAGAAGGAGCTGGATGCCGCCAAGGTGCCGGTGGTGTTCTACGAGGGCATCAATGCCGGCGAGCCCGACTATTCCGCCGTCATCACGAAGCTGAAGTCCCAGGGCATCGACTTCGTCTACTTCGGCGGCTACCACCCGGAGATCGGGCTCCTCATGCGCCAGTCGCGGGAGCAGGGCGTGAAAGCGGTCTTCATGGGGCCGGAGGCTGTGAGCAGCAAGGAGGTGACGGCCATCGCGGGCGCGGCTTCCGAGGGCATGCTGCTCACGCTGCCTGTTGATTTCTCTGCAGACCCCGCGAACGCCGGGCTCGTGAAGGCCTTTGCCGAGAAAAAGCGTGACGCGGGCGGCGCGTTCCAGATGCCGGCCTACGCTGCGGTCAAGATCATCGCCGATGCGATGTCCGGCTCCAAGAGCACGGACCCGGAAAAGGTCGCTGCCTTCATGCACCAGAACACTTTCCAGACCCCGATCGGCACGGTCCAGTACGACGCCCAGGGAGACCTCAAGTCGTTCAAGTTCGTGGTCTACACCTGGCACAAGGATGCCACCAAGACCGCTGCCAACTGATGCAGCACGTGGCTAGGCCGGCGTCCGGTTCAAGGATCGGATGCTGCCGGCCTGCTTTGAACGCTCTTGTTGCGAGGCATCCTGGATGAGCGACTTCCTTCCCCAATTCACCCAGCAACTGGTCAATGGCCTGACGCTGGGCTCTATCTATGCGCTGATCGCCATCGGCTACACCATGGTGTACGGGATCATCGGCATGATCAACTTCGCCCACGGCGAGATCTACATGATCGGTGCGTATCTCGGTCTGGTCACGCTCACCGCCATCGGGACGCAGGCGGGCTATCCGCTGCCGCTGGTGCTCGGCGCAGCGCTGCTGGTGTCGGTGGTGGTCACCGGCACGTACGGCTTTGTCGTCGAGCGCGTGGCTTACCGCCCCTTGCGGGGCGGGCCGAGGCTGGTGCCGCTGATCTCGGCGATTGGCATGTCCATCTTCCTGCAGAACTACATGCAGATCGCGCAAGGCGCGCGGGACGTTTCCGTGCCTGTGCTGGTGTCTGGCGCACTGGAGCTGGACATGGGCGGGGACTTCACCGTCACCGTGCCCTACGCACGCTTGCTCATCGTGGGCGTGACCGTGGCGCTGATGATCCTGCTGACGCTGTTCATCGCGCGTTCGCGCACGGGGCGCGCCTGCCGTGCCTGCGCCGAGGATATGCGCATGGCCAATCTGCTGGGCATCGACACCAACAAGGTGATCTCTTTCACCTTCGTGCTCGGGGCCATTCTCGCCGCCGTGGGCGGGGTGCTGATCGGGCTGACCATCGGCAAGCTCAACCCCTTCATCGGTTTCATCGCTGGCATCAAGGCCTTCACGGCCGCGGTGCTGGGCGGTATCGGCAGCATTCCCGGTGCCATGCTGGGCGGCATTGTGCTGGGGTTGGCGGAAACGTTCGCGACCGGCTACATGCCTGCGGAATACAAGGACGTGGTGGCATTCAGCCTGCTCGTTCTCGTATTGCTGTTCCGGCCGACCGGCCTGCTGGGCAAGCCGGATGTGGAGAAAGTGTGAGGACGACATGACACAAGCCATTGCAATGAAAGCGTCGCCGTTCCCCGCCGTCCTCAAGGACGCGGCGATCGCGGCCCTGTTGACCGCGGTGTTGACCATCCCGGCGCTTGGGCTCCAACTCAAGCTCGACGGGTACAAGATGGTCCTGGAGCCGCACTGGCGTCCCGTGTGGATTGCCGTGATCGTGGTGTTCCTGTTCCAGTTGTGCAAGCCGATGCTGGCAGGCGCGCGCGGCGTCGTGCGGCTGCCAGCCATTCCGATGCCGGGGCCGCATCAGCAGCGCGTGGCGATCTGGTTCTTGCTGCTGGCGGGGTTCGCGTGGTCGTTCTTCGGCTCGCGCGGGGCGCTCGACATCGCCACGCTGGCGCTGATCTACGTGATCTTGGGCCTGGGCCTGAACATCGTGGTGGGCTTCGCCGGGCTGCTCGATCTGGGCTACGTGGGCTTCTACGCCGTCGGCGGATACACCTATGCGTTGCTCAACCAGTATTTCGGATTGAGTTTCTGGGAGTGCCTCCCGATCGCGGCGGCGATGTCGGCCACATTCGGCTTCCTGCTCGGATTTCCGGTGCTGCGCCTGCGCGGCGACTATCTGGCCATCGTCACCTTGGGCTTTGGCGAGATCATCCGGCTGTTGCTGAATAATCTCACCAGCGTGACAGGCGGTCCCGATGGCATCTCGGGCATCCCCAAGCCGACGGCCTTCGGGTTCGAGATTGCGCGCGCCGCTAAGACGGCAGGCGCGCAGACCTTCCATGAACTGCTGGGCCTGACCTACAGAGGGGACCACATGGTGCTCTTCCTGTACTTGCTGGCGCTGTTGCTGGTGGGCTTCACGCTCTTCGTCACCAGCCGGTTGATCCGCATGCCGATGGGCCGGGCCTGGGAGGCGCTGCGCGAGGATGAGATCGCCTGCCGCTCGCTGGGCCTGAGCCCGACCCGCGTGAAGCTGTCGGCCTTCACGCTGGGCGCTTCCTTCGCGGGCATCGGCGGCGCCTTCTTCGCGGCACGCCAAGGGCTGGTCAATCCCGAGTCCTTCACCTTCATCGAGTCGGCGTTGATCCTCGCGGTCGTTGTGCTCGGCGGCATGGGCTCGCAGCTCGGCGTGGCGCTGGCGGCCATTCTGCTGACGGTGCTGCCGGAACTCACGCGCGAGTTTGCGGAGTACCGCATGCTGATCTTTGGCCTGGTGATGATCCTGATGATGATCTGGCGCCCCCAAGGGCTGCTGCCCACCAGCCGCCCCCATCTGGAGTTGCCGCGATGACTGCCATTGCATCTTCCGAATTGCTCACAGTCTCCGGCTTGCAGATGCGCTTTGGTGGCCTGATGGCGGTCAACGGCATCGACTTCCAGGTCCGCCGCAACGAGGTCTTCGCCATCATCGGGCCGAACGGTGCGGGCAAGACCACGGTGTTCAACTGCGTCGGCGGGTTCTACAAGCCGACCGGCGGGGACGTGATCCTGGATGGCCACCGCATCGCAGGGCTGCCCAGCCACCTCGTGGCACGCAAGGGCCTGGTGCGCACCTTCCAGAACATCCGCCTGTTCAAGCGTCTGACGGTCGTGGAAAACCTGATGGTCGCGCAGCATCTGCAGGTCAAGACGGGGCTGCTGCATGGGTTGCTGGCGACGCCCGCATACCGCCGCGCCGAGCGGGAGGCGCTGGTGCGTGCCGCGCAATGGCTGGATCGGATGGAGTTGACCGAGGTCGCCAATCGCGAGGCCGGGACGCTCTCCTACGGCCACCAGCGCCGCCTGGAAATCGCCCGCTGCATGATCACCAAACCCCGGCTGCTGTTGCTGGACGAGCCCGCGGCGGGCCTGAACCCGCAGGAAAAGCTCGAGCTCCAGCACCTGATCAAGCGGCTGCGCCACGAGTTCGGGATCTCCGTGCTGCTGATCGAACACGACATGGGGCTGGTCATGGGCGTCTCCGACCGCATTCTCGTGATGGAGCACGGGCGGCCAATCGTCACAGCCAGGCCCGAAGAGGTGCGGAACGACCCGCGCGTGATCAAGGCCTACCTGGGGGAGGAGTGATGCTAAAGCTGGAGAAAATCCACACCCACTATGGCGCCATCGAGGCACTTTCCGGGGTATCGATCGAGGTCAAGAAGGGGGAGATCGTCACCCTGATCGGCAGCAATGGCGCGGGCAAGACGACGCTGATGATGACGGTGTGCGGTTCCCCGCGCGCCAGCAGCGGGCGCGTGCTGTTCGAGGGGCGGGACATTACCAACCGCAACACCCACGACATCATGCGCATGGGCATGGCGATCTCGCCGGAGGGCAGGCGGGTGTTTCCCAGTCTGACCGTGGTGGACAACCTGAAGATGGGCGGCTTCTTCGCCGATCGCCATGAAATCGAGGCCGGGATCGAGCATGTGTTCAAGCTCTTTCCGCGGCTGCGCGAGCGTTCGGCTCAGCGCGCCGGAACGATGTCAGGCGGCGAGCAGCAGATGCTGGCGATCGGCCGCGCCCTGATGAGCCGTCCACGTCTGCTGCTGCTGGACGAACCCACGTTGGGTCTGGCGCCGCTGGTCATTGCGCAGATCTTCGACATCATCCGCACGATCCGGGAAGAAGGGGTCACGGTCTTTCTGGTCGAGCAGAACGCCAACAAGGCACTGCAAGTGGCCGATCGGGGCTACGTGCTGGAAACCGGGCGCGTCGTTCTCGCTGACACCGGCAGGAATCTGCTCACCAATGACCGCATTAAGCAAGCCTATCTGGGTGGATAGGGGCGGCACCCTGGGTGGCAATGCTTTGGCACGGGATTCTCTGAAAGGCCGAATGGGCGTCCTCCAATGCCAATGGCCGCGGCCTCGGCTTGCCACTTCGCCATCCAGTGCCACGAAGAGTTGGTCAGGATTTTCTGACCGTTGAGTTTGGGGTTTACACAAGGAGTAAAAAATGGGCAACGATGCCGATTTGAAGGTTTCGATCGAGAGAAGTCTGTCGCCGACTGCGCCAGAGGTGCGCGCGAAGCTGCTGGAGAATCCGGCGTTCGGGCGCCAGTTCAGCGATCACATGGCGACCGCTCGGTACTCGGCGGAACGCGGCTGGCACGACGCCAAGATTGAGCCGCGCGGTGGCTTCAACTTCGATCCGGCGTCGCTGGTCTTTCACTACGCTCAGGAAATCTTCGAGGGCATGAAGGCCTATCGCCAGCCAGACGGTAGCGTGGCGCTGTTCCGCCCCGACGCCAATGCCCGCCGCTTTCGCAATTCCGCGAACCGGCTGGCGATGGCGCCGCTGCCGGAATCCCTGTTCCTGGAGTCCGTGCGGGAACTGGTGCGTATCGACCGCGACTGGATCCCGGCGGCGGATGGCGCGGCACTCTATCTGCGGCCTTTCATGATCGCCACCGAGGTGTTGGTGGGCATGAAGCCTTCGGCCGAGTATCTGTATTGCGCCATCGCGTCGCCTGTGGGCTCCTACTTCAAGGCGGGCTCATCTGCCGTGACGGTATGGGTTTCCGAGGACTTCACCCGTGCCGGGCCCGGCGGAACCGGCGATGCCAAATGCGGCGGCAACTATGCCGCGAGCCTGGCCGCGCAGGCGGAAGCGGCCCGCCAGGGCTGCGACCAGGTGGTGTTCCTCGATGCCGTCGATCGGTGCTGGGTGGAGGAGCTGGGCGCGATGAATATCTTCTTTGTCTTCAACGACGGATCGATCCAGACTCCGCCCCTGACCGGCACGATCCTGCCCGGCATCACGCGCGAGTCCTTGATGGTGCTGGCGGGCGACATGGGAATGACCGTGCGTGAAGAGCCCTATGCCATTGACCAGTGGCAGGCAGATGCCCAAAGCGGCCGCCTGACCGAAGCGTTTGCCTGCGGCACGGCTGCCGTGGTGACGCCGATCGGCACCGTGAAAGGACGCCAGCACAACTTCACGGTTGGCGACGGTGATGTGGGGCCGGTGGCGAGCCGCTTGAAATCGGCCCTGCTCGATATCCAGCAGGGGCGTGCTCCCGACACGCATGGCTGGATGGAACGGATCGGCTGAAGCACTCCGCCCGCAGGTCTGCCAAACCCGCGGGCTTCTTCCTGTCTTCATCCTTGCGGCTAGCCCTTGGAAAAGAGCTCCATGATCGAATCGCGCAGCCATTGGATTCCTGCATCGCTGCGGCTTCTCTCATGCCAGTGAACGCGGATGTCGAAGGTGGGCAGTTGGAGCGGTGTAGGGGTCACGTGGAATCTGTCGAGGTGTTGAATGATGGACAGGCCGCCTTCGGGCAGCGTCAGCAAGTAGTCGCTCTTGGTCAGCAGGCTTTCGGCTGCCAGGTAGTGCGGCACACTCAATCCGATACGGCGGAACACCCCTTTGGAGCGGAGCACGCCCTCCACCAGGGCATGCCCGCTGCTCGCCGCATCGATGACCAGGTGCTCTGCCTCGGCGAACTTGGCCAGATCAAGCTTGCGCTGCGCCATGTGGTGCTCGCGGCGCATGATGGTGAAGAACCGGTCCTTGCGCACGGTGCGGGCATGCACTCTGCCCTTGATCATGGGTAGTGAACCCATGGCGATGTCGACAGCTCCCGAGGCCAGTCCGTTCTCGACTTCCTCCCACCGAAGCGACTGAATGGCAAGGCGAACACCCGGTGCCTTGCGATTGAGGTGCCCGTGGAGTTCCGGGAGAAACACCAGTTGGCCGATGTCGGACATATGGAGCTTGAAGACCCGCGTCGATCTTGCGGGGTCGAAACCCGTCGGCTGGACGAGCGCCTGTCTCAGGCCTTCAAGAAGCGGCTGGATCCTTTTGTACAGGGCGAGGGCTGTATCGGTCGGGGCCACCCCATAGCGAGACCGCACGAAAAGCGGGTCTCCCACCACGTCGCGCCAGCGCCGCACCATGAGTGAAACGGCGGACTGGCTCATGTCCAGCCGCAGGGCGACCTGGCTCAGATTTCGGGACTCGCAGATGAGGCAGAAAGCATGCAACTCACCCAGCGACCAGTTGTAGGGGCTCGATGGATCCGCTACGGCCATGTTGTCCTCGCTGGCTTTGGTCTTGCCCGGCTCAACCGGCAGCGGCCAAGAATGCCTTGCCGAAACCTGGCCGAGGCATCAACAAAGGTGGTTTCCGATGACGGCATAGGCGATCAATTCAAAAATCATCCTCGGTGCGGCATGGCTCACGGTGTTCGACTTGCCTTGCGTCGGAACATCCGCGATGGGGTTTGCGGCTGCTTGGCGCTATACAAAGCCAGTCAGCCGGGAGGCCAATGACTGCAGTTCTGTCAACGACGGCTCCTTGCGTGGCCATCCCAATGTCACGCCATCACCGTGCTGGCGCGGCAGCACGTGCAGATGCACATGCGGAACCGTCTGCCAACCTGCTGGCTTGTTCGTCTGCAGCACGGTGATGCCGTCCGGATGGAAGGCAGCTTCGACGGCGCGGGCGATGCGTGTTGCCGTCCGGAACAGCGCGCCAGCTGTCTCGTCGTCGAGATCGAGAATTGTCTCGACCTGCGCCTTGGTGGCCACAATCACATGGCCGGGGTTGACCTGGCCTGCGTCCATGAAAGCGATCGTTAAATCGTCTTCATAGACGATGGCAGCGGGAATCTCGCGCTGAATGATGCGGGTAAAAATCGTGGCACCCATATATGTTCCTGCATGAATGTTGTGCCAGACGGCTGTCGGCGAGGGCCGTGTGTCCGGCTTGCTTTGAGGGGAACCGTCCTATCGGATGGTGAGGACGAGCTTCCCGATCACCCCTCTTGACGCGAGCCGGGCCGCTGCGTCAGCGAAGGATTCGAGAGGGAACGTTTGCATGACGCGCGGGCGCACGAACCCCTGCTGGTAGAGTTGGTTGAGCTTCGCCTGGGCCTCTGCGACGAGCTCGGGCGAGTGCATCGGATAGTCCGTCCACTGCATGCCGGCGACGGAGATGTTCTTGAGCAGCAGGTAGGAGCCCTTGATCACCGGAATCTTGCCGGCGGCAAATCCGATGATCACGGCCCGGCCGCGCCGAGCGAGCTGTCGAATGCACGCATCGAACACGTCGCCACCCACGGGGTCCAGAAATACGTCGGCACCTTTGCCGTCTGTAGCGCGATGCACTTGTGCGCGAACGGACTCGGGAAGGTTGGGGACGGACAGGTCGATCACCTCGTCGGCTCCGGATTGGCGCACCGCTTCCGCCTGGGCTTCCGAAGTCACGCCTGCGAGGACTTTGGCACCAAGCCCCTTGGCGATCTGCACGGCGGCCAGGCCGACGCCTCCGGCGGCGCCACTGATCAGTACGGTCTCGCCTTTGCGGAAGCCGCCGCGATCAGTGAGCGCAAAGAACGCCGTCTGGTACACGAGGCCCATCGCAGCCGCATCGACGAAGGGCATTTCGGTCGGAATCTTGTGCGCGCTCGCCTGCGGAACGGACAGACGACTTGCAAAGCAGCCGTTTTCCACCTGCGCCACGACGTGGTCCCCGCTCTTGAGTGAGCTCACGTTCGCACCGACCGCCTCCACGATCCCCGCCGCATCCTTCCCAGGGATGAAGGGCGGCTCAGGCAGGACTTGGTATTTCCCGCTCATCACCAGGAGATCGGGGAAGTTGATCGACGCGGCCTTGACGCTGATCAGGACGTCGTCGGGGCCGACAACTGGGTCGGTCACCTCTTCGACGCGATGGATGCGAGGGTCTTCGCTGAATTGACGGATGACTACGGCTTTCATGCTGATCGGACGAGGTAGGGGTGGCGGGTGCGCGCTTCAAACCCAACGGTTGTAGCTACCCCGTTCCGCTGACAATGGGGCGCGCGTCTACGTCATTATGTATGCATCATTGCATATCTCATAACAATATTTCCAAAAAACTAGTGTAAACCCCTGTTTTGTCGCTGCATATACATCAAGATATTGATGTATATGATAAGTTCTGCGAAGATGCCGCCGTCGTGAAAACGATGGGCCGCGTGCAGGTCTGTTCAGGCCGCTTGTGTCTCGCATGAGAGTGCCTGCGCAGTGGGTCCCTGGCCGTGGTTCCGATGCATTCATACCGAAATGAAGGAGACGAGACCGATGCGAGAGATCAACGTTCACGAACTAGCCGACAAGGCCAAGTTCAACCGCTTCCACGCCAAGGTGCTGGCCTGGTGCTTTCTGGTCATCATCCTTGACGGCTACGACTTGGCGGTCGCTGGAGCGGCGCTTCCAGCCATCATGAAAGAGATGGGCGTGCAGGCTGCGACCGCCGGATTTATGGCCAGCTCGGCGCTGTTTGGGATGATGTTCGGCGCCATCTTCCTGGGCGCATTGGCCGACAAGATCGGGCGTCGCTGGACGATCTCGCTGTGCGTCTTTCTCTTCAGCGTGTTCACTGCGGCAGCGGGCTTGACCAAGGACCCTGTCACGTTCAGCATTGCGCGCTTCATCGCCGGGCTGGGCATTGGCGGTGTGATGCCGAACATCACCGCACAGATGACGGAGTACGCCCCGAAGCGGATCCGCAGCTTCCTGACGACCGTCATGTTCTCCGGCTACGCCATCGGCGGAATCCTGGCCGCAGTGCTGGGCAAGCAGTTCATCGCGCAGTTCGGCTGGCAGATTGTCTTTTTCGCTGCCGGCGCTCCGGTGCTGTTGATTCCCTTCATCCTGAAGTCGATGCCGGAATCGCTGTCGTTTCTGGTGTCCCGGCGCGACAGCGGGCAGCTGCGTCAGCTTGTCCAGTCCATCGACCCGGCGTTCAAGGTCGGCACGAACGACACGTTCCGCCCGCCTCAGGCGGCTCATTCGGAATCGGGCGTGACGGTGGCGCAGCTGTTTCAGGATGGCCGGGGGCTGAGCACGGTGATGTTCTGGGTGGCCTTCTTCACCGGCTTGTTCATGATCTACGCGCTCAGTACCTGGCTGACGAAGCTGATGGCCATGTCGGGCTACAGCCTGGGTTCCGCGTTGAGTTTCGTCATCGCACTCAATGTGGGGGCGGTGATTGGCTCGATCGGCGGCGGCTGGCTCGCGGACCGGTTCCACATCAAGTGGGTGGTCGTCTGCATGTACGCGCTTGGGGGCGTTTTCCTGTACATGATGACGCTCAAGACCTCGACCGAGGTGCTCTATTTCATCATCGCTGCCGTCGGTGCCTGCTCCACGGGCGCGCAAATCGTCGTCTATGCCTACAGCGGCCAGTACTACCCGTCGGACATCCGCTCGACCGGGATCGGCATGGCGTCGGGCATCGGGCGCCTTGGCGCGATCGCGGCTCCCTTGCTGATCGGGCTGATCGTGTCGCTGCAACTTCCGCTTGAGCAGAACTTCCTGGTCATTGGTGCCGCAGGCGTCCTGGGAGCCGCTGCGCTCGCATGCATCAACCATGGCCGATCGGCGTCAGAACTGACCCTCAAAACGGGTACCGCCGTGTGAGTGCGCCAACGGCTGGGCCTTGGCGGCCCAGCCGTTGGCTGCGCTATTGCGCTTCGAGTCCCGCCTTGCCCTGAGCCGGATCCCGAACGGCACAGCCGGGGGGGCAAGGGATCCCTTGCGAACCCCGCATGTCCCGGATGCCGCGCAGCGCCGGCGCTGCCGCTGGAGATCTCACTCGCACACCTATTTGTGTAGTGATATTGATCTTTTGTGATGACTAATGACCGCAAAAGTAGGTATAAACCCCAGATCATTGAAATAATATACATCATGATCTTGACGTAAATGGGCGAACCCGAGATCATTGAGACCACCCTAGGCCCACCACGAGAGACAAGCATGCCCGCTTATCCACACCTCCTCAGCCCCCTGCGCGTCGCTGGGGTAGATCTGCCGAACCGCATGGTGATGGGCGCGATGCATACGCGCCTGGAAACGCTGGATCGTCCCCACGAAAGACTGGCTGCCTTCTACGCAGCCCGCGCCGCGGGTGAGATCGGCCTCATCCTCACCGGTGGCTACTCTCCCGTGCCCGAAGGGGTGATGGACGAAGGCGGTTTGGTGCTGGACAAGCCCGAGCAGCTGGACGAGCACCGCGTCATCACATCGGCGGTGAACGAGGCCGGTGGCCACATCGTCCTGCAGATTCTTCACGCGGGCCGCTATGCCAAGGTGCCCACCTGCGTCGCACCTTCGGCCGGCAAGGCGCGGATCAACGTTCATCCACCGCGTCCGCTGACGACCGCGGAGGTCTGGACAACCGTCGAGAGCTTTGCTCACACATCGGCGCTGGCGGAGCAGGCCGGATATGCAGGCATCGAGATCATGGGTTCCGAGGGCTACCTGATCAATGAGTTCACGGCAGCGTTGACCAACCAGCGCGACGACGAGTTCGGCGGGGACTTCGAGCGTCGGATCCGCTTCCCGCTCGAAATCGTCAAGGCCGTGCGGGCGCGGGTCTCCCCGCAGTTCATGGTCATCTATCGCATCTCGTCCATCGACCTGATGGACGGGGGCATGACCGGCGAGGAAGTTGCCGAATTTGCCCGCCGTGTCGAGGCTGCGGGCGCGGACATGATCAACACCGGCATTGGCTGGCATGAGTCGTCCGTGCCGACGATGGCGGCCCCGGTGCCGCGTGCTGCCTGGATCGACGCGATCCGCAACGTCAAGCGCGCGGTTGGCATTCCGGTCATGGCGTCCAACCGCATCAACGCGCCCGATGTGGCCGAGGAGATCATTGCCTCCGGCGCGGCGGATCTGGTTTCGATGGCCCGCCCGTTGCTGGCCGACCCTGAGTTCGCCCGCAAGACGCGCGAAGACCGTGCCGACGAAATCAACACCTGCATTGCCTGCAACCAGGCCTGTCTGGATCGCATCTTCACTGACCGCGTGGCGACTTGCCTGGTCAACCCCAGAGCGGGGCGCGAGATCGAGTTCGACAACAGCAAGACCGCCACTCCCAAGCATTTCGCCGTTGTCGGCGGTGGGCCCGCGGGCATGGCGTTCGCGATCAACGCCGCCCAGCGCGGACATCGGGTCACGCTGTTCGAGGCGGGCGACCAGTTGGGCGGCCAACTGAACATGGCCCGCAAGGTGCCCGGCAAGAACGAGTTCAACGAGATGTTGCGGTACTTCCGGGTCACGCTGGAACGCTTGCAGGTGGCCGTGCATCTGCAAACGCGTGTCGAGGCCGGAGATCTGGCCGGGCGTGTGCGCTCGGGAGAGTTCGACGAGGTGGTGATTGCGACCGGCGTGGTGCCGAGGGAGCCCGATATCCGCGGGCTCGATCACTCGAAGGTGGTCAGCTACCTGGATGTGCTGGCCAACGGCGCGCCGGTGGGCAACAAGGTAGCCATCATCGGCGCGGGCGGCATTGGCTTTGACGTGGCCGAGTACCTGGTCGGCAATGCCGAGGAGTCGCTCAAGCCACAGGTGTTCATGGATGCCTGGGGGGTGGATACGGGTATCCGCAGCGCGGGAGGCCTCAAGGCGCCTGCGCAGCACGCGACTGAGCGCGTCATCCACATGTTCCAGCGCAAGCCCGAATCACTGGGCAAGAACCTGGGCAAGTCCACGGGCTGGATTCTCAAGGCCAAGCTGCGCAAGGCCGATGTGGCCATGACTGCCGGTGCGAGCTACCGGGCGGTCGACGATCAGGGCCTGCACTACAGCGTGAATGGCGAGGCTCGCGTCTTGGACGCGGACACCGTCATTCTCTGCGCGGGACAGCTGTCGAACCGGGCGCTGTTCGATGGCTTGGCCAAGCGGGGTGTCAAGGCCCACGTGATCGGCGGAGCGGATGTCGCGGCTGAGTTGGACGCATTGCGCGCCATCGACCAGGCAACGCGCTTGGCGGTTTCGTTCTGATCTTCACCAGTCCCACCCGGAGAAAAGCATGACGAACAAGTTCAAGCAAGACCTCGATAAGAATCCCGGCAACTACCGGCCGCTGACCCCGCTGGGGTTTCTCGACCGTGCGGCGGATGTCTATCCAGACCGCATCGCCGTCATCCACGGCGAGCGGCGCTATACCTGGGCCGCGTATGCCGAGCGCTGCCGCAGCCTGGCGCGTGCCCTGATCGGTGCGGGCATTGAGCGCGGCGACACGGTCGCCATCCTCGCGGCCAATATCCCGGAGATGCTGGAGGCGCAATTTGGCGTGCCGATGGCGGGCGCGGTCGTCAACTCCATCAATATCCGCCTGGATGCGGCAGCGATCGCCTTCATCCTGCAGCACTCGGAGACCCGTTTGCTGTTGGTGGATCAGCAGTTTGCAGATGTGGCGCGTGCGGCGGTGAAGCTTTCCGGCATGCAGATGGATGTCGTGGACATCCGTGGCAGCGACGTCCCCGATGCCGAGCCGGTCGGCGTGATCGACTACGAGAGCTTCTTGGCTAATGCGCCGGCTGATGCGCAGCTGCGGTACCCCGAGGACGAGTGGGATGCCGTCGCGTTGAACTACACCTCGGGAACCACGGGCAATCCGAAGGGGGTGGTCTACCACCACCGCGCGGCCTATCTCAATGCCCTGGGCACCGCCATCTATGCGCGGCTGAACATCGGAACGCCGGTCTATCTGTGGACCTTGCCCTTGTTCCATTGCAACGGCTGGTGCTATGCCTGGGCCATGGCAGCCGTGGGCGGCACGAACGTGTGCTTGCGCAAGGTTGTCGCCGAAGACATCTACGAAGCCATCGGCCGACATGGCGTGACGCATTTCTGTGGTGCGCCGGCGGTGCTGAGTTCGCTGGTGGCTGGCAAGCCGCAGAACTGGAGCAATCCAAGCTCACCCATTCTGGTTGCTTGCGCCGGTGCCTCGCCGCCGGTGTCAGTGATCGCGCAAACCGAGGCGCTGGGTTTCGAGGTGCTGCATGTATATGGCATGACCGAACAGCACGGCGTCAACACGGTGTGCGTGACCCAGGATTCCTGGGCCGCCATGGCGCCGGAGGAGAGGTCGCGCCACATGGGCCGCCAGGGCGTGCGCACGGCCGTGGCGGGAGACATGATCGTGGCCAATCCCCATACCCTCCAGCCGGTGTCGCGGGACGGCAAGACGATTGGCGAGGTGTTGTTCCGCGGGAACCTGGGCATGAAGGGCTACCTCAAGAATCCCGAGGCCACACGCGAGGCCTTCCAGGGCGGCTGGATGCACAGCGGTGACCTGGCCGTGGTGCACGAGGACGGCTACATCGAGATCAAGGACCGCTCCAAGGACATCATCATCTCCGGTGGCGAGAACGTCTCGTCCATCGAGGTCGAAGAAGTGCTGTTCACGCATCCGGCGGTGTTCCAGGTCGCAGTGGTCGCTGTGCCTGATGCGAAGTGGGGTGAAGTGCCCTGTGCTGTGCTGGAACTGCATCCGCAGTACGTAGGCACGCTGACGCAGGAGGAGGTCATCCAGTTCTGCCGCTCCAGGCTTCCGGGCTTCAAGACACCCAAGCACGTGATCTTCGAGCCGATCGTGCGCACCGCGACCGGCAAGCTCCAGAAATTCAAGCTGCGCGACCATGTCGCTCAGGTCATCGCCAACCGCAACTACTGACTCGTTTTACTACAGGAGAGCATTCCTATGCGTGGACTCAAAGACAAAGTCGCCATCATCACTGGCGCAGCCGGCGGCATCGGGCGCAGCCTGGTGCAACGCTTCCTGGAAGAGGGCGCGCGCGTTGCCGCCCTGGATCTGAACCAGGCCGGCCTCGATGAACTCAAGGGCCAGTTCCAGCAGTACGCGGGTCAACTGGCCACGGTTCAGCTGGACATCACGGATCACGATGCGGTTGCCAAGGCCGTGCAGAGGATCCATGCCGACCTCAAGCAGATCGACATCCTGGTCAACAACGCTGGCTGGGACGTGGCCATGCAGTTCGTCGAGACCACTCCCGATCTGTGGGACAAGCTGATCGCGATCAACCTCAAGGGGCCGCTGAGCCTGCAGCACGCCGTGGTTCCTCTCATGGTGGAGGCTGGTGGCGGCAAGATCGTCAACATCGCCTCCGATGCGGGCCGCGTCGGCTCGTCGGGAGAATCGGTCTACGCTGCTTGCAAGGGCGGCATCATCGCCTTCAGCAAGACGCTGGCACGCGAGACCGCGCGCAACAACGTGCGCGTCAACGTGGTGTGTCCCGGTCCGACCGACACCGCGCTGCTGCAGTCCTTCACGGGTGGCGGTGAGTTCGGCCAGAAGATCTACGACGGCCTGAAGCGTGCCATCCCCCTCAAACGCCTCGGCCAGCCCGAGGACATTCCCGGCGCCGTGGCGTTCCTCTCGAGTGACGATGCCAACTTCATCACCGGCCAGGTCATGTCGGTGTCCGGTGGCCTGACCATGCACGGCTAACCCCATCAGGAGACGAACATGAGCGACTACACCGACATTCTCTACGAAGAAAAGGGCGGCGTTGCCCGCATCACGATCAACCGCCCCGAGAAGTACAACGCCTTCCGTGGCAAGACCTGCGATGAGCTGATCGACGCGCTGCACCGCGCCGGCTGGAACAAGGCTGTTGGCGTCATCGTGCTGACCGGCGTGGGCGACAAGGCGTTCTGCACCGGCGGCGACCAGTCCGCGCATGACGGTGGTTACGACGGCCGTGGTCTGGTCGGCCTGCCGGTCGAGGAGCTGCAGGGCTTGATCCGCGAGGTGCCAAAGCCCGTGATCGCCCGCGTCAACGGCTATGCGATCGGCGGCGGCAACGTGCTGGTGACCTGCTGTGATCTGGCGATTGCTTCCGAGACGGCGCAGTTCGGCCAGGTCGGCCCCAAGGTCGGCTCGGTGGATCCCGGCTTCGGCACGGCGTTCCTGGCCCGCGTGGTCGGTGAGAAGAAGGCCCGTGAGATCTGGTACCTGTGCCGTCGCTACAAGGCGCAGGATGCGCTGGCCATGGGCCTGGTCAATGCCGTGGTGCCCGCCGACCAGCTCGATGCCGAAGTGCAGAAGTGGTGCGATGAAATCCTGGCGCTGAGCCCCACGGCTATCGCCATCGCCAAGCGCTCCTTCAATGCCGACTCGGATTCGATCCGCGGTATCGGCGGCCTGGGCATGCAGGCGCTGGCGCTGTACTACGGCACCGAGGAGTCGCACGAGGGCGTCAAGGCCTTCATGGAAAAGCGCAAGCCCCGCTTCCGTCCCCAGCCTGACGAAGGCAGCCAGGCATGAGTGCCGAACTGACCTACCGTGAGGATGTCGCGGTACTGACGCTGAACCGTCCGAAGGCATTGAATGCCTTGAACGCCGAAATGGTGGGCGAGATCGCGGAGCGCCTTGACGAGGTTGCTGTGTCGAAGGCTCGGGCGCTGCTCATCGTTGGCGCAGGCGGTGGCAAGGCCTTTTGCGCCGGCGCCGACGTGGGCGAACTGCAGGGCAAGAATGCCGACCAGCAGCGCAAAACCGCACGGCGTGGTCAGTTGGTGTTTGCCAAGCTGGACAGGCTGCGCATCCCCTCGGTCGCCGTTATTACCGGGGTGGCGTTCGGGGGCGGGCTCGAACTGGCGATGGCCTGCACCTTTCGCATCGCGACGCCCACGTCGCGCCTCGGGCTCCCCGAAATCAAGCTGGGCCTGATTCCCGGCTACGGAGGCACGCAGCGTCTGCCCCGCTTGGTTGGCGTTGGGCGAGCCGTCGAGCTGATTGCCAGCGGCCGTGCGATCGATGCCCAGGAAGCTGAACGCATCGGTCTCATCCATCGCATCGTCGAAGCCGAAGACCCGGTCGATGCGGGAGCCGCTTACCTGAAAAGCCTCGGAGAGCCGTTTCCGGCATCGCTGGGCCATGCACTCGAGGCCATCCGGCATTCGCAGTCCATGCGCCTGGAGGATGGGCTGCAGGAGGAGGCAGAGTGCTTCTCGGCGGCGACCCAGACCTGGGATGCCGATGAAGGCGTCACCGCCTTCCTGGGCAAGCGCAAGCCTCAGTTCGCCGGACATTGAGCGCGTCGCCTTCAGACCAGGAGTCCCTTATTTCCAGCGACCTTCATCTCCCGGAGCCGGTGCATGCGGCGGCGAGTCCGATGCTGGTGCGCTCGATGCCCTTTGTGTTTGTGGTCATCTGGGCCACGGGCTTTGTGGTTGCCCGATACGGCATGCCGCATGCACCGCCGATGAAATTCCTGGCGGCGCGCTATGCCTTGTCGGTCGGCTGCTTTGGCGTCTGGGCGCTTGCCGCGCGGGCGACCTGGCCGCAGGGCGCGCGGGGTTGGCTGCACCTGAGCGTCACCGGGATGCTGATGCACGCCATCTACCTTGGCGGCGTCTGGAGCGCGGTGAAGCTGGGGATGGGCGCGGGTCTGACTGCACTGCTCGTCGGGTTGCAGCCGGTTCTGACAGCGATCTGGCTCTCCCGCCGAGGCGGCCGAGTGACAGGGGCGCAATGGGTTGGCCTTTTTCTCGGACTGCTGGGCTTGCTGCTGGTGGTGTGGGCGAAGCTGGGCTTCGGAGAGGTCGGCCCTGCCAGCTTGGGTGGTGCGCTGCTGGCCCTGCTGGGCATCACGGCGGGAACGCTTTACCAAAAGCGGTTCGTGACGCCCTGCGATGTCCGCACTGCCAGCTTCATCCAACTGCTGGCGGCGTTTGCGGTCACCACGCCCCTGGCGTTGCTGGAAACGGAGCCGATGCAGTGGGTCGATGCCGCAGGAGGACTGAATTCCGAATTGGCAGGGGCCATGGCCTGGTCGGTGCTGGGGCTGACGTTGGGGGGCAGTTCTCTGCTGTACCTGCTGATCCAGCGTGGCGCCGCAACCTCCGTCACCAGTCTTTTCTACCTCGTGCCTCCGACCACAGCGGTGATGGCGTGGATGCTTTTTGGTGAGCCGATCACGGGCCTGACGGTCGCCGGTACGGTGGCCACTGCAATCGGCGTGGGAATCGTCGTGCGTAAGCAGAACTAAGTTCGATCACTTCCCGAAGGAGAAGGACCATGACATTCAAGAACATTCTGTTCACGGTCGAAAGCGGTGTGGCTCGCATCGTCCTGAACCGGCCGGAAAAACTCAACAGCCTCGACGCGGCGACCATGGTTGAGATCCATGAGGCCATGTCCCGCATTGAAGCCGATCGCCAGTTGCGGGTTCTGGTGCTCGGCGGGGCGGGGCGCGCCTTCTGCGCGGGACAGGATCTCGCCGATCCCGCCATGCAGGCCGTCGATGGCAAGTTGCCGGACATCGGCAATCTCGTGGAGCGGTATTTCAAGCCGCTGGTGATGCGCTTGCAGAACCTGCATGTCCCCACGGTCGCGGCGGTTCAAGGGTTGGCTGCCGGAGGCGGTGCCTCCATTGCCCTGGCCTGCGATCTGGTGGTCGCAGCGCAATCCGCGTATTTCCTGCAGGCCTTCTCCAGGATCGGGCTGACGCCGGATACCGGGAGTACGTGGTTCCTCACGCGATCCGTTGGCACTGTGCGTGCGCTCGGTCTGGCAATGCTCGCCGAGAAGCTGCCGGCCACCAAGGCGGCCGAATGGGGACTCATCTGGCAGGTGGTCGACGACTCGGAATTCGCAAGCGCCATCGACGCTCTGGCAGCACGGATCGCCCGGATGCCGACGAAGGCGCTGGTACGCACTCGGCAACTGATGCATGCGGCCACCGGCCATACCTTGGAGCAGCAACTGTTCATGGAGGCCAGCTTCATTCGCGAAATGGGATGGAGTGCCGACTATCGCGAAGGCTTGCAGGCATTTACAGAAAAGCGGGCTCCGAACTTCACCGGCGAGTGACCGGCATGTTGTCGCAGCCAGTCCCTGCCAATGTCTCAGGCGCTGGCTCTGCCGGAACCAGGCACCCAACCCAGTTGGGGAGACGAACAAGAAATTTTTCCACCTGTTTGCATTGATGGACGCAAACGCTTCGCCATAGGAGGCCCTATGAGTCACTACACACCACCCATGCAGGACATGCAGTTCGTGCTGAATGAACTGGCGGACCTGCACGAAATTGCGGCGCTGCCCGGCTATGGCGAGGCCACTCCAGATGTCGCTCGAGCCGTGCTGGAAGAGGCTGGGGTTTTTGCCTCCGAGGTCATCGCGCCTCTGAATCATTCGGGCGACGTCGAAGGTGTTCGCCTGGAAGACGGCCTCCCGCGCATGCCTGCCGGATGGGCGCAGGCCTATGCGCGCTTTGTCGAAGCTGGCTGGCCGGCACTGGCCGCCCCCGAAGAACTGGGCGGACAGAACCTTCCCGGTGTGCTGGCCGCTGCGGTCGAAGAAATGTGGAACAGCGGGAGCGTGGCGTTCGGCCTGCTGAGCCTGCTGTCACGGGGGGCGGTGAACGTATTGCGGCACGCGGGCTCGCCCGAACTGCAGCAGCGGTACTTGCCGCGCATGATCAGCGGCGAATGGACCGGCACGATGGTGCTAACCGAGCCCCAGGCAGGCTCCGACCTGTCCGCTGTGCGTACCCGCGCTACCCGCGCAGCCGATGGCGCTTATCGGCTGCACGGCACCAAGATCTTCATCACCTATGGGGACCATGATCTCGTCCCTAACGTGGTGCATCTGGTGCTTGCCAGGGTCGAAGGCGCCCCGGCCGGAACCAAGGGGATCTCGCTGTTCGCGGTGCCCAAGGTCCTGGTCAACGACGATGGTTCGCTGGGCGAGCACAACGACGTCCGGGCGGTGTCGATCGAGCGCAAGCTTGGCCTGCACGCCACGCCCACTTGCGTCATGGCCTTTGGCGATGGGGCGGGAGCGGTGGCCCATCTGGTCGGCGAGGAGAACCGCGGGCTGGAATACATGTTCATCATGATGAACTCGGCGCGTTTCGCCGTGGGTCTGGAGGGCATCGGCTTGGCCGAACGCGCGTACCAGAAAGCCAGGGATTATGCACGGGAGCGGGTTCAAGGTGTGGAGCAGGGCGGCGAGACTGGCGCCAAGGTTCCGATCATCCGCCACCCTGATGTGCGCCGCATGCTGTTGAGCATGAAATCCCGGATCGAGGCCATGCGCGCGCTGGCGGCGGTGATGGCGGGAAGCATGGACCAGGCGGCGCTCAATCCGGATGCGGAAGTCCGGGATGCCCACCAGGCTTTCGTCGAACTGATGATGCCTATCGCCAAGGGATGGTTCACGGAAACCGGGCTGGATGTTGCCTCCATGGGCATCCAGGTTCACGGCGGCGTGGGCTTTATTGAGGAAACCGGGGCGGCCCAGTATCTGCGCGACGCTCGCATCACGACGATCTATGAAGGTACCACGGGCATCCAGGCGATGGATCTGGTTGGACGCAAGATCGGTCGCGATGGCGGACACGCGATCGGCGCGGTGATCGTGCGCATGCGGCAGGTGCAGGCCGACCTGGCATCCCACGCGCATGCCGAACTGCGCGCTATCGGGGCTCAGCTGAACAAGGGCATCGGCGATCTCGAGGCGGCAGTCGAATCGCTCGTGAAGTCGTGGGCAGGCGGCCCCAAGCCTGCTCTGGCGGGATCTGGGCCGTTCCTGGAGCTCTTGGGTATCGTGGCGGGTGGGTGGCAGATGGGTCGCGCCGCATTGGCTGCGAACCGGCTCCTTGAATCGGATCCAGGTTCGGAATTTTTGAGCAGCAAGATACTGAGTTGCCGCTTCTACGTTGACCACGTTCTTTCCAAGTCGGCGGGGCTGCGTCATACCATCGTTTCTGGCGCTGGCGCCACGCTGGCGTTCCCTGAAGCGGCGTTTTGAAGAGGCGACGACTTGCAATGCCATTGCGCGAACACAGTTAGTGTTTTGTGCTGTAAATGCGCGAGCGTTGTGATCGCGTGGTCGAGTGGCCTGACTCTACGGGAAGCCTTGGCAAGGCTTCCGGCGAGGAAGGTCGTATGCGAAAACCACGCTGCCTATTTTTCACGCTGCTGTAGGTGTTAGTTCCGAATACTCGTCCGTGCACCGTGGCGATTTGGGTCGGCGGATCTTCATGAAAGAGAAGGTATTACGGGGTAGTGTCTTCAAACGTTCCTTCGAGGGCTGGTGCGGCGCCATATCTCAGTCGGCTCCTGGCTTCTTTGGGGCCGCTTGCCGTTGCAAGCGGTCACTCGGCGAGGTTTCGCTCGGATCCCCAGCCCAACGGGCATAGGGCCATACCAGAAGGATTACCAAATATCAGGAGAGGATCTTTCATGCAGACAGACCCAAGCTTGGCAGCGCAGCGCAGTGACACCCAGCGCATCGGCGTCCCCCGCGAAACTTTCCCCGGCGAAAAACGTGTAGCCACCGTGCCCGACGTGGTGGAAAAACTCATCAAGCTGGGCTTTTCGGTCGCCATCGAATCGGGCGCGGGCGAGGCCGCCAACTTCAGCGACGAAGCCTATCGCGCCGCCGGGGCCGAAGTGCTGCCGGATGCCGCGGCGCTGTGGGCCGCCTCGGACATTGTCTTCAAGGTGCGCCCGCCCTGCCCCGAGGAAGTGGGCCTGATGCGCCAAGGCGGCACACTGATCGACTTCATCTGGCCGGCGCAGAACCCCGAGCTGATGCAGCAGCTCGCCGCCAGGAAGGCCACGGTCCTCGCCATCGACTGCCTGCCGCGCACACTTTCGCGCGCCCAGAAGATGGATGCGCTGACCTCTACGGCTGGCGTCTCCGGTTACCGCGCCGTCATCGAGGCGGCCCATGCCTTCGGCCGCTACTTCAATGGCCAGATCACGGCGGCGGGCAAAGTACCGCCTGCCAAGGTGTTCATCGCCGGTGCCGGCGTGGCGGGCCTCGCCGCCATCGGCACGGCGGCCAATCTGGGCGCCATCGTGCGGGCCAACGACACGCGTGCCGAGGTGGCCGACCAGGTCAAGTCGCTGGGCGGCGAGTTCGTCAAGGTGGACTACGAGGAAGACGGCTCCGGCGGCGGCGGCTACGCCAAGGTCATGAGCGAAGGCTTCCAGGCCGCGCAGCGCCAGATGTACGCCCAGCAGGCCCAGGACGCGGACATCATCATCACCACCGCGCTGATCCCCGGCAAGCCCGCACCCAAGCTCATCACCGCCGAGATGGTGCAGAGCATGAACCCCGGCAGCGTGATCGTGGATATGGCCGCCGAGCAGGGCGGCAACTGCGAACTCACGGTGCCCGGCGAGGCCGTGGTGCGCCATGGCGTGACCATCATCGGCTACACGGACCTCGCGTCGCGCTTGGCCAAGCAATCGTCCACGCTGTACGCCACCAACCTGCTGCGCCTGACCGAGGAACTGTGCAAGGCCAAGGACGGCGTGGCCGTGGTCAACATGGAGGACGACGCGATCCGCGGCCTGACCCTCATCAAGGATGGCGCTATCACCTGGCCGGCCCCGCCGCTCAAGGCTGCGCCCGTGCCGGCGCCCAAGGCGGCGGCGGTCCCCGTCGCCGAGAAGAAGAACGGCCACGGCCATGGCGCCGGCGCGCCCATGTCCGCCAAGGCGCTGACCCTCATCTTCTGCGTGGCGGCCGTGCTGTTCTGGTGTATCGGCGCCTATGCGCCCGCGGCCTTCCTGAGCCACTTCACGGTGTTCGCGCTGGCCTGCTTCATCGGCTACATGGTGGTGTGGAACGTCACGCCCGCGCTGCACACGCCGTTGATGAGCGTGACCAACGCCATCTCCAGCATCATCGCCATCGGCGCGCTGGTGCAGATCGCGCCGCCCGACGGCGTGGGCGGCGGGCGGCCGGACGAGCTGATCCGCTGGCTGGCCTTTGCTGCGCTGGTGCTCACGGCCGTCAACATGTTCGGCGGCTTTGCCGTCACGCGCCGCATGCTGGCCATGTTTCGCAAATAACCAGAACGACGAGGAGAACGGAACATGTCCCACAGCTTGTCGACGGTGGCCTACCTGGGCGCCGCCATACTTTTCATCCTGAGCCTGGGCGGGCTCTCGAACCCCGAAACCTCGCGCCGCGGCAACCTGCTGGGCATGGTCGGCATGGCGCTGGCCGTGCTGGCCACGGTGTTCGGCCCGCGTGTGAGCTCGGGCGGCATTGCCTGGATCGTCATCGCGCTGGTCATCGGCGGCGGCATCGGCTTCTACGCCGCGAAGATCGTAAAGATGACCCAGATGCCCGAACTGGTCGCGCTCATGCACAGCCTGGTGGGCCTGGCGGCCTGCCTGGTGGGTTTTGCCAGCTATGTCGATACCTCGGTGCAGTTCAGCGGCGCCGAGAAGGCCATCCATGAGGTGGAGATCTACGTCGGCATCCTGATCGGCGCCGTCACCTTCTCGGGCTCGCTGATCGCCTTCGGCAAGCTCAACGGCAAGATCGGCGGCAAGCCACTGCTGCTGCCCGCGCGCCACTGGCTCAACCTCGTTGCGCTGCTGGTGGTGATCTGGTTCGGCAAGCAGTTCCTGGGCACCCACGAAAGCGGCGCCGGCATGACGGCCCTGGTCGTGATGACCGTGATCGCGTTGCTATTCGGTGTGCACATGGTGATGGCCATCGGCGGCGCTGACATGCCGGTGGTGGTGTCCATGCTCAACAGCTACTCGGGCTGGGCCGCGGCCGCCACCGGTTTCATGCTGAACAACGACCTGCTGATCGTCACAGGCGCGCTGGTGGGCTCGTCGGGCGCGAGCCTGAGCTACATCATGTGCAACGCGATGAACCGCAACTTCATCAGCGTGATCGCCGGCGGCTTCGGCTCCGGCGCGGGCAAGTCGGCCAAGAAGGGCGAAGCCGCCTCGCCACAAGGCGAGGTCACGCCCATTAGCGCCGCCGAAACCGCCGAGATGCTGCGCGAGGCAAAGAGCGTGGTCATCGTGCCGGGCTACGGCATGGCCGTCGCGCAGGCCCAGCACACGGTCAACGAGATCACCAAGGCGCTGCGCGAGAAGGGCGTGGATGTGCGCTTCGCCATCCACCCGGTGGCCGGCCGCATGCCGGGCCACATGAACGTGCTGCTGGCCGAGGCCAAGGTGCCCTACGACATCGTGATGGAGATGGACGAGATCAACGAGGACTTCCCGGACACCGACGTGGCGATGGTCATCGGCGCCAACGACATCGTGAACCCGGCGGCGCAGGACGATCCGACCAGCCCGATCGCGGGCATGCCGGTGCTGGAGGTCTGGAAGGCCAAGCACTCGATCGTCATGAAACGCTCCATGGCTTCGGGATACGCCGGCGTGGATAACCCGCTGTTCTACAAGGAGAACAACCGAATGCTGTTCGGCGACGCCAAGAAGATGCTGGACGAAGGGCTGGCCGCGCTCAAAGGAGGCCGAATGCAGAAGTCGGCTCCTTGGATTGATCCATCGGCTGGATAGGCTCGTATTTGATCCGAATGGAGACCTCGTCCTTGAGCTGTTCGATGACGGCGCGTTGGGGCGGGTGAATTCCCGCGGACGCCATAGACTTCCTCCCGCCCGGGCGCCAACTCGGAATTCAATCCCCCAGGCCCCTGAGTCTCACCTCCTGGACGCGTCGCCACGCACCGGGGGTCATGCCTGCTTCCCCTTTGAAGGCTCTCGTGAAATGGCTCTGCGAAGCGTAGCCACAGGCCAGGGCGATTTGCGCGAGCTCCAACTTGCCGTCGTGAAGAAGAGACTTTGCCCGATCGACACGCCGCTTTGCGACATAAGCGTGGGGGGGCAATCCCACGCTTGCACGGAACATCTTTGCAAAGTGAAAGGTGCTGAGCTTGGCTCGGCAAGCCAACTCTTCGAGCTTGAGGGCAGAGCTCAGATTCGCTTCGATGTACTCGATAATGTTTCTCTGGACAGCGGGAGCCAAGCGGCCTTTTATGACCTCTGTTGTTGCTCGGTTGGTGTGGTGGCGCAGCAGGCGATGAAGAAGCAAATGGCAGGCTGATTCGAGCGCCATTCGATCGGCGAGATCGGACCAGTCGAGGGGAAGGACGGCTCCTCTCACGATCATTGCGAGCGCCGGGTCATCAACGAACGTGAGATCCTGCAGATCGATCCGGCGCGGGGTGATGTCGAATGCTGCATGGGCCTGGTAGGCGAGAACAGCCGGATCGATGTAGAGATGGAACATTCGAATCGGTCCCCCGACGTGCCACCGGCTTGCATGTCCCGCAGGCATCAAACAAAACTTGTCGGGACCTCCTCCAAGCAGTTGCCTGTCCGCACGGACGATCTTGTCTCCACCGTCAAGATACACGCTCAGCGTATGGTGATCCGGCTGGTCGTAGTTCGCCCAACCTTCAGCGTCCCGCCACTCCCATTCCGCAAAGGCAAGGCCGCACGCGGCCGTTCCCTTGCGCCAAAGACGAGCGCTGGTCTGAGAAAGGACCTCGCTCACATGGATCGCGGAAGTCTCCATTTTTTTCACCCCTAGTTTACTCGGGCATCGCACGGTTGAGCCCATCCATCGGGAGTCTGTAAAGGCATTTTGATACATCGGTGCGTTGGCTGCTCTGTCATTTACGGACTCAAGGGCGGTTTGTTGGGACGCAGGGAGGCTCACGGTCAGCCAGTCACATGCAAAAGATGTGCCGCTTCGGCCTTGCCGTTGTCGTGCATTGGCGCCCGATCTTGGCGTTGAGAAACAGTATCGTACGGGATCCCTGTCGGGCAGTCATTTCGTCGGTCGGGACTCTCAGATCTGATCTGACAGGCAACGTCGCCCGGCCCATGGTGATGCCGTATCGCAAAACAATCGGGCAGGCCATTTTGTGTGCCCTGTCAAGGCTGACATCAAGTGGCCTGAGCGATTTGGATGGGTTGTCCGGCGCCCGAAATATTCCCAAGGTGGTGCAACGGCTCCGCAAATCAGAGCAATACGGATGGTGTTAGCCAGCGGTACTGTTGTCGGTACTGTCACCCATGTGTATTCGACGCGGACAGTTCCGCTTGGATCATGCGTTTTCGAAGACAGAGAGACCCCGCTTGAAGAGGTGGCAGGATGGTTGTTGGCACCGGCCGCCCCCCGACGGTTGGGGTGAGTGTGAGTTCGTATTCGCCACGGACCCTGTCGAAGCGTCCATGGCGCCCGAGAAAGGCTTCCAGGATGACTAAACTGGCGCACCAATCCCTCGTGGTCGCTGTCAAGGGACCCCGCTACGCCGCGTGGCTGGCGACAAGGAACGACCTGACGGCTCGCTTTGTCGCCGCCGGGCGTATTCCGGGTTTGATCAATCTTGCCGGGGGATTGCCCGAGCCGACAGTTTTTCCGACTGAGGAGTTGGCCACTTACGCTCGGGAGGTGATCTTGAAGCATCCGCAGGATTGCCTCGGGTATGCTCCCACCGATGGTCTTCCGGAGCTGCGCGATGCGATTGCCACGCGCTACAGCTCGCCTGTGCTGCGGTTGCGGCGTGAAAACGTCCTGCTTACCGCCAGCGGCACCCAGAGTCTGGATCTCATTGGGAAGGTGCTGATCGAGCAGGGGGACGTCATTGCTGCCCAGTTCCCCAGCTATGTCGGCGCTATGGACGCCTGGAGGCCACGGGCACCTCGGTATCGCAATCTTGTGCTGGAAGACGACGCGTTCGACCCCCTGTCCTCCTTCGAGGGTGCGCAGTTCGTCTACTCGGTGCCGAACTTCTCCAACCCTACAGGCAGGTTGGTTGGCGTCTCGGTCCGCAATGCGATGGTCGATGCCGCCCACCGGACGGGAGTGTGGCTAGTCGAGGACGATCCCTACTGCGCCCTCCAATACGAGGGAGTGCCTTTGCCTCGGATGATCGAACTCTCGGCTGAGCGCTTGGGGAAGGGAGGGTACGAAGGTCCCATCATCCATCTGGGCAGCGTCTCGAAGGAGTTGGCGCCGGGGCTTCGTGTTGGCTGGATCATCGCAGCCCCCCAGATGATCCAGATGCTGTCCGCGGCAAAGCAAGGTGCGGATCTCTGCTCGAGCGGCCTCAATCAGCGGATTGCCCTGGCCGCCATTGACAGCGGTCTGATGGAGCGGCTGAGCCCTCGGATGGTCGAATTGTATCGGGAGCGGCGCGACGCACTCTGCGCTGCCATGGCGGAACACCTTGCCGAATGGTTTGTGTGGGAGGTGCCTGTTGGTGGAATGTTCGTGTGGGCCACCGCGCGGGATCCTTCGATGGACACTGATCGCCTTGTGTCCGTCGGCACCGAAGTCGGTGTCCTTGCAGGGCCGGGTAGCGCATTTGATCCTTGGGTGAAAAGCCGCAACGCGCTTCGACTGAACTTCACCGCCAATTCTCCTGAGCGGCTCGCCGAAGGGGTGCGCCGTCTGGCCCAGGCAGTTCGAAAACTGAAGTCTGCGGGCGTGTGACCTCAAGCCCGGACAGTGTCCGCAACAAGAGCCACTAGGAGAACATCAATGGCTCAAGTAGTCAGCATCCACACCCCTGGTGGTCGCGCGCTAGAACGCCGCCACACGGCCGGCTGCCTCGTGCTGATGCTCTGACCTGAGCGCGTGCCTTCGCTTCAGGGTACACCTTGGAAGCGGCGCAATGAAAGCCGCACACCAGTCGAGCACCCTTGACTTTTTCAACCCAGGAGACATCCATGAAATCCACAAAGAACCTTCGCTCGATCGGGACGGCAGTTGTGTTGACCTTCCTTGGCCTGTCGGCACAGGCCCAGACGGTCAAAATTGCCATTGCCGGCCCCATGAACGGTCCCATGGCCCAGAACGGCGACATGATCAAAGCCGGAGCCCTGACCGCTATCGAACTGATCAATGCCGCTGGCGGAGCCGGTGGGAACAAGCTCGAACCTGTCATCATGGACGATGCCTGCGAACCGAAGCAGGCCGTAGCAGTGGCGAACAAGATCGTGAGCCAGGGCATCAAGTTCGTCATCGGACATGTCTGCTCCGGCTCGACTATCCCGACTTCCGAGATCTACGAGAACGAAGGCGTTGTGATGGTGACTCCGACTGCCACTGCGCCGCAAATCACCGAGGGCAAGAAGCGCAAGCTCATCTTCCGCACCATCGGCCGTGACGACCAGCAGGCGCCTGTCGCCGCCCAGTACATCATCGCCAAGGTCAAGCCCAAGAAGGTGGCCGTGCTGCACGACAAGCAGTCCTATGGTCAGGGCATTGCTGCTGCGGTGAAAAAAGAGCTGGATGCTGCCAAGGTACCGGTGGTTCTGTTCGAGGGCCTCAATGCAGGTGATACCGACTACTCGGCCATCATCACCAAGCTCAAGTCGCAGGGTGTGGACTTCGTCTACTTCGGCGGCTACCACCCCGAAATGGGGCTGCTGCTGCGCCAGGCGCGGGAGCAGAGCGTGAAGGCAACCTTCATGGGACCGGAGGGCGTGGGCAACAAGGATGTGACATCGATTGGCGGAGCGGCCTCCGAGGGTATGCTGGTGACGCTGCCGGCCAATTTCTCGGCCGATCCGGCCAATGCTGCGCTTGTCAAGGCCTTTGCCGACAAGAAGCGTGACGTCAATGGTCCGTTCCAGATGTCCGCATACGCGGGCGTGAAGATCATCGCCGATGCGATCAGTGAAACCAAGAGCACCGATCCCGCCAAGGTTGCGGCCTTCATGCACCAGAAGACCTTCCAGACCCCGATCGGCAAGGTCGAATACGATGCCCAGGGCGACCTGAAGTCGTTCCAGTTCGTGGTCTTCACCTGGCATAAGGATGCCACGAAGACAGCTGTCAACTGAGCCAGCGCCTTTGCCGAAACGCCCCGCTACTCATTCGGCGAGCGGGGCGTTTGGTATCGAGCATGCGGGATGGGGGCTTGATCAAGAGCCTCATGGATCGGGCGCACGCGCTCGCACCGGAAGCGCGAGCATCGATCAGCTCGGGCCGTGTGCTGATGACCTGAAGCGGCAGCGACACGCATGGCGACTTCATGTCCGCGACATGGACAGGTTGTGTTCACGGAATACACTGCCTCGCACGCCATAGGCTGGGATGCAAAGAGTGTCCAACAGATTCACCGTGGTCATCGCGTGGCACACGCAAGTTGCTGTACCAAGCATTCGATACTGAAACCCACGGCCTTCTGGCCCAGGCAGCAGTGTGTGGCAATCGTTGGAGGTAGATAAATTGACTCAGAAACTCGTGCCCGTGTATGAGGCATTGGCTCAGGACATCAAGACGATGGGCGTGGAGGTCGCGTTCGGCTTGATTAGCGACGATACGGCACTCTTCGTCGCAACCCTGGACTCCATAGGCATTCAGTTCCATGGCAGCCGACATGAGAACACCGCGATCGCCATGGCCGACGGTTATGCGGCTGCCACCGGCAAGCTGGGCGTCGCGGTGCTGGGACGGGGCCCCGCCGCCGCGAACTCCATGCACGCGGCCACCTATGCGCAACGCAGCCGTTCGGGGGTGTTGATGATCTTCGGTGACGCGGCGCTTCGGCCGCCCGCTCACAGCTGTGGCCCCGACCTGAAGGCCTTCGACGCCGTGGGCGCGCTGCGTTCAGCCGGACTCGAGCCCTTCGTCGCGAGGGACGCCCATAGCGCCCGCCAGGTGCTCGCGCAGGCGGTCAGTGCCGCCCATGCCGGCGCGGCGGCACTGCTGCTGCCAACCGACGTACAGCGGGCCAGCGTCGACCTCTCGGCCACCACCCCGACGCTCGCGCCGCCCCCGACCATAATCAGGCGTCCTCCGCGCAAGACGGCGCTCGCGGCCGCGTCCACACTGCTGGCCGCGAGCAAGCGCCCCCTGATCATCGCTGGCTGGGGGGCCTACGAGGCCGGAGCGCGAGAAGACCTGATCGCCCTGGCCGAACACCTGGGGGCGGCACTCAGCACGACGCTCAAGGCCAAGGATCTATTCCAAGGCCACCCGATGGACTGCGGGCTGGTGGGCTCCTATTCCCATGCCGGCGGACGCCGGCTGATCGAGCAGGCGGACTGCATTCTTGCGTTCGGCGCCGGTCTGAACGGCCGGACCACCTCCATGGGAACGGCTATACCGACCGAGGTGCCCGTGATTCACGTCGACAGCACCCGCGCCAACATCGGACGCTGGCTGGATGCCGACGTGGCCATGGTGGCCGATGCAAAGCTCGCGGCCCAGGCGCTGCTTGAGTCGGTTCCCGCTCGCCGCCCGGAGATCAAGGAATTCCACGGCGAGTCCTACCGGAGCTGGCTCGACAGCTTCACGCTGGACAAGGACTTCACGCCGCAGCACACCCCCCGAACCGTCGATGCACGCGCGGCCGCGCTCGCGCTGGACAACATCCTGCCGCGCAACCGTAACGTCGTGTACGACGCCGGCAATTTCCTGCAGGCGTTGCCCTACTTGAGCGTTCCCGATCCACGCAGCATCCGCCAGGCCACAGACTTCGCCTCGATCGGCCTGGGCATCGGCGCGGCACTGGGTTACGCGCGCGGCGAACCCGATGCCACCACTGTACTAGTGATCGGTGACGGTGGCCTGCTGATGACGCTCGGTGAGCTGGAGACCGTGGTTCGGGAAGATATTCCGCTCGTCGTGATCCTGATGAACGACTGTGCCTATGGCGCGGAAGTCCACTTCCTCAAGCTGCAGAACATGCCGACCGCAAAGACGGTTTTCCTGGATATCGACTTTGCGCCGATTGCCGAGGCCTTGGGCTTCCAGACGGCCACCATTCGCAGCATGCAGGACCTGGAACAGGCAGCGCCGATGCTCAGGAACCCCGAGGGGCCTGTGCTCCTCGACGTCAAGATCAACGGGGCGATTCCCGTGGGTTGGCTCTTCGATGACAAATAGGTCGGCGCCACGCCGCCGGACCTTCTTCCTGTGGCGGCAGGTCTGCGCGTTCGTTTTCCGCGTCGGGCGGGCTGCAGCCTCCGACGGTGCCCCTGCGCGCCGGGAACCCATCGGCCGCCGGCAAGTGGGCGGCGCATCACAAAGAAGCTCAGATGTAGATACTAGCTGAGCAGAGCGATTCACTGAGCGATACAGCCTTTTCCGGCCGTCAGGCGATGCAACTGCGATGTAGTGCCGAGCATCTTCATGCTCGAGTTAGTCAACGGAACATAGCAACCGCTTGCCAGGAGTAGACCGTCACGCCCTTGACGACGGACTCTTCCATGGTCGGCACGTCGGGCAGGATAGGCGAGCGCGCAGCTTGCCTGCCTTGATGTGCGGGACCGCTGTATTGAGATTCATGAAGGTGGCGTCGACCTGTCCGCCAGGCAGGTCGTTCTTCGCCGGGGCGCCGCCCATGTACGTATGTGGATCCCGGTTGTGCCGGTTTTCTGCCAGAACAGATCCTTTCTGCCAGAACAGATCCGCGGTGAGATGGTCGCTTGTCCCGTTTCCGGCAGATGCGGACGTCTTCGTCTCAGGGATTGGCCTTCTCGTAGGAAACGATGTTGTCCTGAATGGTCTTGAAGCGGGAGTTTGCTGGCACCGAAAGGACGTTGGGCGCCTGCACGGCAACGGTGAGGTAGGCGAAGTCCTTGAAAGGATCGTACGGCGCACTCGTCGGTTGCGACGCCGGCTTTCTGAATGCGGCGCGCCTCAAGGGCAGTCACGCCGCCATCAAGAGCGGCATGCTGTGCGCCGAGGCGGCTTCCGACGCGATCGCCGCCGGCTGCCAGTACGATGAACTCACAGGCTTCTCAGAGAGCTTCGAGGGAACCTGGCTGCACGGATCTATCAAAATTTCAAGAACTGCTTCAAGGAGAGTTCGCTGCTGTGCGCTTGCAGAAGGTTTGCATGCCGGACTTGTAGCCGATGGCCTGCCTTGGGACTGTCTTCGGTAAATACATGTTCGCAGGCACGAGTGTACTCAGCGGGGGGCGAATACACCTCCAAGGGCATATTTATGGCTAAAACGGACGTAATTGGACCTGGCACCGAAGTTGCAGATAGCGGGTATGGACGGTGAATGTGTTCGAGGAAAACGCTGTCCGTCATGATAACGAACGATTGGAGACATCCATGAATGCACCCGCACTGCGCTTCGGCGCACTCGCCGCACTGACGGCGATTTGCCAGTTGGCTTCCGCCGCGGAGCCATTCCGCATCGGCGCCTTGGTAGATATGTCCGGGGTCTATTCCGGCATCGGCGGTCCTGGCGGTATCGCAGCCGTCAAGATGGCGGTTCAGGACTTCGGCGGTAAGGTTCTGGACCGGCCCATCGAGGTGTTGGGTGCCGACTACCAGAACAAGGTCGATATTGCTTCCACCCGTGCCCGGGAGTGGTATGACCGGAACAACGTCGAAATGATCATCGAGTCCACCGACTCGGCCTCGGCGCTGGCGCTGCAGAAACTTGGCGAGAGCAAAAAGAAGATCACGATCTTCGCGGGTTCCGCCACTACGGAACTGACGGGCAAGCAGTGCTCGCCTTACGGTATTCACTACGTGTACAACACCTACGCGCTGGCAAACGGCACGGCACGCGCAATCCTGGAAGAAGGCAAGAAGGACTGGTTCTTCATCACCGCCGACTATGCATTCGGCCATTCGCTCGAGTCGAATGCCATCAATGTGGTGGAGCAGCTGGGCGGGAAGGTTGCCGGCAAGGTCCGCCATCCGCTTGCGGCATCGGACTTCGCATCGTTCCTGCTGCAGGCACAGGCGTCAAATGCGCAGGTGATTGCATTGGCCAACGCGGGACGCGATACACAGAATGCGGTTCGCCAGGCTTCGGAGTTCGGACTCGGGACTGGCAAGCAGGTGGTGGCGCCGCTGCTGATTTTCGATAGCGACCTGAAAGGCATGGGCCTGAAGGCGGCGCAGGGACTGCAGTTCACCACGGCATTCTACTGGGACTACAACGACGAGACCCGCGCTTTTGGCAAGAAGTTCTTCGCACAGACCAAGATGATGCCGACCATGGTTCAGGCCGGTATGTACTCCGCGGTGACGCACTACCTGAAGGCGGTACAGGCGGCAGGTAGCGCGGACCCCGACAAGGTCATGGCGAAGATGCGCGCGACGCCGGTCAATGACTTCTTTGCCAAGGACGGCCGCATTCTGGCAAACGGGCTGATGGCGCATGACATGTACCTGGCTGAAGCCAAGAAGCCGTCTGAGTCCAAGGGCGAATGGGACCTGCTGAAGATCCGCAAGATCATCCCCAAGGACAAGGCCTTCGAGCCACTGGAAAAGAGCGCCTGTCCGCTCAAGGGCTGACGCACTAGGGAACTTGAGGTGGCCAGGCAGCTGGCCACGCTTCTACGCACTCTCCGGGCGTCTTTCCACGGCCGCTGCGTCGCCCCGGCCGCGCGGAAGACGCTTCCTTTTTCTCCAGATTGGCTTTGCTCCTGTTATGCCGGATTTCATTCTGCAGACGCAGCGGTTGTCCAAGTCATTCAGAGGCTTTACTGCCGTCAGTGAAGTCGACCTGAATGTACGCCGCGGCTCGATCCACGCCTTGATCGGGCCGAACGGCGCGGGCAAGACCACCTGCTTCAACCTGCTGACCAAGTTCCTGGAGCCGACCGCCGGCACCATTCTGTTCAACGGCATCGACATCACGCGCGAAAAGCCAGCGCAGATTGCGCGGCGGGGCGTGATCCGCTCGTTTCAGATTTCCGCGGTGTTCCCGCACCTGACCGTACGCGAGAACGTACGCATCGGCCTGCAGCGTCAACTGGGTACTGCCTACCAGTTCTGGCGCAGCAAGCGTTCGCTCGACGTGCTAAATGCCCGCGCGATGGATTTGCTCGAACAAGTCGGGCTGACCGAGTTCGCCGAGACCATCACTGTCAACCTGCCTTACGGCCGCAAGCGTGCGCTCGAGATCGCGACCACCCTCGCGATGGAGCCGGAACTGATGCTGCTCGATGAGCCGACGCAGGGCATGGGCCATGAGGACGTGGATCGCGTGACCCAGCTGATCAAGCAGGTTTCTGCCGGCCGCACGATCCTGATGGTCGAGCACAACATGAATGTCGTGTCGTCGATTGCCGACAAGATCACCGTACTGCAACGCGGTGCGATTCTGGCCGAGGGCCCTTACGCCGAAGTCTCGAAGGATTCGCGCGTCATGGAAGCCTACATGGGTACGGCCGACGCCGAGCTGCAAGGCGCGCATTGAGGGGGAAAAAGTAATGGCAAACGACAACACCCCGGCCCTCGAGATCAGGGACCTGCATGCCTGGTACGGCGAGTCGCACATCCTGCATGGTGTGGACCTGACCGTCAATCGTGGCGAAGTGGTCACGCTGCTTGGGCGCAATGGTGCCGGGCGCACGACAACGCTGCGCGCGATCATGGGACTCACCGGTACGCGCAAGGGATCGATCAAGGTCAACGGCCACGAAACCATCGGCCTGCCGACACACAAGATCGCGCACTACGGCATTGGCTACTGTCCCGAAGAGCGGGCGATCTTCTCAAGCCTGTCCTGCGAAGAGAACCTGCTGCTGCCGCCGGAACTCAAGAGCGCCAATGCGGGAAAAGGCATGAGCAAGGCCGAGATCTACGACATGTTCCCGAACCTGATGGAGCGCAAGCAGAGCCAGGGCACGCGCCTCTCCGGCGGTGAACAGCAGATGCTTGCCGTGGGCCGGATCTTGCGTACCGGGGCGAACCTGCTCCTGCTTGACGAGATCTCGGAAGGGCTGGCGCCTGTGATTGTGCAGGCCCTGGCGCGCATGATCTTGATGCTCAAGAAGAAGGGCTACACGGTGGTAATGGTGGAGCAGAATTTCCGATTCGCCGCGCCGCTGGCCGACCGCTTCTACCTGATGGAGCACGGCGCGATCGTCGAGCGCTTTGCCGCCGACGAGCTGCAGGACAAGATGCCGGTGCTCAATGAGCTGCTCGGCGTGTAACGAGGGGAAGTGCAATGAACCTTGATTTTGGAATTCCCCTGCCGGCTTTGATGTCGCAGTTGCTGCTCGGCCTGGCGAATGGCGCGTTCTACGCAATGCTAAGCTTGGGGTTGGCGGTGATCTTTGGATTGCTCAACGTGATCAACTTCGCGCACGGTGCGCTGTTCATGCTGGGCGCTCTGCTGGCGTGGGCCGGCATGGAGTACGTCGGGCTGAGCTACTGGGCAATGCTGCTGCTGTCGCCCCTGGTCATCGGCTTGTTGGGCGTGCTGATCGAAAAGACGATGCTGCGCTGGATCTACAAGCTAGACCATATTTACGGTCTGCTGCTCACGCTGGGTATTACGCTGGTGATCGAAGGCGTGTTCCGGTCAATCTACGGCGTCTCGGGCCAGCCTTACTCCGCGCCCGAGCTGCTGCAGGGCGCTACCGACGTTGGCTTTATGCACCTGCCGAACTATCGCGCCTGGGTCGTGGTGGCTTCCATCACGGTCTGCCTGGGCACGTGGTTCGTGATCGAGAAGACCAAGCTGGGCGCCTACCTGCGTGCGGGCACCGAGAACCCCAAGGTCGTCGAGGCGTTCGGCGTCAATGTGCCGCTGATGGTCACCCTGACCTACGGCTTCGGCGTGGCACTGGCTGCGTTCGCCGGGGTGCTGGCCGCGCCGGTGATCCAGGTGTCGCCGCTGATGGGACAGAACCTGATCATCGTGGTGTTTGCAGTTGTAGTGATCGGTGGAATGGGCTCGATCCTCGGCGCCATCGTCACCGGTCTGGGCCTGGGCGTGATCGAGGGGCTGACCAAGGTGGTCTACCCGGAAGCGTCGTCAACGGTGGTCTTTGTTGTAATGGTGATTGTCCTGCTGCTTCGTCCGGCGGGGCTGTTTGGCAAGGAAAAGTGATGACCGAATTCTCTCTCCCTTCAACGGTGACCTCGGCGGCCGGTGGGGACGCGTTGGTGCGAAGCCGGGCGCCGGCATACATCTCCATCGTGCTGGTTGCACTGCTGTTGCTGGCGCCCCATCTTGGCTTCTATCCGGTCTTCGTGATGAAGATCCTGTGCTTTGCGCTGTTTGCCGCGGCATTCAACCTGCTGCTCGGCTACACCGGCTTGCTGTCGTTCGGCCATGCCGCCTTGTTCGGCGGCGCGGGCTACATAGCCGGGTATGCGATCAAGAACTGGCATGTCACGACGGAGGTCAGCCTGCTGATCGGCGTGGCAACCGCCGTAGCGATTGGATTTCTGATGGGCGTGCTGGCAATCCGCCGCCAGGGCATCTACTTCGCCATGATCACGCTCGCGCTGGCACAGATGTTCTTTTTCATTTGCCTGCAGACACCGCAAACGGGCGGCGAGGACGGCTTGCAAGGCGTTCCGCGCGGCGCGTTGTTCGGGGTGATCGACCTGTCATCGGATGTCAGCTTCTACTATGTCGTTGTCGCCGTCTTTGTCGCAGCGATGGTGCTGATTGCCCGCATAGTCAGTTCCCCGTTTGGCCAGCTCCTCCAGGCGGTCAAGGAGAACGAGAGTCGCGCCATCTCGCTGGGCTACAGTACAGACCGCTTCAAGCTGATGGCCTTCGTGCTGTCGGCCGCGCTGGCGGGACTGGCGGGAGCGATGAAAGCGCTGGTGCTTGGCTTTGCGACGCTGGCCGACGTCCATTGGACCATGTCGGGGGCAGTCATCCTGATGACGCTGGTGGGCGGGATGGGGACGTTGAGCGGGCCAGTCGCCGGTGCGCTCGTCATTGTGATCCTGGAGAACAAGCTGGGCGAGATAGGTGCCGGACTTGCCAATGTCACCGGGATCGACTGGTTCGCATCCCTTGGCGAGTCAGTGACGCTCGTGACCGGTGTCATTTTCATTCTGTGCGTTCTGTTGTTCCGGAAAGGACTGGTTGGGGCGGTCCTTGGCCGGCTTCCGTCCGGACGATGATTGCTAGAAAGACGGCCGGCAGCACGCGGTCGGCCGGCTAAGTCATCGCTACGGGGCGCCGCGGGCAGGTTGTTCGCCCTTGCTAGCGGCCATTCAGCAGACGATGCAGCAGTGAAGCGTTCACCCCGAATCGATCGAAGATCGCATCTTCGAAGCGAGCGCGATCCGGGAAGCCATAGGATCCGACCCTTGCAGCTTCCCGGTCGGCGCCGGCGAGGTCAAACAGCGCGCGCATCAGGCGCTGCGTCGCCACCAGATCGACAAAGCTCTCGCCTTCACTCAACAAGGTTCGGGACAATTGACCCGCCTGATCGATGCGGAGCTCTCGCGACGCCGATGCGAGCCGCCACGGCTTTTGCGGTGCCTGGAACACCGCCATAGCCAGGCTACTCGCAATTGGCTTGTGCGATCGCTCTTCTACCCGTATCCGCTGACCGGACCACGGCAGCTGCCGGAACGCTACGCGGGCGCGCTCTGCCAGCACAAGGTGTGGCGACTCGAGCGGGCGGATCGCGTGCCATCCACCGTCGTGGGTTGCACGCATCTGACCCGGCACGTTGAGCTCACAATCACCTTCGATGACCTCTGCAATCACGGGGAACGGGAAACGCAGCCCGCGCAGATGGACACGCGCATACGCTGGCGATTGGAGAATGAGCGAAAGGGGAGCGACCTCTGGCTGCACTGCGGTCTTTGATGGTCGGGGGGCGATCAAGCCTCGTCCGTCAGCAGCGACAGGCCCAGGCCGGCGCGGCGCCACAGCCACGGGCTCGGGCGGTAGCGCATGTCGCCGGTCAGGGCTTCCATGTTGCGCAGCGTCTCCAGCACCAGTTGCGGGCCGACGGCGTCGCCCAGGGCCAGCGGGCCCTTCGGGTAGCCCAGGCCCAGGTTCACGGCCAGGTCGATGTCCGCGGGCGAGGCAATGCGCTGCTGCGCGATATCGCTGGCGATGTTGATGATGCAGCAGAGCACGCGCTGGGCCACGAAGCCGGCCGAGTCGCGGATCACCGTGACCGGCACGCCGTCGCTCGCGAACAGGCCGTGCGCGGCGTCGCGCGCGGCGGCGCCAGTGGCCGGCGTGGTCATCAGCGTGCGGCGCTTGGTGGCCTCGAACGGCAGGAGGGTGTCGATGGCCACCGTGCGCGAGGCGTCCAGGCCCTGCTGGAGCGCGGTGGTGGTCGCGTCCAGGCCCAGCGGCGTGACGACGATCAGTGCCTCGGCGGAAGGCTGGTCGCCACTTTCAGGCGTGATACCGAGCGCGCCGAGCAGCTTCGTCACCATGGCATGGCCGCGTTCGCTGGCGCGGCTGACCCACACGCTGGCCGGACGGGCCGACGGGACCGCGGCCGCGGCCGTGGCCGGGACCTGCTTCTGGCCATCCACGTAGCGGTAGAAGCCGGCGCCGGCCTTTCGGCCGACCAGCCCGCCAACCGAGCGGATCGCCGTGATCGGCGACGGGCGGTAGCGCGGCTCCTGGTAGAACTGGTTGTAGATCGATTCCATCACCGGGTGCGACACGTCCAGCCCGGTCAGGTCCATCAGCTCGAACGGCCCCATGCGGAAGCCGGCCTGCTCGCGCATGATGTTGTCGATGTCGGCGAACTCCGCCACGCCTTCCTGCGCGACCTTGATGCCTTCGATATTCATGCCGCGGCCGGCATGGTTGACGATAAAGCCCGGCATGTCCTTGCAGCGCACCGGCGTATGGCCCATGCGGCGCGACAGCGCCATCAGCGCATCGCCCACGGCCGGGTTGCCGGACAGGCCGTCGATGACCTCGACCACCTTCATCAGCGGCACCGGGTTGAAGAAGTGGTAGCCGACCACGCGGCCCGGTTCCTTTGCGCCCACGGCGATCGCGGTGATCGACAGCGACGAGGTGTTCGAGGCGATGACCACGTCAGGACGCAGCACGGCTTCCAGCTTCGCCACGAGATCTCGCTTCACTTCGAGCTTCTCGACGATGGCTTCCACCACCATGTCGCAGCCGGCCAGGTCTTCCAGCGCGCCGCACGGCTTCACGCGGCCCAGCGTGGCCTGGGCGTCAGCCGCCGAGATCTTGCCCTTTTCGGCCAGCTTGCCGAGCGTATCCTGCAGGTACTTGCGTGCCGCTTCCACCGCTTGCGGGTTGGCGTCGTACAGGTTGACGGTCAGGCCTGCCTGCGCGGCGATCTGGGCGATGCCGCGGCCCATGGCGCCGGTGCCGACGATGCCCAGTGTCTGGATAGCGGTGATCGAAGGAGAGGTTGTGTTCATGATGTCCGGATCGCAGGAGATGGTGGGCGACGCCGCAAAGCACTGCAGCCGTGAGGAGGAACCCACGGCTGCAGACGGGCATGGCATTCGCCCAGGGTTGTTCGGTAAGCCTCAGTTCAGCGTCAGCACGTACTTGCCGGACACCTGCCCGGAGGCGAGCTGCGCCAGCGCTTCACCGGCACGGGAAAGGGGCAGGGCACCGGCGATCTTCGGCCTGAGCGCACCTTGCTGATACAGCTTGAAGATCTCTTGCTGTACGGCCAGCACCTTTTCCGGCTGGCGATCGCGATAGTCGCTCCACTGCAGGCCACTGACGCCAATGTTCTTGAGCAGCAGATAGTTGGCCTTGATCTCGGGGATGCGGCCGGCCGCGAAGCCAATGACCACCGCGCGGCCGCACCATGCGATCGCACGCAGTGCGGCATCGAAGACATCGCCGCCCAGGGTGTCAAGCACCACATCGGCGCCATGGCCCGAGGTGGCATTGCGCACCTGCTCGCGCAGCGATTCGCGCAGGTCAGGGGCGGAAAGATCGATCACTGCGTCGGCTCCCAGTTCCCGTGCCGCCTGCGCGTGCTCGGCACCGCTGACGCCGGCCAGCGCGATGCCGCCGAGACCCTTGACGATCTGGATGGCCGCCGAGCCGACGCCGCCGGCAGCCCCGGTGACAAGCACAGTCTCGCCGGCACGGAATCCGCCACGTTCCACCAGGGCGAAGTAGGCGGTCTGATATGCCAGCCCCATCGCGGCAGCGTCTTCGAACGGCATGGCATCGGGGATGCGGAAGCATGAATCGGCAGGCACGCTGACGAGCTCGGCGAACGCGCCATATTCCAGTTGCGCCACCACGCGATCGCCAGGTTGGACATGGGTGACATTGGCACCGACGGCGCGTACCACGCCGGCGGCATCCTTGCCCGGTGCGAACGGGCGTTGCGGCAGGATCTGATACTTGCCCTGCACCACCAGCACGTCGGGATAGTTGACCGCGGCGGCTCGGACTTCGACGAGCACGTCGCCGTCGCCAACCTGCGGGTCGGGAAGGTCGCCGATGGTGACGGCGTCTGGTGCATTGAATTCCTGGATGACGATGGCTTTCATGTCGGCTGGACCTCAGCGATTCAGAAGTTGGTTGTGTGCTCCCAGGGCCGGGGACGCGGCGGAGCGATCCTGGCTGCGAAAGGCGGCATCGATGGGCACCGGCAATGCCGGCATGCTCCCGTTCGCCGCAGTGGTAGCGGTGCGGTCAAACAGGCCGCGTTCCCGGAAATGCGGATCGTGCCGGGCTTCTTCCAGACTGACCACACGGCTGGTGCAGACGTCTTGCCCGGCGAAGCGGTCTTCCCAATAGGCAACCGGGTGCCGGGAAATGGCCGCCGCAACGGCACCGATGGCCTGGTCCGGTGACATCCGCGCCAGCGCGTCCGCATCCAGCCCGACCAGTGCGACGAAGTTGTCCCAGAACTTGTCTTCCAGTGGCGCGGCCGCCAGGAAGGCACCATCGGCGGTACGGTAGATCTGGTAGCGCGGCGTGCCTCCCGTGACCAGCTCCGACGCCGGTGCGGGCCACGATCCCAGCGCGCCGTTGCCAAGCCCCCAGTACTGGAACGTAAAGAGGTTGTCGGCCATGGCCACATCCAGGTGAACGCCCCTGCCGGTCTGGTCGCGCTGACGCAAGGCGAGCAGGATATTGATCATGGCCGGATAGGTGCCGCCAGCAATGTCGGCAATGAGGGCAGGCGGCAGGACCGGCGCACCATCGTTGCCGGCAGTCAGCGACAGCGTGCCGGATGCCGCCACATAGTTCAGGTCATGCGCGGCTTCTGATGCGCGCGGGCCGTACTGTCCGAAGCCGGTGATCGAGCAGTAGACCAGCCGTGGGTTGATTTCCGAAAGCGCTGCATAGCCGAGGCCCAGACGATCCATGACGCCGGGACGGAACTGCTCGATCAGGACATCGGCATCGCGGATCAACGGCGTCAACTGGCTCAGCGTCTCAGGCGCCTTCAGGTCGATCGCGACAGATTGCTTGCCGCGGTTGAGCAGCACGAAATTCGCGCTGTCGTCATCGACCTTCGGCTCATACGCGCGCATTTCGTCGCCACGGCCGGGGCGCTCGAACTTGATGACTTCGGCTCCCGCCTCGGCCAGCAGCAGCGAGCACAGCGGTCCGGGCAGGAGGGTGCTGAAATCCAGCACCTTCACACCGGTCAGGGGTTGGCTCATGGCAATCATCGCTTTACCCGCTCTTCGCGTTCCTCGCGCTCCGCTGCGACGCGCGCGCGCCGCGCCGGGGCATAAGGCTCCTGCCCGAGAGCTTCATGCAAGGCTTGAGTGACACGGAAATGGTGCGCCAGGCCAGTCCGTTCCAGCAGCGAGATCGGACCCTCCGGGTAGCCGAGGCCCAGGCACAAGGTCTTGTCCAGGTCATCGGCGCTGGCCAGTTTCTCGTCCAGGCGGCGCAGCGCCGCATTGAAGTACGGGCGGATCAGCCGGTCGACGATGCGACCCGGAAAGTCATGACATACCGCGACAACCAGCCCCGCAGCCTGGAACACCACCTTGGCGGCTTCGATCGCGCCAGGGGTCGTGCCCGGTTGCCTGACGAGTTCCACCAGCGGGCTCGGGTCGGCGTCGCCGAGACGAAAGCGGGCGAATCCAACCACATTGGAGCCTTCGACGCCGCGGCTCTCGCCTGTGTGGATGCCCAGGCATTCGGTGCCCAGCTCGATGGCGACAAAGGTGCGCGCTTCGTGTCCTTTGCCTACGCTGTAGGCGCGACCGGCTTGCGAACCGAGGTAGACCAGCCCGTCGCCTTGCGCCGCTGCCTGTTCGAGGAAGGGATGGGATTCGGGAAAGGAACGGCTCTCGCCAGCTTGTATGATTTCGTAGCGCATATCAGGCTCCAAACATCTTGGTGTCGCCGTAGGTATGGAAGCCTTTGCCGGTCTTCTTGCCCAGGCGCCTGGCGGCGATCATGCGGCGCACCAGCGGCGGGCAGGCGGCGCGCGGCTCGTGGGTCAGGCCATGCATGGCTTCGCACAGCAGCTTCTGGGTGTCCATGCCGACCAGGTCCAGCAGCTCGAGCGGGCCCATCGGATAGCCCAGCGCAGTCTTGATGGCGGTGTCGATGTCGGCCGGCTCGGCGACGCCTTGTTCCACCAGCCGGATCGCATCGTTATTGAACGGGATCAGGAAGTAGTTGAGGATGAAGCCCGGCGTATCCTGTGTGGCCACCGGCTTCTGTCCCATTGCCTCGGCAAAGGCCCACGCTTTCTGGAAGGTCTCATCCGAAGTGGCCAGGCCTGGCGACATCTCGATCAGCTTCATCAGCTGCGCAGGCAGGCAGAAATGCATGCCGACGAAGCGGTCCGGCCGGCCGGAACCGCCGGCGATTTCGGTGATAGAGATCGTGGACGTATTGGATGCGAAGAGGGTAGCCGGCGGGCAGACCTCATTGAGCTGGCCGAACAACTGATGCTTGACTGCAAGATCCTCGAAGATGGCTTCAATGATGATGTCGCATTTGGCCAGGTCGCTCAGTGAGGTAGTGCCCTCCCAGCGGGACAACGCCTCAGCGGCGGCGCCGGCCGGCAGCTTGCCGCGCTCCTCGGATTTCTTCAGGAACGCTTCGGTCTGGCCGCGGGCGCGGTCCAGCGCATCCTGCCGGGCATCGAATACGATGGTCTTGAAGCCCGCGCGGGCCGCAACGATGGCGATGCCCGCGCCCATGGTGCCGGCGCCCGCGACGCCGACGGTTTGAATGGTTGTCACGTTCGTCTCCTATTTCTTCAGGAAGCTGCGCCCGATCAGCTGCCGGTGCACCTGGTTGGTTCCTTCCCAGATCTGGGTAATCTTGGCGTCGCGCATCAGCCGCTCGACCCGGTAGTCGTTGCAGTAGCCATAGCCGCCGAACAGTTGCACGGCATCGGTCGTGATGCGCATGGCCGCGTCGGTGGCGCGTTGCTTGAGCATCGAGGCTTCGATGCCGAAATCCTGGTCGCCGGCATCGACCATCTCGGCCACGCGCCAGAGCCACGATTCACACAAGGCCAGCTCCGTGGCCAGGTCTGCCAGCATGAACTGGATGCCCTGGAACTCGAGGATCCGCTTGCCGGACTGGCGCCGCTCGTTGATGTAGTCGACCGCATCCTCGAACGCCGCGCGCGCAATGCCCAGGGCATGCGCGGCAACGCTGGGGCGCGAGCGGTTCAGCGAGCCGAACAGGATCTGCAGGCCCTCGCCGGGAGCGCCGATAAGGTTGGCGCGTGGCACGCGGCAGCCGTCGAAGGCCAGGCTGGCCGTGCTGGACGCACGGGTGCCCATCTTGTGCTCGGTGCCGAGCACGCGCAGACCCTCCGTGCCCTTTTCCAGAATCAGCACGGAGATGGCGGCCTTCGGATCGCTGATCTCGGACCATTTGCCGAACACCAGATACAGGTCGGCCACGTCGCCGTTGGTAATGAAGGTCTTGCCGCCATTGATGACGATGTCGTCACCGTCGGGGGTAAAGGTGGTGCGCATGCCAGTGGCATCCGATCCCGCAGAGGGCTCGGTGATTGCCAGCGACGCCAGGCCGCCTTCGGCAATGCGCGGCAGCAGACGACTCTTCTGTTCTTCGCTCCCGTACTGGATCAGCGGCTTAATGGCGTGGAAGTTCGTGGCCCAGACAATACCGGTGGAGGCACAAGCCTTCGAAATCTCCCGCACGCAAGCGAGATAGCTCAGGAAGGACAGTTGCGCGCCGCCATAGTTGTCAGGGATGAACATGGCGTTCAGGCCCAGTTCATTGATGGCTTTCACGTTCTCCCAGGGAAACACCCCGGTGCGGTCGTACTCGGCCGCCCGTGGCGCGATCTGGGTGTTGCAAAGCTCCTTGACGCTGTCGAGGAGCATGCGTTCCTCGGACGATAGCGGCAGCCGCGCGTCCATCCGGTCCAGCATGTTCATGTCTTCCTCCGTTGGTGGGCTGTGAACCGCCCGGATCAGTCCACTGAATCACTGAAATTGGTCGGCGCCTGCCATGTCATGCGGGCGCATCGCGTCGTTGCAAATGCTCGCAATAGCCGTGCTATTGCTGCGCTTTGCGCCTGCGCTGCATCCCGCCTGACATGTCCTTCGCCTCCCATTTCAATGATTCAGTGGACTAGTGCTACAGCGCCATGCCCTGGCCGCCATCGACATAGAGCGTCTCGCCGGTCAGGAAGCGGCCGGGCAGCCGGAACAGCATGGCGGCAAGCCGTCCGATATCGTCGGACTGCCCGGGGCCTCCGACGGGAATGCGCTTCTTGAGGAATGCCTGGAGCGCACCTTCGTTCAACTCGTCGCGGTTCAGATCGGTCTCGATATAGCCAGGCGCGATATTGACGACCTGTATGCCATCGCGCGCCCATTCGACGGCCAGGCAGCGCGAGATCGCGCCGACGGCAGCCTTGGATGCGCAATAGGCGGCATTGCCGCGCACGCCGAGCTTGTCGTAGAACGAGCCAATGTTGACGATCAGCGCCGAGCCGGCCTCGCGCAGGTAGGGGTAGGCCACCTGGCTGGCGAGCAGGACCGACGAGGCGTTGGTTTGCATCACGCGCTCGAAGTCGGCGATCGGGAACGATGCGGACGGCCCCTGCAGGTGGATGCCCGCGTTGTTGACCAGGCCGACGATCGGCTTGCCGAACAGAGTGGGCACCTCGGCGAATGCCGCGTCGACAGAAGCGGCATCGGTGATATCGCAGTGTATTGCCGCCAGCCGCTTCTGTGCATCGGCATCGAGCGAGCCGGCGTCAGGAAGTTCGCCCGAACGCGAAAGGCAGGCAACGTGCAGGCCGGCGCGTGCCAGCTCCACGGAAATGGAGGCACCGATGCCGCGGCTCCCGCCGGTCACGATGACGGCGCCCTGGGTGAGATCAGGCATCCTTGAACTCCGGTGTGCGTTTCTCGATAAAGGCGCGCATGCCTTCGACGGAGTCATCCGTCTGGTAGGCCAGCGTGGACAGGTCGGCCTCGATCTCGAGTCCGGCGTCGAGCGTGGTCTCCATGCCGCGTACCACTGCCTCTCTTGCGAACTGAGAGGCGCAACGGCTATAGCCGATGAACTCGGACATGAAAGCCTTGCCAAGTTCGGCCGGGTCGCCGGCGGCCACCACACGGTTCACCAATCCGATGCGCTCGGCTTCGATCGCGTCGACTGTTCGTCCGGACATCACCATCTCCAGCGCACGGCCTTCGCCAACGAGGCGTGGCAAACGTTGCGTGCCACCGTAGCCAGGGATCAGACCGAGCTTGATCTCCGGCAGACCCATTCGGCCATGTACCGTCGCGATACGGAAGGTACAGGCCATGGCCAGCTCCAGCCCGCCGCCAAAGGCATAGCCATGCAATACGGCGACCGACGGAATCGGCAGGCTGGCCAGCTTGTCGAAGATACGTTGACCCAGCTGTGCGCCCTGGCGTTGTGCCATCAGGCTGCGGTCCATCAGTTCCTTGATGTCGGCGCCGGCGCAGAACGCCTTCGGCCCGGCCCCAGTCACAATGAGCGCGCGAGCGCCGGAGGCTGCCACCTGATCGAGCGTGTACGACAGTGCTTCGATCATCGTGAACTGCAAGGCGTTGCGGGCTTCGGGCCGGTTGAGCGTGAGGATCGCGTACGGGCCGTCAAACTTGATATCGATGGACATGGTCATGCTCCTGCTGTAGCGCTGGCCTTGTAGCGCACCGCCTGCGGCTTGAGTTCGCCACGCATGGTCATCTCGACCAGATCGCGTTTCAGGATCTTGCCGCTGGGTGTCAGCGGGAACTGGTCCAGGCCCAGGAAGTACTCCGGCATGTCGTACTTCGACAGGCCGCAGCTCGCCAGGTGGGCGAGCATGTCAGCCGGTTCCAGCGTTTGACCCGCGCGGAGCACAACCGACAGGCAGACCTTCTCGCCGAGTCGTTCGTCCTGCACGGGATAGGCCGCTGCGCGCTCCACCAGGGGATGCCGCATGGCCAGTTCCTCGATACGGGCGGGGTGGATATTGTGGCCGCCGCGGATGATCAGGTCCTTCTTGCGCCCGACGATCACGATGCAGCCGTTCTCGTCGATGATCCCGAGGTCGCCGCTCATGAACCAGCCATGGATGTTGAACGACGTTTCCGTGGCGACCTGGTTGCTGAAGTAGCCCAGCATCAGCAAGCCGCCGCGCCCGCCGATCTCACCGATCTCGCCCACTTCGGCCTCGACGTCCCAGTTGTCCTGCTTCCACAGGCGGACCTCATATCCGCGGCACGCGCGCCCGCATGTCGACACAATGGTGTCCGCGGTATCGGACGGGATGGTGTAGTTGTGCGAACCGTTCTCGGTCATGCCGTAGACGTTCTGCGGCGTCACGCCGAGCGTCAGGAACTTCTGCGCCACATCACGCGGGATTGCCGCGCCCGCCATGTAGAAGGTGCGGACTTCGCCGAGGGACGTCAGCTTGCGGTCGCGCACGGCCTGCAGAATGTCCATGGCGTGGGTCGGCACCCCCATCACATACGTGGCGCCGGTTTCCAGGATCCAATCGAGAGCATGCTTGCCGGCACGCAGGTTGGTCATGACCAGCTCCGCGCCTGCCACCAGCACTTGTTCCAGGGCCACGGTGGCAATGTGGTGGCTCATCGGGCTCAGCGTCAGAACCGTGGTATCGGCCGAGTGACCCCAGTCGTTGACCAGTGCGCGTCCGTTGGCCAGCAGCGTGTTGTCGCTGTGCATCACACCCTTGGGGAGGCCTGTGGTGCCAGACGTGAAGGCCAGATACACGATCTTGTCCGGGTTCAGGTCCGGCGTCGACAGTGCGGAGGGCGGCAGCTGATCCGGGAATGGATGGGCGTCGGCGGGCAGGGTGAAGTCGCCATTGGCCTGGCCGGGCATGGCAAACATGGCGGCGAGCGTCGGAATGTCGGCGGCGCGGCCGAAGATCGAGTTGTGGTCCGAATCGGCGCCGTAGCCGGGCATTGCGAACAGGGCCCGGCACTGGATGCGGTTCAGCAGCGTGCAGATCTCGTCGACGGTGTAGTTCTGGTGCAGTGACGGGCAACAGACGTAGCCATTGCGCGAGCAGGCCAGGAACACGATGGTTGCCTGTACCACGTTGGGCAGCCAGATGCCGACCCGGTCACCAGGTTTCAGGCCCTGCCTGTGCAGCGCCTCGGCTACGCTATCGACCCAGTCGACCACTTCGCGCCAGGTCAACCGGACATCCGCGTCGCGCAGGGCGGCCGACGTGGGGCGTTCCCGCGAATGGCGACGGGCGAGCGTGTAAAGGGTCTCCTGCTGCCAGATCCCCGACAGGTAGTAGTCCCGTGCATTCTGCGGATTGTGCAGCGTCAGGATGTTTTGCATGATCTTCACCCGGGCATCAATGGCCAAATTTGGAAGCATCCGGCTTGCGGCGTTCGGCAAACGCCGCCGCCAGTTCGTCGTGTTCGCTGGTGTCGAGATAACCGCGCAGCAGCAGGTCATGCGCCATGCGGGACAGCCCGCTGACACCGCCATGACGCGCGTTGAACGCGCTCTTCAGCGAGGCGAGCGCAAACGCGCCGCGCTCGGCCACCTCCAGCGCATATTCGCGCGTGGCTTCGGCCAGTTGCTCATCCGGGACGACGCGATTGATCAGCCCGATTTCCATGGCTTCGCGTGCCGTCATCTTGGGATTGCGATACCAGATGTCCTTGGCGCGCTTCTTTCCCACCAGGTCTTCCAGATACCAGGTGCCATAGCCCGCATCGAAGCTGCCGACCATCGGACCGACCTGGCGAAAGATGGCCGACTCCTTGGCAATGGTCAGGTCGCAGACCACCTGCAGCACGTTGCCGCCGCCGACGGCAAAGCCGTTCACCGAGGCGATGACCGGCTTCTGCAGGCGGTCGATGCTTTCGTACATCTCCAGCGTCGGCAGCACGCCCGCGTAGAGCGTGGTGTCCTGCATGCCGTCCTTGCGCCCGCCAGTGCAGAAGAACTTGTCGCCCGCGCCGGTGATCACGATGACGCGGGTGCGGGTTTCGCGGCGGATCGCGTTGATGCAGTCACGGATCTCGTGGCACATGGTCTCGGTGAACATGTTGCCGTCGTGGGGACGGTTCAGCGTGATCGTGCCGATGGGGCCGTCTTCCTTGTAGAGAATTTCGGTATAGGACATCGTGTCTCCTGTTTAGACGATTTCTGAGTCGATGAGGCCCGCGATGCATGTCGCGGACATGGAAAGTTCTTCCCTGAGAATGCGTTCGGTGTGCTCGCCCAGCGCCGGCGGCGGGTTGCGGAGCACGGCACTGGCGCCGTCGAAGCGGATGCCCAGGCCAACCTGCGGCACCAGGCCGGTAATGCCCTGGGTGGCGAAGAACATGCCGCTCTCGCGCAGCGGGATGTCGTCGGCCAGTTGGTCAATGCTGTTGATGGGGCCGGACGGGATGCGGTGTTGCGCAAACAGCGCAAGCCAGTGCTGGCGTGGTTGCGTCGCAAGGAGTTCGGCAATGGCCTGCACGATCGCCTGGCGCGCCTCGCGCCGGCGGGCGTTGGTCTCGAATCCCGGTTGCCGCGCGTAGTCCGGACGCCCGACCGCCGTCCAGAAGCGCTGCCAGATGGCGTCGTTGCCGAGTCCCAGCGTGATGGGGGAATCCGCGGTATCGAAGACCTGATAGATCGCGATCACGGAATCAGTCCCGCCCGAGCGGTTCGGCGCCTCGCCGGAACCCAGATAGGGCACGATCCGCGGCGCCATGAACCGCGCCATCGTCGCCACCATCGACACATCGATCTGCTTTCCGGCCCCCGTGCGTTCCCGTTCGAACAGCGCGGCCAGCGTGGCCATGGCAATGTCCTGGCCGGACAGCAGATCGGCGGCAGGGGTGCCGACCTTCTGGGGCGGGCGATCCGCCTCGCCGGTCAGGTGCATGACTCCTGAGTAGCCCTCTGCGATGAGGTCGTAGCATGGCAGGTCGGCGCGTTCGCCCTCGAGCCCGAACCCGGTCACGGACACATGGATCAGCCTGCCGTTGATGGCCTTGAGCGTCGTGTAATCGAGGCCGAGCTTTTCCTGCACACGCTGGGCGGTGTTGAGGACGACGACGTCGGCATGGCGCACCAGTTCATGCGCCACCCGCTGGCCCTCCGGGCGTGTGAGGTCGATGGTCATGCTCTGCTTGTTGCGGTTCATGCTCAGGAACCACAGGGACTCACCGTCCAGGAACGGCGGCCCCCAGCTGCGTGTATCGTCGCCGCCATGGCGCTTTTCCACCTTGACGACCTCGGCCCCCAGGTCGGCGAGCAGGAGCGTGCCATAAGGGCCAGCCACCGAGGTGGTGAAGTCGAGCATGCGAATACCCCGCAGGCAGGAAAGGCCTGCGCCGGGTGTCTGGAACGGGAGTGTCTTCAGTGTGTCCATTTCAGGTCGGATCTACGCAAGTGACCGACATACTGCAAAGCGTGTGCCAACACATGGCGCGAAATTTGCGGCTACGCGAGTGATTGCCTGGGGGCTTAGGCACTGCCTGCGTTAGCGGCCTTGCGGGCGGATCGGAAGGCCGACGAACCGGGGGGAAACTGCTTAGAATGAGACTGTCTTTGCAGTGTCCTTGCCTGCCATCGAGAAGGCAATTGTGTAGTCGCCGAATACACAGCGTTCCGTAAAACAGACGAACCGTGGTGGAGACATGAAACGAGAATCAGAGGGCGTCCTCGTACTCGATGCCGAGGGCAACACAACATTCGCCAGCGGACTCGGCAGGGATTCGCTGGTCGCCAAGTCGCTGGGCCGGCTCTGGCAGAACCGCGACCGCGTGCCGCTCAGGCGGATGTCGGCCATGGCCGACCTGGAGCGCCCACTGACGGTCGCGGCGATCCCGACGCGCGATTCAGTGTGCTTCCTGATCTTTGCCGTGCAGGAAGGCGATGAGCTGAGCGAGTTCCTGGCAAGCGTGGATGCGGCGCCGGACATCCTCAGGCATTTCATTACCGATCCCTACAAGGCGATGGTCGTGGTGGATACGTCGGCGCGCATCACTTACATGAGCCCGGTCCATGAGCGCTTTTTCGGCCTCAAGCATGGCGAGGCGATCGGGCGGGATGTGACATCGGTGATCGAGAACACGAAGCTGCAGGAGGTGGTAGCGACCGGCAAGGGGCAGGTGGCCCAGTTGCAGGAGATGAACGGCGTGACGCGCGTGGTGTCGCGGCTGCCGATCTTCGATCGCAACAAGCGCGTCGTGGCAGCCATCGGGCAGGTGATGTTCAAGGGGCCCGAGGCCATGCGCGAACTCACCGTGGAGCTTGCCAAGGTCAAGCAGGAACTCGATTTCTATCGCCGGGAGTTGTCCGGGATCCGCAACCGGAGCTACGGCCTGGATCAGATCGTGGGCAGCAGCGATGCCGTGCGACGGCTGAAGGAGGACATCCTGCGCGTGGCGCCATTGGATGTGCCGGTATTGCTGGCGGGCGAGAGCGGGACCGGCAAGGAGATGGTGGCGCACGCGATCCATATGCTAAGCCCGCGCAGCGACAAGCCGTTAGTGCTGGTGAACTCGGCGGCGATGCCGCCCAACCTGGTCGAGAGCGAACTGTTTGGCTATGAGCCCGGCGCTTTCACCGGCGCGGACCGAAAAGGCCGCAAGGGCAAGTTCGAGGCCGCCGATACCGGCACGCTGTTTCTCGATGAAATCGGCGACATGCCGATCGACATGCAGGTCAAGCTGCTTCGCGTGCTGCAGGATGGCCAGTTCGAGCGTGTCGGGGGCGATCGCGCCCGGCATTCGGATTTCCGCCTGATATCGGCCAGCAATCGGGACTTCAAGGCGATGATCGCCAACTCGAGCTTCCGGCTGGACCTGTTCTATCGGATCAGCGCGGTGACGCTGCGGCTGCCGGCATTGCGCGACCGTCTGGAGGACATTCCGGAGCTGGCCGATACCTTCCTGGAGGCGTTTGCGATCCGGCACGGCGCGCCGAAGAAGTCGATTGCCGAATCCGCGATCCGCTTCCTCCAGTCGCGCGCCTGGCCGGGAAATATCCGGCAACTGCAACATGCGATCGAGCGCGCGGCAATCTTCTGCGACGGACCGGTCTTGTCGGTCGCAGAGTTCGGCAGTATGGAAGGCGCTGAGCAGACGCTGGCGTGGCGCCAGAGCGGAGCCCCGGCGGGCGCCGCGGAAAAGTCGCGGCAGCCCGATATCCGTGAAGCGAAGGAACGGCTGGAATCGGCGTTGATTTTGGAAGCCATGCGCCGTACCGGTGGTAACAAGAAGCGCGTCGCCGAAGAACTTGGGATCTCGCGTTCGTACCTCTACAAGCGCCTGAGCATGATGGAGGAAGAAAAGAGCGAGGTGCCGGCGCCGCGCTAGGCGGTTGCGCGGGCCGGCGGTGCAAGCGTCGCTAGTGCCCGCCTACGGAATGATCCGGTTTGCGCGCAGTTCGTCGAACTGGCGCAGGAACATTTGCTCCGAATCCACGGCTTCGCTGAAGCCATGCTGGCGAGCCTTGGTGGTGGACGAAATGACGTCGAACTCCGGGGTGAAGACGAAGTTTCCGTACTTCCAGCCCACCAGTTGCTCGTACGGGATCGGCCGCAGGTCGTGCTCCCTGACCAGTCGCTCCCAGAGCGGTCCCTTGTCGGCCATCATGTGGACCAGATCGATCTTCTGGGCCGCAGCGGTTTCCATGTCGAAGTAGCGCGCGATGGCGGGCCACAAGTCCTGCCACCGGAAAATGTCGCCGTTGGTGATGTTGAACGGCTCGTTGGCAGCGGCCGGATCGGTTGCCATCCACTTGCAGGCGCGTGCCAGCAAGCCGCTGTCGGTCACGTTGTACAGCGCGCGCGCGTTGGCCTCGGAGCCCGGATGGCGCAACGGCAGCCCCAGTGCCTTGGAGATAGTGGCGTACACGGCGAGGACCATGACGAGATTCATCGGGTTGCCGATGGCAAAGCCGCAGATGCCGTGGGGGCGCGCGGCAGACCACGTCCACGCCTTGCCTTTCTGGCGCTGGGCGATGAATGCCTGCTGGTCATAGTAGAAGTTGGGCGGCATGTGACCCGGGTCGGTTTCCTTTGCGGGCGTCTTGAACGGTCCGAGATGATTGCCATACCACTTGGTGCCGTGCATCAGGTTGACGTGCTGGAGCCGGTCCGCCACCGGCTCGATGGCATCCATCAGGTTCGCGAGCAATGCCATGTTCGGCGCCACCATTTCGGCCCAGCCGGCCTTCTCGATGTAGGCAGAGAAGAAGATATGGGTGACCTCCCGCAGCCCGCCGAGCTTGGCCTTCGTATCGCCGGCGTCAAGCAGGTCGGCCGGGATGTGGCGGTACTCGCCGGTGATATCTGGCTCGCGACGCGAAACGGCGATCACATCCCATTCCGGGTCGGCGGCAAGCAGCCGCAGCAGGTTCCGTCCTACCACGCCGGTGGCGCCGGCAATCAGTGCGGTCTTCCTTGGTTGTGTCATGGTGTCTTTTGCTGGTTATCGAATGGCCCGGCCGCCGTCGACGCTCAGGGACGCTCCGGTGATGAAGGCGGCTTCCGCGCTGCACAGGAAGGCCGCCGCCGCTGCCTGGTCTTCCGCGGTCGAGATTCGCTTCAGGGGATGCAACGCCAGCCGCTCCTGGGCCCGATCCGCGGTGTTGCCATGAATGTTGCGGAACATCGGGGTATCGACGGTGCCGGGGCAGATCGCGTTGACGCGAATGCCGTCGTTGGCCAGTTCCAGTGCCAGGGCGCGGGTCAGGGAATCCACGCCGCCCTTGCTGGCGGCGTAAGCGCTGTGACGCAGGCTGCCGCGCAGCGCGTCGATGGAGGCCACATTGAGGATGCACGGCGAGTCGCTGCGCTTCAGCAGCGTCAGCATGGTCCGGCAGCCAAGGAAGGCGCCGGTCAGGTTGACGCCGATGACTTCGTTCCAGTCCGCCAGGCTGGTGTCCTCCAATGGCGCCTCGCGCAGGATGCCGGCATTGTTCACCAGCACGTCGAGTTGCCCGACTTCGGTACCGATACGATCTGCCAGCCTTTGCCAGTCCGCTTCGGAGCGGACATCACCGCTTACGGCGCGCTCGCGATCCTGCGGCATGCGGTCAAATCGGTATACGGTCCAGCCGTCCCGTTCGAAGCGTTCGGCAATGGCAAGGCCAATGCCAACGGCCGCCCCGGTAACCAGCGCCGTTCTTGGTTTCGCTTCAGGCATGTTTGTTCCTCTTGTGAATGACCTTCTGGATGGCAACCAGCGCAAGCCGGTAGGAGTCGACACCAAGCCCTGTCACCATGCCTGCGCTCTCGGAAGCGGTAACAGAATGCATGCCGCGGGCGTCGATATTGCTCATATGCACTTCGATGTAGGGCAGCGGCACCGCTTTCAGGCAATCGCGCAAGGCATGACCCGCATAGAGAAAGCCCGCGGGATTCATGACAAGACCGTCTACTTGCTCGCGTGTGGCGCGATAAATGGCGCTGATGGCTTCACCTTCGACGTTGGTGTAGAGGATGTCGAGTTGCATGCCGAGCCCCACGGCGTCCGCGCGCAGGATGTCGTCCAGTTCGGCGGCGGTGGTGGTGCCATAGATTTCCGGCTGGCGAAAACCCAGATACTCCATGTTGGCACCCTGGATCAGCAGAATTCGCATTACAAGTCCTCCTGGTTCAGTGAGCACAGCAGACGATAGGTGCCGACGTAGGCGTCCGGGAACTGCCGGCGCAGCGTGTTCGCCACGCGATTTGCCACTTCGGGCCGCAGGTATTCCAACACCAGGCAGGCGTTGATCTTCACGTCACCGCCGCGCAGTGCTTCTTCTGCGGAGATCTCCTTCGTGTCGGGCTCCGCCGAGATCCACATCTCGGAATGCGTGTGCGCCGCGTCGACCTCCAGCATGCCAACGGCGTCGCGCAGCCGCGGGTAGGCATCGGCTGCATTCAGCGCAACGGTCAGCACCACGCTGCCGCGACTCGCCCCGCGGAGATCGCGCCGCTCGCAGACCGTGCGGGACATGTTGGTGAAGCCGTCCTGCATCATGGAGATGGTGCGCGCGGTGGGGTGGGCGAGCCGTTCGCGATATGCCGCCGACCTCAGCACCTCGGGATGGACCACCTCGTAGGTGGTCAGGAACTGCCGCGAAGCGCAGATGGCTTCGAACCGGCGACCCGTCAGGAAGCCGGCGATGCCAAGCCGCTCCGGCAGGTGTTCCTCCTGATACCAGGATTCGTAGGCTGCTGCGCGCGACGCATTGCAGTCATTCCAGATAGCCAGGATCCCGCTCATGCGCGTGCTCCGGCTTGCGCTTCGGCCGACCTGAGTTGCCGGGGCAGCCCCAATGCCATGCACGCGGCGATCACGAACGTTCCTGCCAGGAACACCAGGCCAACGGTGTCGGTGTGGAAGGTCTGGCGGAACACGCCGAGGATGTATGGGCCGAAGAAGCCGCCGATATTGCCGACGGAATTCACGAGCGCCAGAGCAACGGCCGCCCGTGCGCCGGCAAAGTGCTGTGACGGAAAGCTGTAGAACAGGGGCACGGCTGCCTGCATGCAGGCAGCCATGCATAGCCCGGCGAACGCCAGGATAGCGCTCTGCGCGAATGCGGACATGGTCAATCCGATCGCCGCCAGCATCAGGATGGCGCTGAGCACGCCGGCGCGATTCTTTTCGCGCGGCGGAATGCGCGACAGCGTGAAGAGCGCCATGGCGCAGAACACCCAGGGCACCGCCGAGAGCAGTCCGGCCTGGACCGCGCTGACCGAGAAGCGCAGCTTGATGATCTGCGGCAGCCAGTAGGTGACGGCGTAGAAGCCGATGAGCATGGACGTGTACTGGAAGCAGTAGTACCACGCCGCGCGGGTCTTCATGACCGAGGCGATGGCGCTCAGGCCGTGACTGTCATCGGCCCCGCTGTTCCGGTCGCTGCGGATCGCCGCGATGAGCGTCTGCTTCTCGCGGGCCGTCAGCCATCGCGCCTTCTCAGGGGTGCTGGCCATGGCGAAACAGGTGATGATGCCCACCACCACGGCCAGGGCGCCCTCGATGATCAGGACCCACTGCCAGCCGGAAACGCCAAGGATCCCGTCCATGGTCAATAGGGCGGCGGTCATGGCGCTGCCCAGCGCCAGTGAAATGGGAATGCCGATCTGGAATACCGCAAATGCCCTGGTCAGATAGCGGATCGGCACGAACAGACTGAGATAGAAGAGAATGCCGGGGTAAAAGCCGGCTTCGCCGACCCCAAGCAACAGGCGGAAGATATAGAGCGACGTGGCACCGGTGACCAGGGATGTGCCCATGCAGATCAGGCCCCACGTGACCATGATCCGGGCGATCCAAAGCTTGGCGCCGTAACGTTGCAGAGCAATGTTCGATGGGATCTCGAACAGCACATAACCGATAAAGAAGAGTCCCGAGGCCAGACCGAACATTGCCGGCGTCAGGCCGAGCGCGGCTTGCATGTCGGGGCCGGCAACGGAGAGGTTGGTGCGGTCGACATAGGACACGAAGATCCCGATCAATGCCAGAGGCATGATCTTTCGGATGACTTTCGATACGATGCGCTGCTGTTCTGCGATGCTCTCATCAACCGCATCGGGACTAAGTGCCCCGGGAATGGACTGAAGCGATGTCGTCATGTCTCCTCCATTGTTGGAGTGGATGTTGGATAGTTAGGACGGAAGAAGCTCACCGGAAATCCCTCCGCCGGGGAAGCCTCGCAACATCGATGCCATGTCCGCGACGACGCAACTGAAGGGCAAACAGGCGTGCCTTCTGGGGTCGGAGCGTTGTCAGGATGACAATTGTGTCCACGTACATGTTTGCCGCGAGGACATCGGTCCTGGCGCGCGGCGCGCGCCACTCAAAAAAGGCTGGAAAGAACGGCCGGCATCAGGCCGGCCGGTCGCGGCGGCGTCGGGCTGTCAGTGCCAGGTCCTAAACGTGTCCCAGCACCGGATGCGGTTCATATCCTTCCTCGAGGTGCCGAACTTCTTCGGGTGTGAGCCTCACTTCCAGCGCGGCCACCGCCTGGTCCAGTTGGGCCGCCTTGCTGATGCCGATGACGGGAGCCGTCACGCCCTTGTGCAGTAGCCAGGCATAGGCCAGTTCCGCGTTGCTGATGCCCTTCTGGCCGGCCATCCGGGTGAGGTTGTCGACGACATTGAAATCCGATTCCCGAAAATAGAATTTCTTGGCCAGATGATCGGTCTTTGCGCGCTCGGTGTCTCCGAACCCCTCACGCTTGCGGTTGCCCGCGAGGAAGCCGCGGGCGAGCGGGCTCCACGGCAGCAGGGCTACACCGGAGTCCTTGCACAAGGGATTCATTTCGCGCTCTTCTTCCCGGTACAAGAGGTTGTAGTGGTTCTGCATGCTGACGAACCGGGTCCAGCCATTTTCCTTCGCCACCTGCTGGGCCTTCGCAAATTGCCACGCCCACATGCTGCTGGCGCCGAGATAGCGGACCTTGCCGGCCTTGACCACATCATGCAAGGCCTCCATCGTTTCCTCGATCGGCGTCTGCGTGTCGTAACGGTGGATCTGGTACAGGTCTATGTAGTCGGTACCCAGGCGCTGCAACGAAGCGTCGACCGCATGGAAAATGCGTTTACGGCTCAAGCCATCCCTGTTCGGCCGGCGCACGAACGAGGCCATCTTGACGCCCTCGTAGGCAATATCGACCGGCTCGTAGACCTTGGTAGCGACCACGGCTTCTTCGCGTCGGCTCCCCGGAAACATCTCTTTGAGGAACTTGCCGGTCAGGACCTCCGACATGCCGCCCGAATAGGTGTCGCCGGTGTCGAAGAAATTGATGCCAAGGTCGACCGCGCGTTTGACCAGCGGCCGGGATGCGTCTTCATCCATGACCCAGGGACGCCACTCAGGGCTCCCGAATGTCAGCATGCCGAGGCAGATTCGCGAAACCTTCAGGCCGGTCGTGCCGAGGCGGACGTATTCCATGCGTATGTCTCCAGGTTGTATGCATGACGCTCCGAGGATCGGAGCGGAAGGCATTGCTTCCGCACCGTCTGTCGGGTCGAGCGATTGGCTGAGCACTATGCATGCCAGCCTGGGATCGTCCTCTCTACGTTCAGGCGGCGTGTGCAGAGGCGCTTTTGTGGCGTTGGCATGTACGCGCAGAGGACAATGACTGTCCGCGGTTGTGCACGCGGAAGACAGTTGGGCGCCTTAGCCTGCGAGACCAGTCATTCACGGCGACTAAGTGCAACGAATCGATGTGCTAGCATGGCGTGCCACACGAACACTCAAGCAGGCCCATCCTGCCCGCCGTGAGAACATGAAGCTCGACAACATCGATCGCCGGATTCTGAACGCCTTGCAGGAGGATGGACGTTTGCAGAACGTGGATCTGGCCAAGCGGGTGGGGCTGTCTCCTTCGCCCTGTTTGCGGCGCGTCAGATTGCTGGAGGAGGCGGGAGTTATCGAGCGCTACGTTGCGGTTGTGAACCCGGCGAAGGTGGGCGTGGGCCTGACGGTCTTCGTGCGAGTTTGGCTCAAGGGGCAGGACGAGGAGACGGTCAACAGCTTCGTGGCAGCCATCAAGGACATGCCCGAGGTGACGGAGTGTCACCTGATGGCGGGCGACTGCGACTTTCTCTTGCGCGTCGTGAGCCAGGATCTGGACGCGTACCGGCAGTTTCAGATGACCCATCTTGCCCGGTTGAAGGCCGTCCAGAACGTCAAGAGCGAAATCCCGATGCAGCGGATCAAGCAGACGTCCACGATCCTCCTTTGAAGCTGCATTGCGTGGCGCGATGCAGATCTCGCCGTATCAAAGCCGTCGAGGCTGCATGTGACCGCCGAGGTGGCCACATGCTCGAGTCAGCCCGCGGCAGGGAAGTTCCAGCGTTGCGCTAAATCGTGGCGCCTTGGATTTTGCGCAAGGTAGCCGGGGCACCGCACAAGAATATGTCGACCTTTTGTCGGATGACCGCTTCCATGTCGTCCGGCACACTGAGTCCATACACCCACTTGCGCACGCCCAGATAGAAGATTGCCGCGTGCAGGCTCCAGACCATCTCGATCGCGGCATCGTTTTCCGCGGCATTGCGCGGCGCGGCAATGCCGAACGCTTCGCGTATCTCAGCCAGGACCGGCAGGAAGACCTTGCTGCGCAGCATGTCCATGTACCTGTCGTTGATGCCCTCGTGGGTCAGGCCGGAAAAGATGAACAGCCGGATCCATTCTTCGCGCAGGATCACTGACGAGTAGTCGATATAGAAGGCATAGAGCCGCTCGATCAGTGGGAGCGAACAGTCGGCGATCTGCTGTTCCCATTCGGGACGCCACTGGAAGACCTCGTTGTACACGCGCTCGATGAGGGCCTCCTTGTTCTCGAAGTACCGATAGAGCAGCGGCTGGGTGATCCCGATCTGCCTGGCGAGATCGCGCGTACTGCCTCCGAAGCCGCTCCGGGTAAAGTGTTCGATCGCCTTTTCGACAATCTGCTGTTGCCGTTCCGCGGGCAGGAGCCGACGGGCAACTTTGTCGGAGGCGCTATCCCAATCCGCTACTTTGCTTGTTTCCATGATGTATGGCCCGACTTTGCCGCGGATCGCGCCCGTGGGAACCCGACCATGCCGCGGATGCTCCGGTTAAGGGCCCCTCTCCCAGGTGGGAGAGGGTAGAAGTCATGCCCTTACGCCTCGGCCGTCCCCTTGGTCCCCATCCCCAATTCACAAGCCACGCGCTGATTCTGATACGCCGCACGCTCCCACGCGCCTCTTGCCGAACGGTCCGTCACCGAGAAGGCGTAGATGCCGGCGAACGCGACCAGCATGGAGAACAGTGCCGGATACTCGTACGGGTAGATTGCCGAGGCATGGCCCAGTACCTGCACCCAGACCGTTGGGCTCAGGATCGTGAGAACCACAGCCGTGACGAGTCCCAGCGTCCCGCCGATTACGGCGCCACGCGTAGTCAGTCCCCGCCAGTAGATCGACAGCAGCAGCACCGGGAAGTTGGAGCTGGCGGCAATCGAGAACGTCAGGCTGACGATGAAGGCGATGGTCTGCTTCTCGAACAGGATGCCGAGCAGGATCGACAGCACACCCAGCACCAGCGTAGTGGTACGCGAGACCCGCATCTCATCCTTCTCAGATGCCTTGCCTTGGCGAATGACCGTTGCATAGAGGTCATGCGAGATGGCGGAAGAGCCAGCCAGGGCGAGCCCGGCAACGACGGCAAGGATAGTCGAGAACGCCACGGCGCAGATGAAGCCGAGGAACACGTTGCCGCCGACCGCATGGGCCAGGTGCACGGCCACCATGTTGACGCCACCGATCACGGCACCTGTGCCATTGTGGTACAGCGGATCGCCGGCGACCAGTGCGATCGTGCCGAAGCCGATCACGATGATCATGGCGTAGCCAGTGCCGACGATGCCGGTGGCATAGAGCACGCTCTTGCGCGCGGCCTTGACATTGCTGACGGTGAAGAAGCGCATCAGGATGTGCGGCAGGCCTGCGGTGCCGAAGATCAGCGCCAGGCCGAGCGACACGGCCGACACCGGGTCGGACACCAGACCGCCTGGACGCATGATGGCGTCATGCTTGCCATGCGTGGTGACGGCATGCTCGAACAGGCTGTTCAGGTTGAAGCCAAAGCGGCTCATCACCATGAAGGCCATGAAGGCGCAACCGGCAAGCAGCAGGACGGCCTTGATGATCTGGATCCAGGTGGTGGCCAGCATGCCGCCAAAGAACACGTACACGACCATCAGCACGCCGACCAGCACCACGGCCGAGGTGTAGCTGAAACCAAACAGCAACTCCACCAGCTTGCCCGCGCCCACCATCTGCGACACCAGATAGAGCAGGACGATCACGATCGAGCTCGACGCCGAGAACGCCCGGATGGGTCGCTGCTTGAGCCGGTACGAGAGCACATCGGCGAGCGTATAGCGGCCCAGGTTGCGCAACGGCTCCGCGATCAGGAACAGGATGATCGGCCAGCTTGCCAGGAAGCCGATCGAATAGATCAGGCCGTCATAGCCGCTGGTGAAGACGAGCGCCGAAATGCCGAGGAGCGATGCGGCGGACATATAGTCGCCGGCAATGGCCCAGCCGTTCTGCATGGCGGTGATCTTGCCGCCCGCGGCGTAGTGGTCGGCGACGCTGTTATTGCGCTTTGCCGCCCACCGCGTCACGACAAGCGTCGCGGCTACGAACACCAGGAACATGGCAATGGCGATCAGGTTCAGGCCCTGGCCAACCGGCGGGGTGGCTGCCAGCACGGGAGTGGCAGCCGTGAGGGCAGCGGCTGCAGTCAGTACGCGTTTCATGACGGCTCTCCCTGGCGGATCTCGTCGATCATCTTGTCGTAGACGGTGTTGCTGCGGTACACGTAGACTGCCACCATCGCGAACGTGAAGGCAAACATGCCAAAGCCGATGGGAATGCCCACCGTCATCGGCTGTCCCGGCGTCAGCGGCACGGCAAGCAAGTCCGGGCGGAAGGCCAGCGTGAGAATGAAACCGAAGTAGACCAGCAGCATGACAGCGGTGAGCGTCCAGGAGAAGGCGCGACGCGCGCGGTGCAAGCGCTCGAAGCGCGGTTGCCTCAGCATCGGGTGCGGGTCCACCGAGCCGTCGATGCGGGCTAGTCCTGGCGCCGAAGGAAAGGGGGCGGTGTGGGTCATGACATTGTCTCCATATGCCTGTTGTCTGGATCTGCGTCAGAACTGACGGGATACTGCTGTCTCGCGCATGACCGCCTCCGGTGTGCGATAACGTTCGGCCATTTCGCGGTCCTGATCGCTCTTGAGCTGGGCCTGCATGTAGGCGCCGAGGTGGCGCGCGTGCTCGACAATCGCATGTCCGAACTGGACGCGCTCGGTACTGTACGCGTCGAGGGCCGTCTCGACGGTCGAATGTTCGCTGAGGGCGCGCACGATTGCCATCGCATCTCCCGCAGCCTTGGTGACGCCCATGCCGCAGTGAGGGCGGGCGACAAAAGCGGCGTCACCGAGCAAGGCAATCCTGCCGAAAGCCATGCGCGGCACCGTCAGATCGAAGATCGGCTGGAACAGTGGTTGGGCTGTCTTGGTGACGACCTCGGCAAACTGCGGGGCGAGCAAGGATGTCGCCGCATCTTCCATGTCGGCGATCACGTCGGGGCGAATCAGGCCCGGCGGGATGCCGTTGGGCCAGCGCTTGCCGCTGGCGTCAGTCAGCAGATCGGGCAATTCGTCGTCCTCGCGCGTCGCGCGATACCAGACGAAGTTGTAGCGACGCTGCCCAGGTTCGGTGCTGTTGGCTTCACCCGCCACCGGATACCCGAGGATTTGCTCGCGCGGAGGCAGGCAGAAGGCGAACTTGTCAAAGATCGCCGCGTGAGTGTCGGGCGAAAGCTGTGACTCGTCGACCAGGCCGCGCCACGCAATGTATCCGGCGTATTCCAGGCCGGCCGAAGGCAAGAGCTGTTCGCGCACGCTGGAACGGAAGCCGTCGGCGGCGATAACCAGATCGGCCCGGTGGGTCGAACCGTCCTGCAGCGTCACCGTAGCGTGGTCCCGGTACGTATCGACGGACGTCACGAACGCGCCCGTCCGATAGGTGCCCGTGAAAGCCTTGCCGAGCACGTCATACATCTTGCCCCAGGCGGTCAGCGTCTGAGGCATGTCCCGATCGGCAAGCGACACACCCTCCCGGGAGAGCGTGATTCGGGTATTGACGTGCACGCCAATGCTTTCATCGACCACCACGCCCGCCGATGCCAGCGCGTCGAACAATTCCGGGTGCGTGACGATGCCGGCGCCGCGCCCAGTCAGCGCTTCGGGCGTGCGCTCGAAGATCTCTACATTCCAGCCATTGCGGCTGAGCATGTTGGCCGCAAACAGCCCGCCCAGCGATCCACCTACGACAATCGCCTTCGGCTTGTTGTGCAATACGGTATTCATGCCAGTGCTCCAGTCTTTGCTTGTGCACTGTCGGGCAGTGCCAGTCCTGCCACTTCGGCAGCGGGGTAGTTGAGTTCGATCGTGACGCCGGAAGGATCCTCGAGGAAAACCTGATGCAGGCCGAGGCTTGGTACCGTGCGATCACGCCAGGAGATGCCTTCAGCACGCAGGGTCGCCCACATCTGCTCGACGCCCGTGGCCAGGAAGGCGATGTGGTCCAGCGTGCCGGTGCCAGACGCGGGCAGGGATTTGTCGCCCAGATAGGCGGACAGGCCGGAAGGGTTGTCCGGATCCACGCCAATGATGTGAACCGTCCCGTAGTCGCTCTCGTCGTCACCCATATAGAGCCATGCGCCGGGAAAGTCGAAGGGTGGTCGATAGCCGCGCCGGAACCCCAGGACGCGTTCGTAGAACGCGCAGGACCGCTCCAGGTCCGTGGTGCGTATCGAATAGTGTGCTAGTTTGGCCAGTGCCATCGAAGCCTCCTGTAAATTATCAACCGATCAGTGATCGATGGATAAATAGTAGGGCGGAAGCTGTTGGAGGCCAAGAACCTCTAGGGTGGGACATACCCTAACTTCCTGATTATTTTCGGCCGATAAATGACCTGGGGTGCACCTTTAGACGCCGAAGCGTGGAAGCCGGCGAGTTCGTCAGTCTGATTGCTGCTGCGCAAACTGAAAAGCGATCCGTTGGCAGGGTAGACGGGAGGTCACAATCACAGCGGCAGCCTTGCCCAAGGCGTCCTCAGACCAGGTGTACTTCTCCGGGTTTTCCCTTCGTATTTATCATTTGACAAGCAATTTGACGTATATCAAAGTTATCGATAGCTAAACAAAGAACCGGGCTGCATCGAATAGCTGCGGCCTAACAGGAGACCTTCATGGGACATGCAGTCATGGGTGCGCAGCGCACCGCTCGTCGCTTCTGTATTGGGGTGTTCGCTGGCTTGCTCGCCGTGGGTGCGCAAGCACAGACGATCAAGATTGGGCTTCCTGTACCGCTTACCGGTCCCTACGGCGCGGAGGCAAAGGACCAGGTGCGAAATGCCGAGCTGGCCGTCAAGGAATTCAATGATGCCGGCGGTCTGAACGGCCGCAAGGCCGAGTTGCTGGTGCGTGACGACAAGCTCAATCCCGGTGAGGCAGCCACGCGGACCCTGGAATTGCTCGAGAAGGACGGTGCGCAGTTCATCGTAGGTGGTCTTTCTGCCGCGACGCAGCTATCCATCAACAACGTTACCAAGCAGCGCAAGGTCATCTATATCTCGATCAGTCAGTCCGACGTCATTAATGAGGCGACCGATGCGAGCCCTTACACGTTTCATGAGGCAATGAATCCCCACATGACGACGCAGGCCGTGGGCCGCTATGTCTTCAAGAAGGGGATGCGTATTGCCTTCCTGACCGCTGACTACGCCTATGGCCACGAGATGACGCGCGGCTTCACGCGAGTGGCCAAAGACCTTGGCGCCGAGGTGGTTGGCGAAGTGCGGCATCCGCTTGGGCAACAGGACTACTCCACCTTTCTGCCACGGCTGATGGCACTCAAGCCGGATGTGCTGATATTCAACAACTTCGGCCGCGATAACCAGATCTCCATCAAGCAGGCCTCGGACTACGGCATGAAGAAGTCCATAAAGTTCGTCACCCCCGTGATGACTTACACCTCTCGCGTCGCAGGCGGGGCTAACACATATGAAGGTGTCATTGGCGGGACGCAGTACTTCTGGGAGATGGAAGCGACAACGTCATCCGCGAAAGCCTTCAATGCGGCTTTCCGGGCCAAGAACGAGGGACGCTACCCGTCTGACTATGGCGCGATGGCATACTCGGCCGTCAAGTCATTGCTCCTGGCGGTCAAGTCCGCCGGTAGCAGCGAGACGGAAAAGGTCGCGACGGCGCTGCGCAACCTGAAATATGACACCTACAAGGGGCAGCAGTACTACAGACCCTGTGACCAGCAATCCGTTCAGTCGGTACTTGTGATCCAGTCGAACTCCAAGGAAGCGGCCAATCCCGACGACGTGTTCAAGGTTTTGCACGTCGAACCAGCCAGCGAGAAGCTGTTGCGTCCGTGCACCGAACTCGGCTTCAAGGGCTGAGCTATCGGCAGGTCGGTATGGGGCGATCCGTTACAACGCTGGTCGTCCCTACGGAGCATGATGTCACTGATCGTGGCTAGCGCCTTGCACCTGCAGCGTCGCCAGAGGAAGTTTTAGGGCTGTCGTAGCGGGCGCACGGCGAGAGGCGGGAAAGCGATGGAAATCTCATTAGATCTACTGGCACTGCAGCTCTTTACAGGGCTGGCGCTAGGTGCAATTTACGTGCTGCTGGCGGTCGGCCTGTCCCTTATCTTCGGGATGCTGACAGTTGTCAATTTTGCGCACGGCGCCTTCTACATGATAGGCGCCTATGTTGGGCTGCTGGCTGTCGAAAAGACAGGAAGCTTCTGGGCTGCGCTCGTAGTTGCTCCGTTGACCGTTGCGGCCATTGGCATGCTATGCGAGCGATGGCTGATTCGCCCCTTGTATGGTCGCGGTATCGACTACCCGCTTCTGCTCACCTTCGGCTTGTCATACATCATGGTCGAGGCCATACGTATCTGGTTCGGAAAGGCCGGGCTGCCGTTCGACACCCCGGAAGTCCTGCAAGGGGCTACTAATCTTGGCTTTGCCGATTTTCCTACCTACCGATTGTTTGTGATCGGCGTCGTTTCGCTTCTGCTGCTCGCCTTGTGGTTGCTGATCGAGCGGACGCCATTCGGCCTGATTGTCCGGGCAGGAGCCCGTGACCCGGTCATTGTTCGCGTACTTGGCATCGACGTCTCACGTGTCTGGCTGATCGTGTTCGGGATGGGTACTGGCATTGCGGCGCTGGCTGGCGTCCTGTCGGCGCCGTTGCAAGGCGTATCGCCGGAAATGGGGACGTCCGTTCTCACTGTAGCTTTCGTTGTTACCGTTGTGGGCGGGATGGGGTCCTTGATGGGTGCCGTCGTGGCGGGCTTGCTTGTCGGCGTTGTGGAGAGCATGGCCGTACTCTTCTTCCCTGAGGCAGCGAAGGTGTCCATGTTCGTGATCATGGCCGCAGTGCTTCTCATCCGGCCGCAAGGACTCTTCGGCCGAACAGGATTGATGACATGAAGAACTTCCATGTTCATGGCGCCATTCGCCTAAGGAATGAAGCTACCGGACTTGCAAGCCAGATGTGCAGGGTTGTCGCGATGCACCGCGTCCTGGCGACTGTCGTCTTCTTCGCGGCATTTCCATGGCTGGTGCCCTACCACTCATTGGCCATCAACGTTCTGATCTATGGACTGTTTGCAGTCGGCTTCAACCTGCTGTTCGGATACACCGGTCTCCTTTCGTTTGGCCATGCCGCATTCCTCGGGGTCGGTGCATATTCGGCGGGCATTCTTATCGCACAGTACCAATTGGCATGGTGGGCGGCGATTCCCGCGGCCATGGTCGCTGGCTGCATGGTAGCCCTCGTGATGGGACTCCTGGCCATTCGGACCAGGGGCATCTACTTTGCGATGGTGACGCTGGCGCTGTCCCAATGTGTTTACTTCCTGGTTTATCAGATGCCAAGCTCCGGGGGGGAGAACGGATTGCGAGGCGTGAACATTGCCGAGCTGGATCTCTTTGGATTCCGTCTGGACCTGCTCGATCCGTTGCAGAAGTACTACTTCATCTTCGCGCTCGTCTCGGTCTCTCTTTGGGTGCTCTCTCGCATCCTCGCATCTCCTCTGGGTGGCGTTATCGAAGCCGTCCGCGAGAACGAAGCTCGCGCCCGTGCCTGTGGTTTCGATATTGAACGCACGAAGCTGTTGGCATTCGTCCTTTCCGCCGCCTTCTGCGCCCTTGCCGGAGCGCTCAACGCTATCCATCTCGGAAGTGTTCCCATTGAAACACTCCATTACTCGACGTCCGGGATGGTTGTAATGTTGTGCCTGCTCGGAGGCATGGGCACTTATTTCGGTCCGTTCGTCGGCGCGGCGCTGTTCCTGCTTATTCAGGATTTTGCTTCAGGCTGGACTGAGCACTGGCAGCTGATTGTCGGGGCGGTCTTCGTGGTCTTCGTGCTCTTCTTCCCAAAGGGCGTCTGGGGCACGTTTCTGGAGAAGGTGCACCATGAGCGCTGACGCCATTATTGAAACCAGAGGGGTCAGCAAGCGCTTCGGTGACTTCAAGGCGCTCACTGATGTGAGCGTGAGCATTCGCCCCGGAATGCTGACGTCTATCATCGGCCCTAACGGCGCTGGAAAGAGTACCTACTTCAACCTGCTGTCCGGTGCGTTCGCGCCTAGTGAAGGTCGGATTCTGTTCATGGGCAGGGATATCACCGGCATGCGGCAACACGAGTTCGCGCATATCGGGATCGCCAAGTCGTTTCAGATCACCAGCCTTTTTCCGAACTTCACCGTGCTCGAAAACGTACGGATTGCTTTGCAAGCGCACGTTTCGCGCTACGGTATGTGGCGCCGACGCTCAGCCTTGTCGGGGCTGACGGAGCAAGCCAGCGTCCTGCTGGAGACAGTGGGACTTTCTGGCCGCGCAAAGAGCTTCGCCAGGGAACTCGCGCATGGGCAGCAACGGTGCCTCGAGATCGCCGTCGCTCTTGCTGCTCAACCGAAGTTGCTACTGATGGATGAGCCGACCGCGGGAATGAGCCCGGAGGAAACAAAGGTGATGATGGGACTTATCCGCCGACTCGTGGAACAGCGGACGGTCGTGCTTGTCGAGCACAAGATGAAGCTTGTCATGGGGATCAGCGAGCGTGTCGTAGTCCTGCATCACGGTGAACTGATCGCGGAAGGTACGCCGGATGATATCCGGGCCAATGATTTGGTGAAGCGCGTGTACCTTGGACAAGGCAACCATTGAGGGCACATCATGCTGGAAGTTGCGAATCTCAACGCCTGGTACGGGTCGAGTCACGTATTGCAAGGTGTCGACCTCAAGGTTGGTGAGGGCGAGCTGGTCTGTCTTATCGGCCGCAATGGGGCAGGTAAGACCACTACCGTGAAGTCCATCGCTGGTCTCATGTCCAAGGTCACCGGGTCGGTAAAGTTTGAAGGCGTTGAACTCCTGGGGCAGCCTGCGCATAAGAGATACTTGCGGCAACTCGCCTACGTCCCGGAGGAGCGTCGCATCGTACCTGGTCTCACTGTTCGGGAAAACATTCGACTCGGACTGCTCGCGTCGCCGCACCGTACACGAGAGTCGGATGTCATTGATGAAATTGCCGAGACTTTTCCTCGACTGAAGGAGCGGCTCGACCAGCAGGCAGTGACAATGTCTGGCGGTGAGCAGCAAATGCTTGCCATTGCGCGGGCAGTGGCATCGAAGCCGAAGATGGTGCTGCTCGACGAGCCGTCCGAAGGGATCATGCCAGTTCTCGTGGATGAAATGTTCGAGTATTTCGCGGCATTGAAGCGCGCCGGAGTCACGATTCTCCTCATCGAACAGAACGTGGGCCTGGCCTTGAGAATTGCCGACCGCGCCTATATTCTGGATCAGGGCGAGGTAGTCTACAGCGGTACGGCGCAAGCAATGCTGGGCGACGAGGAAATCCAGGAGCGGTATTGCTCGGTCTGATCAGACGAGTGACGGAGGGCCAGAAGCCATGAAGACTGATGACACCGAACGGCGTGCGAGAGTTGTCCTTACCGGCGCGACGGACAGCAAGAAGGCCTTCGAGTTGAGGGACTTCCTGAACCGTAGTGTTGTCGCGTTCGACTGGAGGCCTTTGCAGTCGGATGAGGACGCCAGGACGATACCCGGCATCCGTGGATTGGACGATACACGTTTGCCCGTTTGTGAGTTTCCGGACGGAACGCGCTTGTTTGATCCGAGCGTCAAGGAGGTCGCCGCGCGACTGGGATGGGTGCAGGTACCGCGGCTGCGAGAATACGACGTTTCCATCTACGGTGCGGGCCCAGCCGGATTGAGTGCGGCCGTTTACGCTGCAAGCGAGGGGCTCAAGACCGTTCTTATCGAACGTCACGCGGTAGGTGGACAGGCGGGCTGCTCATCGCTGATCGAGAACTACATGGGTTTTCCGCAAGGCATCAGTGGTGCCGAGCTGGCGGAACGCGCCCGCCAGCAAGCCGTTCGATTTGGTGCCGAGATTCTCCAGATGCGCGAGGGTGTCAATGCTACGTTCGAGAATGGTCAAATCATCGTCGACATGGCCGATGGCTCGAAGCTCAGGGCAAAGACCAACATCTGCGCGACGGGCATCGAATGGCGAAGGTTGAACCTGCCGAACGAGAGCCGCTTTTTGCACGCGGGGTTGTTCTACGGGGCGGGCGCAAGCGAAGCACCCATATGCAAAGGTGAAACGGTTTATGTGGTAGGCGGAGGTAACTCCGCCGGTCAGGCGGCCATGCACCTGTCCGAGTACGCCGACGAGGTTGTGATGCTTGTGCGAGGCCCGTCGCTGGCCGCAACGCTCTCGGACTATCTCGTGAAGAAGATCGAGCGATCGAGTGTCGTGCGTGTCGTCAGCAACTGCGAAGTGGTTGCTGTCGACGGGGACCATCGCTTGCGAGAGGTAACGGTTCGCGATCGCGTGAACGGCGGGACGGAAACACTTGCCGCCACGCGCATCTTCGTGTGTATCGGCGGGGCACCACATACCGAATGGGCTCGCAATACCGACATCGTGCGGGACGCCGCCGGGTATCTGGTCACGGGGCCTGATTTGTTGCGGGATGGACGTGCCCCCGAGTCGTGGCCGCTGCAAAGAGCGCCGTTTTATCTCGAGACGAGCGTGCCAGGCTCGTTTGCAGCAGGCGACGTTCGGCACAACTCGATCAAGCGGGTTGCGTCGGCTGTGGGCGAGGGCGCCATGGCGGTGTCGTTCGTTCATCAGCACCTGGCCCATCAGGGGTGAGGCGCCGTTACTTGCGTCGTGCGTCAATTAGCCGAGCAAATATCGCAGTGTCCCCGCAGAAGCGATGCCGATCACGACGGTAGGAAGGATCGAGAGCCGCGTGGCGGCCGCTAAAGTCAGTGCGAGGGCTGCGAGGTCGGCGGGGCGATCCGATACAAAATATGGCGCAATGACTGAAATCAGTACGCATCCCGGTGCGACTTCCAGCGTGGCGGCAGCGCGCGGACTCAGTTTCCTGTTGTGCAGCAGGAGGTACCCTCCGATACGCGTCAGATAAGTGACCGAGGCCATAGCGAAGATCGTGGCAAGTGTAAGGAATGTCACTGCTTCGCCTCCTTGCGATCAGCCATCCAGTATGCGGCGGTGACGCCGGACAAGGCACCGGCCAACACATACCAGGCGCCAGGCACCAGAAGATGTGTAATCGCCGCGACGGCCAGGCTGACAAGCCATGGCCTGGCTGTGCGAAGGTCTTTCCACATGCCACGCATCAGCACCAGAAACACGGCAGGGAAAGCCATGTGGAAGCCGTAGGCCTCAACATCACCAAGTATCGGTCCAACTGCCGCGCCGATGGCAGTGCACCCGACCCATGTCAGATAGAACGGGGCTGCGACGCCCCAGTAATACGGCAGGCTCAACACGGGCAACACGGGCGTTCGCTGGCGTTGGGCGCGTTGTTTTGCATCTGCCAGCCCGAACGCCCAGCTTTCGTCGCACATCACGAACAGCGCAGCTAGTGCCTTGCGCCGAGGCAGGTGGTGAAGCAATGGTGCGAGCACTGCGCCCATCAGGAGATGGCGGCTATTGACCAGCAAGGTGATCGCAACAATCAGAAGAACGCTGGGCGGGGACGCCCACAAGGCGATTGCGGCAAATTCCGAGCCGCCGGCAAAGTTCAGGCCGGTCATCAGGGAGACTTCCGCAGGGTTCAGGCCGTGGCGAGCCGCCTGTGCGCCGAGTACGAGGCCAAAGGGAACAAAGCCAACCAGCATGGGCACGCTGTCCCTAGCTCCCCGCTTCAACTCCGCAAGTTGCTGAACCTGTGCCGGGCGTCTTCCAACGTTCTGGCCCTCTACTGCTTCCATCTCACTACAGTCCTTCGTTGGCCGGATTTGTCAGGCCACAATTCAAAGAAAGCATTGTATGCGCTTTTGGTAGCAATTTGCTTGTTTTGTTGTGGTAAATTGATTGGTTGCTTGGTGTCTGATGCCAGAAATGTCAGAAACGTTGGCAGTCAATGCCAGGTAGGTTTCTTGGTGCCGCGTGATACATTCGCCGGGGACTTGATAGGTTTCGCGGGGCCTCGTCAGAAGTGGAACGTGAGATCTTCTTCGCAATCGGAGGGCCAATGGTTCGCCCCTGCCTTTGCCTTACAATTTATCGCCTGATTGGTAGAATGGAGGCGTAACACGCCATTGTCTGGTGCCAGGGGGATGCATGGAGCGAGGGGAAACAGGGGCGAGGGGGGAAGCGCCCGAGAAGACCGGTAGACGGCTTCCACCAGAGGAGCGGGAAGAGCAGATTGTCCGCATGGCCATCGAGCACTTCACGCGCAATGGCTTCTCCGGCAGCACGCGTGAACTGGCCAAGCAGATCGGTGTGACCCAGCCGCTGCTGTACCGCTACTTCGAAAACAAGGAAGCGCTGATCGACCGCGTCTACAACGAGGTATTCCAGTGGCGCCGGGAGTGGGAGCGGCAGATTGCCGATCGGTCCGTGCCGCTCGTCGAGCGCCTGCCTGCCTTTTATGTCGACTACGCGTCGGTGATCTTGCGCGAGGAGTGGATCCGGATCTTTATTTTCGCCGGCCTGACGCGGGAAGGGATCAACAACAAGTATCTCAGCAAATTGCGCAACCGAGTCTTCCTCCCGGTGCTGGCCGAGGTGCGGGCCGAGTTCGGCATCGGCGAGCCGCGCAATGCGGCGGAGCTGGAGGCGGAAATCGAGATGATCTGGAGTCTGCATGCGTCGATCTTCTATCTCGGGTTGCGCAGGTGGGTGTATGGTCTGAAGGTACCGGTGGATATTGATGCGGCCGTGCGGCAGCAGGTTGATATGTTCCTTAACGGCGCGCCGGCAGCCATGCGCAAGCTGCGGCAGGCGCGCACCTGAGCAGGCGCAAGCTCGGAGACGCATGGCATGGATAAGCTGCTGGCACTGAAGATGTTTGTCGAGGCCGTGGATGCCAAGGGATTTTCGGCAGCGGCCAGGCGGCTGAACCTGGCCACCTCGTCGGTCACGCGCACCATCGATGGACTTGAGGAGGAGCTCGGCGCCGTGCTCCTGAACCGTTCGACGCGGCAGGTAACAGTCTCCGAAGCCGGTGCAGCCTACTACCAGCGGGCGCGCAAGATCCTTGAAGCCGTGGCTGAGGCGGATTCACTGATTGCTGACCGGGGCGATACGCCGGTCGGTCAGTTGCGCGTATCTTTGCCCGTCGCATTTGGACGTCGCTGCATTGCCCCGTTCCTCGGCGGCCTGATGGCCAAGTATCCCCAGCTGGAACTTGAGGTGACAATGACCGACGAGATCGTCGATCTGATCGGCGAGCGCATCGACGTGTCGATCCGGCTCGGCAGCGCGGCATCGTACGACGATGTCGTGGCGCGCCAGGTTGGCGTATTCCGGCGAAGGGTCGTTGCCAGCCCGGCATACCTGCTTGAGCGTGAAATCCCGGCATCGCCGATCGAACTGGCAAACCATTCGTGTCTGCGCTTCAACTACGGGGCCCATCCTCAAGTCTGGACATTCCATCGCGAGGGCGAGGAGGTTCAGGTGCCTGTCTCAGGGCGATTCCGCAGCAACAATGCCGAGGTGCTGCGCGAGCTGGCGCTCGCCGACGGCGGCGTCGGCCTTTTGCCGGATTGGATGGTCGATGAGGACGTGCAGGCTGGCAAGCTGACGTCATTGTTCGATGACTGGACGGTCAATCCCAATCGTGCCAGCTCGGCAATTACAGCGCTGTATCTGCCTAACCAGCGCGGCTCCCGCCGTATTGCGGCCTTCCTCGACTTTCTGGGCGAGATACCTGGCCCGACTCACAGGGACAGGGCCGCGGCTTAATTGCCCGTTGTGTACCTCGCATTGCGGGTTACATTCAAGCTGATTCTCCAGGCTTGCGATCCTGATGCCTCCTCCTCCAGGAGGATGTCCCCCAGAGGCGTGGCCAAGTCCGCGCTGTGCTTTACGACAACATTCCTGCAACTCGAGATTTCCTACACGGCGTATCCGATTCGCTTCTGATAAGTGAATGAGGCCGAGGGTGCTGCGGGCGTATGCCGTGTCGTCGCGACGAACATGTCGAAGACAAAGTGTCTCTCGCGCGGGCATTTCGCTGCGCGCTGCCAACGGCTGTTCCAGTTGGTCTTATGCAAACGCTTAATTGCGCCGTGGCATCGGGGTCCGTTGTTCTGCTGCTGGCATAGGCCTTGCTGATTGGCTCGGGCCCGATAGGCCAACAACAACAGACAGGAGATACCCATGCGTTCGAACTACAGCGATGCCGAGTGGAAGACGCGCTGCGAACTCGCAGCGCTCTATCGAATCCTAGCCCATCACAGAATGACGGATCACATCTATACGCACATCAGCGCGCGGGTGCCCGGCACGGATGAACATCATTTCCTGATCAATCCGTATGGCCTGATGTTCCATGAAATCACGGCTTCCAGTCTGGTCAAGATCGATATGCATGGCCGGATCCTGGAGAGCGGAAGCAAGGGACCGCAGCGGGTGAATACCGCGGGCTTCATGATTCATTCCGCAGTCCACATGGCCCGCCATGATATTTCCTGTGTCGTGCATACCCATACCGCCGCAGGTATCGCAGTATCCGCACAGGAACAGGGGTTGTTGCCCATTAGTCAGCACGCGCTCAAGTTCTACGAGCGAATCTCTTACCATGAGTATGAAGGAATCGCGTCAGACGAAGCGGAGCGGGCCAGGCTGGTAGCTGACCTTGGAAACAACAAGGCAATGGTCCTGCGCAACCATGGACTGCTGGCGGCGGGAACCACGGTCGCGGAGGCGTTTATTGTCATCTACTATCTGGAGCGTGCATGTCAGGCGCAAGTGGCGGCACTTGCCGGCGGCTCCAGGCTGACATATCCGCCTGTCGCGGTGAGGCAGCACACCGCGCAGCAGTTTGCAGAACTCGATATTGCCGACAACCTCGCCATCGATACCGGTGGCCTGCAAAGCTACCATCAGGTCGGCTTTGACGCAGCGATCAGATTGATCAAGGACGACGCTCCGAGATACGACAGCTGACGCCTGGCGTCGCGCAGCGCCGGGCCTCTCCGGCTTCCGAAAGTCTGTACGAAAGGTGTATCGCCCCGAATTGCGAAAGCGAGCAAGGCAGGCGGTCAACCGCGCACGCCTGCTCGCCTGGTACAACGCATAACTATATAAGGATGGAAGAGACATGACCCCAGTCGATCAGCGCTGTATGCGCAAGATCCTCATCCGGTTCCTCCCCTTGTTGCTGATCTGCTATGTGGTTGCGCACCTGGATCGCGTCAATGTCGGCTACGCGGCATTGACGATGAACCACGATATCGGCTTGACGACGGCGGCCTTCGGGCTGGGTGCGGGCCTGTTCTTCATTACGTACTTTGCTTTCGAGATTCCGTCCAACCTGGCCCTGGAGCGGTTCGGCGCGAGACGCTGGATTGCCCGCATCATGCTCACCTGGGGACTGCTGTCCGGTGCCACGGCATTCGTGCAGGGCGAGACGGGCTTCTACGTGGTCCGCCTGCTGCTTGGTGCGGCGGAAGCCGGGTTTTTCCCAGGCATCCTCATTTTTCTGACGCTATGGGTGCCGGGCAAATGGCGGGCAACCTTCGTCGGCAGCTTTATGGTGGCGATTCCGCTGGCAAGCGTGGTCGGTGCGCCGGTCTCCGCCTTTCTGATCAACAGCCCTGGACTCTGGGGGCTGAAAAGCTGGCAGACGATGTTCCTGATCGAAGCCGTGCCCGCGATCTTCCTCGCCTTCGTTGTGCTAAGGGTGTTGCGTGACACGCCGGACCAAGCTGAATGGCTGGATCCCGAAGAGAAGCGGTGGTTGCAGCAGGCACTGGCCGCAGAACGGCAGCAGGCGAGTGGAGGGCAGAAGGAGACGCTGGTCGATATCCTGAAGAATCCACGGGTCTGGTTGCTCGCCTTTGTCTACTTCGGCATCACGGGATTTTCTTATGGCATGGCCTTCTTCCTGCCCCTGATCTTGAAAGATGCAAATCTGTCCGTGATGCAGACCGGCGTGGCTACGGCGTTGCCGTTTGCCGTCGGAGCCATTGGCATGGTGGTCTGGGGCAGGCGCTCCGATCGGTTGGGGGAACGCCGGCAGCATGTCCTCATCCCGTTGATGATTGCCGTGGTGGGTCTTGCTGCGTCCACGATGGCGCCGTCTCCCTGGCTCAAGATCGTCCTCATCAGCGTTTCGGCCTTCGGGGTCATGGCGGCACTGCCGGTGTTCTGGACGTTGCCGCCACTGCTGTTCGGCGCCTCGATCGGGGCGGGAGGCATTGCGATGATCAATTCGCTTGGCAACATCTCCGGCTTCGCGCACTCGCTGCTTATGGGAGTCATCAGGGATAAGACGGGAAGCTACACATATGGCCTGATTCTCATCTCGGTGGTCGGTGCCTGTGGCTTCATCGTGTTGATGGTATTGACCCGGAAGCTGTCTGGCCGACCGGGGAACAGTCTCTCCCTGACACCACAGCGACAACCGACAGGTTGCGGGAGTCATACGGACTTCGTAACCACAGGAAGCCGCGCTAGCGCAGCCTATGGCGGGCCCGCCTCCTCCTTCGGCAGGGGCCGTTCGTCGACGCATGTAAAGGAAAGAGGGGAAGCGGATTCACATGCTGCTTCATGATCCATCGGGGCGCGCTCCGCGGCGCTACGCGTAAGGAAGCAGCGGCCACCAGCCCATCTTGCGCGCGCTGCCCATTCTCCAGGCGTGCCGCGGACAGGGTTTTCTGAGCCTGGCGGCACGTCTTTGCGGGAGAACAGGGTGGGGCATGTGTGCCGCCCGGGCTGACTTGAGCCAGACGTTGCGCCGCGCGCAACGCAGACTTGCGCTACGAACCCATTCTCAGCGAAGGGCGGCTTGCCTACGCTTCAAGGCACCGGAGCCCTGTCGGGCCAATTGCTCGCAGGACATCGAAGCTCCGCGCGTATCGTTCGCCGCCTCACCATCACCGGGAGCTCGCGGCGCAACAGGATCGAAAGCACTTCTCCACGCATCAGGAAGTCCATCCATGACTACTCATCTCTTCCGTCCGATCTCGGTCGGTCCGCTGTCCCTGCCGCATCGCGTGGCGATGGCGCCACTTACCCGTTCGCGTGCGGGCCAGCCCGGCAACATACCGACCGACATGAACACGACGTACTACCGGCAGCGTGCATCGGCGGCGTTGATCATCTCGGAAGCGACCCAGATTTCGCCGCAAGGTCAGGGCTACGCCTGGACACCCGGTATCCATACCGAGGCGCAGATCGATGGCTGGCGGGCCGTGGCCGATGCCGTTCACGCTGAAGGGGGCAGGATGTTCCTGCAGCTGTGGCACGTGGGCCGGGTTTCGCACCCCATGTTCCAGCCCGGCAACGCGTTGCCGGTCGCCCCCAGCGCCTTGCCTGTTCCTGGCAAGACCTTCGTAACCGATGCGGACGGCAATGGCATCTGGGCCGAAATACCGGTGCCGCAAGCCCTGACGGCGGCGGGGATTGCAGACATCGTGGCGGACTACCGCCAGGCTGCACGCAATGCCATATCTGCGGGGATGGACGGCGTGGAAATCCATGCAGGCAACGGCTACTTGCTCGACCAGTTCATCAATTCCGCCAGTAACCATCGGCAGGACAACTATGGCGGCAGCATCGAGAACCGCGCGCGCTTCCTGCTCGAGGTGGTTGACGCGGTCAGTGCGGAGATTGGTGCCGAGCGCGTGGCCGTACGCCTGACGCCAATGGGTCGCTTCATGGGCATGGGCGATGCGACGCCGGAGGACACCTTCGGCTACATCGTCGGGCGCCTCAACGACTGGCCGCTCGCCTACCTGCACCTCGTGGAGCCCGCCATCGTCGGCACTGTGCGGGATGAGCAGGTTGATCCTCGCTGGGACGCCATCATCCGACAGTTGCGCAAGACCTATCAGGGGGTGTTGATGCTGGCGGGCGGCTATGACGGTGAGAGCGCCGAACGAGCCGTCGCGGATGGCCGTGCCGACATCATTGCGTTCGGTCGTCCGTTCATCGGCAACCCCGACCTGCCTGAACGGCTGCGTGGCGACCATCCGCTGAATACGCCCGACCCTGCCGCTTTCTTCGGTGGCGGCGCGGAGGGCTACGTGGATTATCCCGAACTGGACCAAAGTCAGGCGGCGTGAATACCCCTGCCTTTCCGGTACACGACCCAATAAATAGCTGACATATGAACATGCCAATCAAATCAGTGGACACCAACAGAGTGCCCTGGGAGTTCCTTGAAATTCCTGAGTTAGGCGCAAAGCTGCCGGTCAAGACCTGCCATGTCGACGATGAAACCGGCGTCTCCATTTCCAAGATCTGCTACAAGGCAGGCTTCATTAATCGGTCTCACTGGCACAATTGCTCTCATGGTATCTACGTTCTGGACGGGATCCTGAAGACGCATGCCGGAGAGTTCGGCCCGGGGAGCTTTGTGTGGTTCCAGGAGGGCACCACCATGTTCCATGGAGCGACCGAGGACAATGACGTGACGTTCCTGTTCATTACCAACAAGGCTTTCGATATCCACTACGAACATATCGAAGGCGCCAGAGCCGGGTAGTTCAGCATAGTAGTGCTTCTCGCCAATGAGAAACCCGCCAGCCGGCGGGTTTCTCATTCTTGCGTGGCACTTGCTGGAAGGGGCCTTGCCCGTCAGGGCTTCAGTGCTAGTTTCACGACTCCATCGCGCTGATGACCGAATAGTTCGTATGCCGCAACGACGTCATCGAGCGAGTAGGTGTGCGTGACGAGATGATCGAGCTTGATACGCTGACTCGATACCACATTCAGCAGCCGCCGCATGCGTTCCTTGCCGCCTGGGCAGGTGGAAGTCACAATGCGTTTGTTCGCAAGGCCGGCCCCGAACCCGTCGAGCGGGATGGGGATGCTCTTGGAATAGATGCCGACGCTTGAGATCGTTCCGCCCGGGCGTGTCACGTTGACGCAGGTAGCGATCGTCTCATCCCTGCCCAGGCATTCGAGCGCGACATCCGCGCCCACGCCTTGCGTAAGCTTCATCACTTCCTCGACGACATCGCACTTCGTTGGATTGAGCAGGACATCTGCACCCATTGTCTTGGCCTTCTGCAGGCGGTCCTCGACCGGATCGACTGCGATGATCAGGCCGGCGCCCATCAGCCGCGCACCGCTTGTCGCGCACAGTCCGATAGGCCCTTGCGCCACCACGACCACAACGTCGCCGATCTTGACACCGGCAGATTCGGCAGCGGAAAAGCCGGTACTGACGATATCCGGCACCAGTAGCACGTCCTCGTCGGTGAGGTTGTCGGGGATCACGGTCAGGTTGGCTTGCGCGTCCGGTACAACAAAGTATTCCGCCTGGCAGCCATCGAGGTAGTTGCCGATCTTCCAGCCCCCCGCGACTTTCCAGCCGCTGGCGGAATTGCTGCCGCACTGGGAATGGAACCCCATCAGGCATGACGAGCACTGGCCACACGGGGTGACCGCCGCGCACAGCACGCGCTGGCCCTCATGATAGCCCTTCACTTGCGAGCCGAGTTTCTCGATGATTCCGATCGGCTCGTGCCCCAGCGTCAGGCCCTTCTCGACGGGATACTCGCCTTTCAGGATATGGATGTCGGTACCACAAATGGTTGTAGTGGTAATGCGGATCAGCGCATCGGTCGGACCGACGTCGGGAATGGGTTTGTCCTCCAGTGCGATACGGCCAGGCTCTACGAACACAGTTGCTTTCATGGTTGCCATGCGGGTCTCCTGTTGGCGGGGCATTCTGATCGCACTACGGGCCAGGGCAGCCCGTCGTACGATCGGCGTCTCCAGCGGCAATCAGCATGCCTCTGAGTCAATGACGCTTGATAGTTATCGATCGACCACTTATCGAGCGAGCGCCAACCATCCTGGTTCCTGGTTCGTTCTTGCCAGCAATGGTTTCAGGTGGGGAATGATCATGGTGCTGTCCGGGCAGGTCCCGTTCAGCGGCTCTCGCCAATGCAAGATGGTGATCGATGGATAAATTGTAGAATGCGCTTTCGAGGCAGGGTAGCTCTGTGGGCTAGTGGTTTACCCCTTTGGGTCGGCGTAATCATGGCGTTGGTACCTACAGTACTTCGACGATCTTAGGGGGCTGCACCGTGCCACCGATCATGCGGATGCACTCCAGGATTGAAAACTGGAGCCGTGCAATACATGTCGTCGGCTACTACAGTTTGTCCACAACGAATACACCGAGATCGTGACAACACGGAGAGCTCAAAAGCTATGCGCGGACGCTCCTCGTCCGTATCGCATCTTTTATCTCGTGCCATCAACATTGATACCGCGCTCGATGGAGTTGGACTATTCTAGTCACGGCCGCTCATACATTGCTATCAGCGCTTCGGGCGGTATCACTGTACCGTTAGCGTCTAACGTACTGATTTTCAGGCGGAGGAGTTCTTGTGGCTGCGGTTCGACTAAATAGGGAGCACTCTGCCCGCATTCAGCACGCCCACAAACATCCGGCGCGAGCCAATGAGGTCGCGCCATGCACCAAAGGAACCCCAACATGAAGAAGCTCACGACCGCATTTGGCGCTCCTGTCGCCGACAATCAAAATATCCAGACTGCCGGTGCGCGCGGACCTGCACTGCTACAGGATGTCTGGCTCTTGGAGAAACTGGCGCACTTCGACCGCGAGGTCATCCCCGAGCGCCGCATGCACGCAAAAGGCTCCGGCGCCTACGGCACATTCACGGTTACGAAAGACATCGCCAAGTACACGCGTGCCGACCTGTTCTCGGAAATCGGCAAGAAGACGGAAGTGTTTGTGCGCTTCTCGTCAGTGGCCGGCGAGCGTGGTGCGGCCGATGCCGAGCGGGACATCCGCGGCTTTGCGATCAAGTTCTACACGGAAGAAGGCAACTGGGACCTGGTGGGCAACAACACGCCAGTGTTCTTCCTCCGCGATCCGCTCAAGTTCCCCGATCTGAACCACGCCGTGAAGCGCGACCCGCGTACCGGCTTGCGAAGCGCCGAGAACAACTGGGACTTCTGGACCAGCCTGCCCGAAGCGCTGCACCAGATCACCATTGTCATGAGCGACCGCGGCATCCCGCGCAGTTGGCGTCATATGCACGTCTTCGGCAGCCACACGTACAGCTTCATTAGTCAGGACATGCAGCGCTACTGGGTAAAGTTTCACTTCGTGACCCAGCAGGGCATCCAGAACCTGACCGACGCCGAGGCTGCCGAAGTCACGGGGCAGGATCGCGAGTATCACCAGCGTGACCTGTACGAAGCCATCGACCGTGGCGATTTCCCGCGCTGGAAGCTCTGCGTGCAGATCATGCCCGAGGCCGATGCCAGCAAGGTGCCGTACAACCCATTCGACTTGACCAAGATCTGGCCGAAGAAGGACTATCCGCTGATCGAAGTTGGCATGCTGGAGCTCAATCGCAATCCGGACAACCACTTCGCCGAAGTCGAGCAAGCATCGTTTGCACCGTCGACAATTGTTCCTGGCATCGGCTTCTCTCCGGACAAGATGCTGCAGGGCCGTCTGTTCTCGTATGGCGACGCCGCGCGCTATCGTCTGGGTGTCAACCACCATCTGATCCCGGTGAATTCGCCGAAGGCCGCGAAGTATGTCAACAGCTATCACCGGGATGGCCGGATGCGCACGGACAACAACCAGGGTGGCACCATCGCGTATGAGCCAAATACGAAGGGCGAGTGGGCTGACCAGCCCGACTTCCTCGAGCCGCCGCTGACGCTGGAAGGCGCGGCCGACCACTGGAACCATCGCGCGGACGACGACTACTTCTCTCAGCCGGGGGCGCTGTTCCGCCTGATGTCGCCAGCGCAGCAGCAGTCACTGTTCGACAACACGTCTCGTTCGATCAAGGGTGTATCGAAGCACATTCAGCAACGCCACATCGACCACTGCACGGCCGCCGACCCGGCCTACGGTGCCGGCGTAGCTGCGGCGATTGAACGTATCGAAAGCCAAAGGTAAGAACGGCCCTGCGTCTGACCTGTACAGCTCTCTCCCGCCTTGCGGGGGAGAGAACAAGGATAATGACCCAAGCTATATCAGACTGGAAACGGAACATGACGCCTGAGGAAGAGGCTCGCGTGGTCGCCGCGCTGGCCGAGGTTTTCAACCTGGTGCGCCAAGGGGATGCGGGTTCGCTTGCTGCCCTGATTGCGCGCGGCTTGTCGCCGGACCTGCGCAACGAGAAGGGCGACAGCCTTGTGATGCTGGCCGCCTACCACGGACAGGTGGACACCCTGCGCACTTTGCTTGATGCCGGAGCCTCGCCTGACATGTGTAACGCGGCTGGCCAGACACCAATTGCCGGAGCGGCCTACAAGGGCTTCAAGGACGTAATTGAAGTACTGCTGGCGTATGGCGCCGACGTCGAAGGCGCGTCGCCAGACGGCCGCACTGCGCTAATGGTCGCCGCGATGTTCGACAGGACTGAAATCGTAGATCTACTAGTCTCAAGCGGCGCCAACCTCGGCGCGCGCGACAATTGGGGCATGACCGCCGCCGATGCAGCCGCCTTCATGGGAGGCCGGCACCGCGGTCATTGATACGCTGGCCGCGTCGCCTCTTAGCGATGCCGCTGAACGTGAGCCAATTTACCCCAATACCGACGCTAAAGTGGTATTGACGATTCGAGAGTTCGAGCAGTCTCTGATTCAGGAGATCGGAAAATTTACCGTCATGCCACCCACCGAGGTCTACAGGGGGACAATGGCGGGTAGCCACGCTACAGGTTCCCTTTACAAGTCACCCTCTGACGCCTTGTGTGCATTGTGCAGTCTCTGCGAAGGAAGTGCGGGACGATCCAATCCGATGGGTTTGCGCTGTTCCCTCTCCGCTACTGGCATCCGCTCTTTGCAGCTTGGCAAGTTGCAAAGCGTCAGGTCCTACGCGGCTGAGGAGGTCGCCCATGGACTAGCGGCTGAGGAGGTCGCCCATGGACTCCGCGGCATACTGGTGCGAGCGCATCCGCGCCTGCGGGTCGTAGATGCGGCAGTCGATCATCAGCTCGTCGGCACCGGTCTGGTCAACGATCTTCTCAATCCACGCGCCGACGGTCGGCTTGTCGCCGGCCACGGTGCAGGCCATGACCTGGTCCAGGACTTCGCGCTCGTGATCGGGCAAGCGCCGCACGTAGTCCTCCACGGGCTTGGGCAACAGGCCAAGGCGCCCCATGTGCAGGTTCAGCATCCATTGTTGGTGCGAACTCGCCAGGTACTCCGCTTCCTCGTTTGTCTCAGCCGCGAATATATTCACGCCGACCATGACGTACGGCGTGGCGAGTTGCTGCGAGGGCCGGAAGTTGTTGCGGTAGTGGGTGATCGCCTGGTGCAGGTAACGCGGCGCGAAGTGCGAAGCAAATGCATAGGGCAGGCCGAGCTTTGCCGCAAGATCGGCACCGTACATGCTGGAGCCGAGAATCCAGAGCGGTACGTCATGCCGTTCCGGAACCGCGCGCACCGGCTGCTTGCCGTTGTCGGCCAGATAGTCCATCAACTCGACGACATCCTGCGCAAAGTCGCGTTCCCTGGCGCCGCGTCGCAACGCCTGAACCGTCGGGCCGCCGCTGCCTGGCGCGCGTCCGAGGCCAAGATCGATTCGACCTGGATATAGCGCTTCCAGGGTGCCGAACTGCTCGGCGACAACCAGCGGTGCATGGTTGGGCAGCATGACGCCACCGGACCCGACACGGATGGACGACGTGGCCGAGGCGATATCGCTGATGATCAGCGAGGTGGCGGCCGAGCCAATGCCTGGCATATTGTGATGCTCCGCGACCCAGTAGCGACGGAAGCCATGCTGCTCGACATGCCGGGCCAGCTGGCGCGACTCATCCACGGCCTCGGCAAGACTCTTGTCTTGTCCGATCATTACCAGATCCAGGACGGACAGGGCGGTCATAGGAACTCCATTGAGAGGTTGCAAGGGGCAGGGCAGCGGCCCACGCCCCTGGTTTTGGTGAGCAAGTCTGAGGCGGCGCTATGCCTTGTCCGCCTGTCATGCCTGGCGGTGGCTGGCCTGTCTTTCATGGGTCGGCTCGTTTGCCGGTGCTCTGGCCGGATCGTAAGCCGGGTAGTCGATGTACCCACGGGCGCCGCCACCATAGAAGGCCTCACGCCCGGCTTCCGCCAATGGCCAATCGTTGCGCAAGCGCTCCACCAGGTCCGGATTCGAGATAAACGGCCGGCCGAACACAATCACATCGGCCTGCCCTGCGTCCAGGGCCTCTCGGGCGCTTTCCGAATTGAAACCGCCTGCCAGCATTAGCGTGCCCTGGTAGGCCTTGCGGAAAGCCTGCTGGAATGCGGGCGATTCGAGGTGACTCGCGTGCATGTAAGCCAGGCTGCGGCGGGACAATGCCTCGGCCAAAGCGAGCCAGGTCGCTTCCTCTTCTTCGAACGCATGCAGGTCGTTAAGCCGGGCCTGCGGCGACACGCGCACGCCCACGCGCGCATTGCCAATCTCACCGGCGACCGCATCGACGGTCTCCAGCAGGAGGCGCAGCCGGTTGTCGATGGACGCGCCCCCATATTGGTCGGTGCGGGTGTTCAGGCCGGCATTGATGAACTGCTCGAACAGGAACCCGTTACCCGCATGGATTTCGACGCCGTCAAAGCCAGCGGCCATGGCGTTGCGTGCGGCGTTGCGAAAGTCCTCGATCACGCCGCGGATGCCGGCCAGGTCCAGGGCCGCCGGCGCGCTGACCTGCACCTGGGCCGGCTGACCGTTGGTGTCGTAGGCGAGTACCTGGGTATCGGCTGCCGTTACCGCCACCGAAGAGACCGGTGCATTGCCGTCCGCTTGTAGCGAAACATGCGAGACCCGCCCGACATGCCAGAGCTGGATGAAGATCCGGCCGCCGGCGCGATGCACTGCGTCGGTGGTGCGCTGCCATCCTGCGATTTGCTGGGGCGTGTGGATCCCTGGCGTGTACAGGTAGCCGCGGCCCTGAGCCGAGACCTGGGCGCTTTCGGTGATGATCAGGCCGGCGCTGGCACGCTGGGCGTAATACGTGGCCATATCCGTCGGCGGGACGGTGTCGACTGCCCGGGCGCGTGTCATCGGCGCCATGACGACGCGATTTGGCAACTGCAGGCCGGCAAGGTCATAAGGATCGAAGAGGGATGTCATGGCAAGGGCTCCGGGTAGCAGGTGCGAGTATTGGCGTGCGTGCTGCCGGTTCACGGATGCGAAGGGAAGTGTGGCAACACGTACTCCGCCAGTTCGTCCAGGATCTCGCCATAGGGCTGGCGGCTGACCTTCGGATTGAGGGCAACGTGGGAAATGCCGGCTGCCTGAGCCAGTTCCAGATAGTCACGCAGCCCGTTGCGTCCGGCGCGGAAACCGCCAGGGAAGCGCTGGAACGGCACATCCGGGTCTTCGGCCAGGTCGAGGTAGCCTCCCAGCCCCAAAGGCTTGAAGGCTTGCTCACCCGCCGCAGCGTGCACGTGCTTGCGCCACTCTTCGCCGAGCTGTGCCAGCCCGTACGGAGCGGGCGCTCCTCCCAGGAATCCGTCCAGGTTATGCGCCAGCCATTCCATGCTTTGCTGTGCCTGGCCCACGGCGATGGCGGGAACTCGCCCGAACGGCGCCTTGGGAACCAGGTCGAGGGCGCCAGGCGATCCTCCGAAGCGTGCAGACTGAAAGCTCGGAAAGCTTTCTTCAGACAGCGTCCGGAAGACGCCATAGGCGTCGCGATAGCGCTCGCCGCGGCTCTCGTAGTCGATGCCGAACATCGGGTAATCGCTATAGCGGTCGCCTGAGGACAGCCCGAGCACCAGCCTGCCACCACTGAGTTGGTCCAGCGACGTCGCCTGCTTGGCCAGGTTCATCGGCTCGCGCGTTGGAAGCACGATGCCAGTGGTACCCAGGGCAATTCGTTCGGTCGCAGCAGCCAGGTACGAGATGTAGACCATTGGCTCGAAAATCTGTGCCACATCGCCGTAATTCGGATCGAAGAAGGGTACGTCGCGCATCCAAAGTGCGCCGAAACCCAGCTGCTCGGCGCGCTGGGCCATCTGCACGTGGCCGCGCATGGTCGGCGCGGGCCGTCCCGGATGGGTTTCGAGCGGGAGGATCAGCCCGATGGTCAGGGCACCTGGCTGGAACAGGCGCTGGAAGCCCGGATGCTGTTGCAGGGCCGGGTGCGGGCTCGGCAGCTCGGCAGGCAACGCCTTTGGGGTGGCAGAGGCTGGGACAGTCATGGCAGAGGACCACTGGGGATTGGGATGTCGTAAGTCTCATTGAATCCCGTGTGGAGATAAACCGCTTTGCGAGACCGGCACTCGGTCCTCATGGGCCCCAATCCCACCCCCCAACACTCTCCTGCAGCCCGCTGTTCAGCAAAGTGGCGCGAGTCAGGTATTGGCCTGTGTACCAGGCTCCCATGGCACACCAGCTTCCCACCGTGCCACCAGCAGGTCGATGAACGCCCGGATGCGCGGCGACAGGTGGCGCTTGCTGGGATAAACGACCCGGATGGGGTCAGGCGTTGTGCGATACGCGCCAAGCACTTCCACCAGCGTGCCCGCGCGAACGTCGGCGCCCGTGAGATAGGACGGCAGGCAGACCAGGCCGAAGCCAGCCAGCGCCGCTTCGCGCATCGCCTCCGAACTGTCGATGCTCAGGCGTCCCGGGCCATCAAACAGATAGTGGCCTTCAGGCGTGTCAAAGCGCCACGGACGTGGCCGCTCCGCGCTCTGGAAGACAATGGTGTCGTGACCGGCCAGGTCCTGCGGAACTTGTGGCACCCCACGCCGGGCTAGATACTCCGGTGAGGCGCACGTGAGGAACTGCTGCTCGGCAATCGTGCGAGTGAGGATCTGCGAGTCATCCTTCGGGATGCCGATACGGATGGCAATGTCGAAGCCTTCTTCGATGAGGTCCACGAAGCGGTCGGTGAACGAGATATCCGCACGCAGCTCGGGCCACTGCTTCAGGTAGGCATCAAGGACCGGCAGGATGTGGCGCTGTCCGAAGGACAAGGGTGCCGTCAGCTTGAGGGTGCCGGTTGGCCTGCCGCGGCGCAGTGCCATGGTGGCATCCACCTCCTCGAGGTCTTCCAGGATCTGGCGCCAGCGTTCATATACCACCAGGCCCTCGTCAGTCAGGCTCAGCTTGCGCGTGGTGCGGTTGAGCAGGCGCACGCCCAGTCGCCCCTCCAGGCGCACGATGCTCTTGCCAATGGCTGAACGGGTGAGGCTGAGCGAATCGGCGGCGGCGGTAAAGCTGCCAGCCTTTACTGCCGCCACGAACGCGGCGATGTCGCCGAATCGGTTGGGCTCCATGGTGTTGTGTCCTCACACCCACAGCGGGGCATCAGCGTTCCCTGACACGGGAATCCAAATCCCCAATCATCGCCTTATCCTTGCTACCTGTCCACAAGGCAGAGCAATGCGGGCTAATGCGGCGGGCCGAGTTGCTACCAAGGCATTGGGTCAACGCAGACCTCGGAGCGTGCCGCTCGCCGTTTAGCGGAGTCATCACTATGAATAACCCTTCAATCGGTCCAGTGCCTGCGGAATTGCAGGCCCACCCCGGATACCGCCGGGTCTTCCAGCCTGGCCGGCTGACGTTTGGCTTCATCATGCCCCTGGAGGGCTATCCATCGTCGCCGTTCCCCACTCTGCAAGACCATCAGCGCCTGGCCACGATGGCTGACGAGGCGGGATTTTCTGCGCTATGGATGCGCGATGTTCCCTTCTACGACCCCAACTTCGGGGATACCGGGCAGATGCTGGACCCGATGGTGTATCTGGGCTTTCTCGCTGCTCACACCAAAAAGATCGCGCTGGGCACAGCCGGCATCATCCTGACGCTGCGCGACCCGCTCATCGTCGCCAAACAAGCCGCATCCGCTGATCAGCTGCTGCAAGGCCGCTTGCTGCTGGGGCTTTCAACTGGTGACCGCGCCATCGAATATCCGGCGTTCGGGGCGGACTACGAGAGCCGCGGGGACCGCTTCCGCGAAGCCTTCGGTCTGATCAAGACGGTTACGGAGCAGTCCTTTCCGCGCGCGGCCACTAGCTACTACGGCACCTTCCGCGGCGAGATCGATCTGATTCCGAAGCCGGTGGGTGGGCGCATGCCCATGCTGGTGATCGGCCGGGCCCGCCAGGATCTCGGCTGGATCGCCAGGCACAGCGATGGCTGGATCTGGCACCTGAGCGACCTCGACCGGATGCCGCAGCTATTGGAAAGCTGGCGGGCCAGCCATGAGGAGGGGTGGCTGCGGCCATACGGCTATGCCGCGTTCTTCGACCTGTCCGAGAACCCCAACGCCCCGTTGCAGTACGTCGGCAACGGCATCCGCGCCGGCCGCAACGCTTTGATCGCCCTGTGGCGAAGGCAGCAGGCTCAGGGCGTCAGCCACGTCGCGCTTAACCTCAAGCCCTTGCGCCGGCCCGCGGCAGAGGTGCTGGAGGAACTGGCGGAATTTGTCCTGCCCCACTTCCGGGCCGACTGAATGGAGAAATCAATGTCGTCCACTGTTACACGTCATCAACTTCTGGATCTGCTTGCTGCCTTCTGCGATACGTGGGCCGGAAGACCGTCGATGCCTGCGGAAGATCTGCTGGCCGATGCAGTCGAGCTGTTCAGCAGCCACCGTGGCCATTTCCGGGGAGCCCATGATGTCCTTGGGGCGCTGGCCAGCGACTTCCCAGGCCTGGAGGCCGTGCATATCGCCGCGACCAATCGTGTTCCTCGGGCATATGGGAGCGAGAGCATGGTCAGCGCCTATTTTCATGGCGAGGCGCGGCAATCTGCCGGCAACGCTGAAGCGGTAGCGTTCGGCGGCGTGGTGATCCTGTCTTTCGAGAGCCAGGGAAGCCGTGCGCGCATACGCGAAATCAGGATCCAGCTCCATTGGGTCCATGGCGAGTCGGCCAGGCTGACGGGCTGGCAGCTGCCGCCGACCGACAGGGCATGGCAGCCCGGCGATCCGCCTGCCGTCGTCGTCAGCGAGCTGGATGCACCGTGGCATCGAATCCCGGTGTCGGAATTGGCCACCAGCAACGAGGAGGCGGCCGCCGAGGCTTGGTTCCGCTATGCCTGGGCCCTGGATCAAGCCGATTTCGTGTTGTTCGGTCAATGCTTCAGCGAGGATGCCGAGGCTGAACTGACGCCCATGGGACATCTGAAAGGGCGCCGCGAGTTGATGGCAACGCTCAAGGCGTTCCGCCTGCCGTGGCCGTGGATGCAGCATTATGGTGAGCCGCTGCAGGTCGAGATCCAGTCCGACGGGAGCAGCGCGGCGCTCCTGTTGGGACGCGTTATGCCCGGGCGGACGACAACGCCGGAGAACAAACCGCTCTACGGCGCGCACTATCGCATACAGCTGATCAAGGACGATGGCGAGACATGGCGGATTGGCCAGATGGCATACGTGCCGGGCTGGTTCAGCGTCTGATTTGGACACGTGCAACGGCGGGAGCGCCTCGCGTACAGATATTGTCCAGGTGCGCGAATCACACCTATGCTTCACCGAGTCTCCGGTTGTCGAGCGTAGCGCCAAAATCGGGGGCACCGAAAGCCACGTCACGATCGGGAACGAGCCATGGACCTACTCAATCACGCTTATGAGCGCACCCTTGCCGCCGGGCAATTGACCGTAGGCTTGATGACCCCGCTCGGGCGCAAGCCCGGTGAGATGGCCGACATCGAGTCTGAGCTGCGCCTGGCCGCACGCGCCGACGCCCTCCAGTTCGCTGCGCTTTGGGCCCGCGACGTACCTCTGATGATCCCGCAAGGATCCACCATGGAAGCCGCGGCGCTGGATGACCCGTTCGTGTGGTTGTCATTCCTTGCCGGGGTAACCCGTTCGATTGCACTCGGTACGGCCGCAGCGGTGCTTCCACTGCGACACCCGATCCACCTGGCGAAGTCCGCCCTGTCGCTGGACCGGCTGTCGCAGGGCCGCTTTATCCTGGGCTTAGGCTCCGGTGACAGGGAGGCCGAATTTGCGGCGTTTGGCCTCGACCCTGAACAAAGGGCAGAAGCGTTCCGGACGCGATGGGCGATCGTCAGGGCGGCGCTGTCGCCTTCGCAGGCCGATCGTGCCGCCTTGCTGAGCGCCACCGATGGCTACGATCTTGCTGTGCCGCCGGCTGCTCGCGTGCCGATGATGGCGGTGGGTTCAGCCCGGCAAACCTTGCAATGGATCGCAGCCCATGCAGACGCATGGGCCACGTACCACAGAGAGGAAGTTCGCCAGCAGGGGCGCATTGGCCTCTGGCAATCCGCGCTACGAGAACGGTCCCCTGGTATGCCAAAGCCGTTCGTTCAGTCCATACACCTGGACCTGGTCGACGACCCTTCGACCGAGGCAGTACCTATCGAACTGGGCCTGCGAACTGGCCGCTGGGCATTGATCGATTATCTGAAGCGACTGGAGGCCAATGGTGTCGCCCACGCCATGCTGCATCTCGCCCCCGGTCCGCGGCCTCTTTTGGGCGTTGTGGAAGAACTTGGTATGGCTGTTCTTCCGGCTTTGCGCCAGTGAATTGTTTCTGCCGGTCCGACTTTACCAGGCCTTCTTCACACCAGGCGATCCTCATCACTCGATTGCCGATGAGGATTCCCCAGTCGGTCATGTGCGTGCCTTTCGTCAGGCAGCCTTGCGGTTTCGCTCTTCGCTTCAGCGTATCGGCAACGATTCACAGCGGCGCCTCGATCAGGTCTAAACACCCCACCAAGTTCAAACACGAATGCTTGGACGCGCCTGCCAAGTGGAACCTGGTGCGCGCTAAACGGTGTGGAAGGGTCATAGTTCCGGAACGCAAACCAGCTGCCGATTAGGGATCCATTGTCCCGTATTCCGGGACACCATCCCTCTATATCACCAACATCAGATCCCTGACACTGCAGTCATTCAACAGCGGGGTTGGTGGGCAGCATTGAATAGCTGACTACCGCACCATCAACCGACGCACCGAGATGTCGTCCGGCCCAGGCAAGGCGGCATAAGGAGCGGAAGCCAGCCGAGTATGGCTACCCGTTGCACCACGCTCGCCTTTATCGAGGCGTTTCGTTTTCAGGCAGCGAACAGGGTATTCCTTTCGCGCCGAACACCCCGTGTCTTTTCAGGAGAAAGCGCACATGCCAAACCTATTTGATTCCTACCAACTCGGCGCGATCCCGCTCGCCAACCGTGTCGTGATGGCGCCGCTGACCCGCTCCAGAGCGGATGCAAACGATGTCCCTTCCGCATTGATGGAGCAGTACTACGTTCAGCGCGCCGGTGCAGGGCTGTTGATCTCCGAAGCGATCAATGTGACCCGCAACTCCCAGTCCTTCGAGGGATCGCCTGGCCTGTACAGCCCGGAGCAGACCGAAGCGTGGCGGCGCATCGTGGAAAGCCTGCATCTGGCGGGCGGGCGCATCGTAGCGCAACTTTGGCACACCGGTCGAGCGAGCTCTTTCGCGATCCTGAACGGGAATGCGCCGGTTTCTCCCTCGGCTGTCAACGATGACCTGCACCAGCTTCATGTCTGGGGAAAACTGCAGAACGGCGTATACACCAGGATCCATGCCACCCCATCGCGCGCAATGAGTACGCAGGAGGTGAAGGCCGCCATTCAGGAATATCGGTATGCTGCCGCCAATGCGCGCACTGCCGGCTTCGATGGTGTCGAAGTCCATGCGGCCAACGGCTATCTGCCACATCAGTTCTTGTCCGCAACGACCAACCAACGGGACGACGAATACGGAGGCTCCGTCGAAAATCGTGCCCGCTTCTTGCGCGAGATTATCGAGCAGGTTTCGCGAGTGATGCCGATAGATCGGATCGGGGTGAGAATCTCCCCATTCGCGGCATACAACAATGTGCGTGACCTCGATCCAGTGGGCACGTACCAATATGTCGCAGCCATGCTTCAGGATCTTGGCGTGGCTTACGTTCACATCGCGGATACCAATGGCTGGTTCGACCGTCCAGACTTGCCCAATATCCTCGAGATCGTGCGGCCAGCGTACTCCGGCTCGCTGATTGTCAACGGCGGTATCAGTCCGGAAAAGGCAAAGCAACTGGTGAGCGAAGGCACGACAGACCTGGTTGCATTCGGCCGTGCGTTCATCGCCAACCCGGACCTGGTGTCGCGACTGAAGCACGACATTCCGCTTGCACAATCCAGCCCGGAAGACTGGTATGGCGGTTCCGCCAAAGGCTACACCGACTACCCGGCGCATGCTGCCTGATGCAATGATCCTCCGTTCAACAGGAAAGGAGGAACACCTCATCGACCTGGTACCGGGAGCAATCGAGATTAATGATCATGAATTTTAGCAACCTGAAGAAATTTTCAAAGACCGCTGTTCTCGCTGTAGTTGGCGCACTCGCAATTGCCAATTTTAGTGTTGTGGTTTTAGAGCGCATTGAAGTGGCCGCCGTCGGCAGTCTGCCATCCATGAATTCAACGACAATGATTGCCGGAATGGACCGAACAGGGCCTTCGGAGCCGCCAAAGAGAACAGGCGAACACGAGCGCAATCGAGTGGCGTAACGGTTAATACTTGCCTCCTTCGTCTGCATTGAATGGCGTGATTCAGTGCAGACTTGGGCAGGAATCCAATCATGCTGACAAGAGAGCTGATTAGCACAGGTGCTTACCTGGAATCGTTTCAGGATCTGCCGGAGCAATTCCGCTGGTCCCGGGAGCGCATCGAAACCTCAATGCGCGAAACCCTGGCGCGACGTCCGCAACCTGAGGAACCGGTCTGGGTGTTCGCATACGGCTCGCTGATCTGGAATCCACTATTCCACTTTGCCGAGAAGCAACGGGCGACGCTGCATGGCTGGCACCGTAGCTTCTGCATTCGCCTCGTCACGGCACGCGGAACCAGCACGCACCCTGGTCGCATGCTGGGGCTCGAGCTGGCCGGAGAGTCGGTTGGTGTGGCGTTCAGGCTGAGAGAGGATGAATTGGTTCACGAACTCATGATGGTGTGGGTGCGAGAAATGGTGGGCGGTGTTTATCAGCCGACGTGGGGGGAGGTCAAGCTGGCCGATGGCAAGACCGTGAGCGCTATCACGTTTGTCGCCGATACGGCGCACGCCTTGTACGAGGATGATTCGTCGATCGCGACAACCGCTCCGATGATTGCGACCGCAAATGGGCATCTTGGAAGCAATCGCGACTATTTGCTGCAGCTCGACGAATCCCTAGTTGAGCACGACATTTCCGACGACTACGTTAAAAGTCTTGCCGAGGCGGTTCGTGTACACCGGACTTCGGGCGGTTCCTCTTCACCGAAAAGCTAACCAGGGCATGGTCACCGGCATTGGCTTGGCAAGCCAGAGGACATCCGTGCGATAGTCTGCCGATTAAGCCAGTTTGTCATACGCACGCATTACGGAAGTGCGTATGTGGACGCCTCCCGGGTTGCAAGCGGCTTGACATGGTGGTCAGCGGATCCGAACGTGAGGCTGGTGTTTCAGATCGAGCCCTGTGCAATCCATGGTGGTGATGCACCAGCGCCTTGATTGCCGGCATTCATGATCAAGTTCCGTGCCGTCGTCGCTTGAGACGGTGCTTGCAGGTATTCCCGGGGAAATTGGGTCTAATTGCTGTGTTGAAGCAGGCTTGCACCCTGTCCGGGCGAGATGCGCCGGACAAATCCGACCGATCGATGAGACCCCGCTGTCCTTCGAATGTCTTCCGTGACAGGCGAGCCTGCGTGAGAGAGCCGAACAGCTTTAAGGGAAAGGGGTGCACGCCGCAATCACGCGAAGATGTGCCGCGCGAGTTGGCTTGGCGAGGGGAAAGGAAGATGCGTCTCAACGGTCTGCAAGCCTGACCTTGGGGTGATATGGACGCATGCAGTACGAATTAATCGTCCTGGCCCGACGTGTACTGACCCGGATCGATATTGAGCTCGGCGAATTTTCGGTAGAGCGTGGAACGTGCGATGCCGAGCGCCTTGGCAGCGTAGTTGGCCTTCCGGTACTTGCGCAGCATCCCGATGATCAGTTGACGCTCATAATCCTGCATGGAAGACAGGTTGTCCGTTGGTGGCGGTTTCGGGCCGGCTTCTAGCCTCTCGGTTTGCTGAGGTGGTTGCGTGACTTCAGGCGGCAGGCAGGAAATATCGATGGGCCCTTCAGAACACAGCAGCGCCGCCTCGATGACATTGCGCACCTCGCGGGCGTTGCCTGGCCAAGTGTAGCGTTCGAGTGCCGCGCGGGCTTCTGGCGTGATGTCGACGGCAGCGATCCTGTGCTTCTCGCGCATGGCGCCGACAAACTGTTCGATCAAAGGGGGGATATCGCAAGGGCGCGCCCTCAGTGGCTTGACGGTCTTCTGCACGATCTTCAGGCGAAAGTAGAGGTCCTGGCGGAATTGTCCCTCGGCGACCAACTGCTCCAGATTCCGGTGGGTAGCCGCGATGATCCGACACTGTGCGCGCTGCGATTCGCACGAACCGACCCGTTGGTACGAGCCATCTTCCAATACCCGAAGCAGGCCGGCCTGCATTGCCAGCGGCAGTTCGCCGACCTCATCAAGAAACAGGGTGCCACCCCTCGCTGATTCGAAGTATCCGGCGCGGCCGCGTGGATCGGCGCCGGAAAACGCGCCTCTCACGTAGCCAAAAAACGTACTTTCCATCAACTCCGCGCTGATGGCGCCGCAATTGACTGGCAGATAGGGCTCATTGGAGCGGTGACTGCACGCGTGCAGATGTCTCGCCAGCAATTCCTTGCCGGTGCCGGTTTCGCCAATGATCAGCACATTGACGTCCGTCGTTGCCACGCGCTGGAGTTCGTCCAGCATGCGCCGGGTTTCCGGGTCGCGGGTCAGGAACTGGCCGAACCGCCTGACGGGATCCGCATCGCTTTGCGGAAAGGGCGCGCGTTCGGAAGTAGGCAAGCGGATTTGCGGCTCGCTGGCCAGCAGGATAATCGCGCCAATTCTCTCGCCGGATTCAGGCGAAGAAACGTCGATCGTTTGCCTGACCGGCGTGACCTGCAGCGATCCCGCCCCCCAGGCTGCGACGATCTTGCTGCAGCGATCGGTTGGCGAGTGAGCAACCACGCGTCCGACGTGATCCAGCGCTAACATTTCGTCGTGAGGGTAGCGGCGCGCCGTTTCGCCGAACGCTGAGATCAGCCGGCTACGCTCCAGTTCCCTGTACATGACCATGCGCGCTTGAATCGAGTTGGCCATCGACACAGTCAATGCCAATGCCTGGTCGCGGAAGGCGGATTCTTCAATAGTGAAGTCAACGACACCAAGGACGGTGCGCCCGTCAATGTCGAATATCGGCGCCGCGGCGCACGACCACGAATGCCAGCCTTCGCAAAAATGTTCCGTGGCAAAGACATGGACTGGCTGCCCCGTGGCAAGCGCGGTGCCCATTCCGTTCGTGCCTGCGGAAGCCTCGTTCCATTTGGAGCCCTCCACAATGCCCGAGCGAGTGGCAGCCTGTTCGCGGATCCTGGGAGCGCCCGTGATATGCAGGACACATCCCGTGGCTTCAGTAAGGATGATCAGGCCGGGAATCTCATCGAGAAAATGCCCTACATCCTGGATGACTGGCACAGAGGCGTTCAGCAGGCGCTGGCCCGACTGGAGACGCTGCCGGAACTCTTCCTCGTTGAGTCGCTGGGCTACCGTTAACGCAACGTCGACGCCGAGCGTGGTGCAGCGTTGCCATTCGTTGAGCAGAAACTGCTGGTAGGGCGGCCGCCGGTCGCTGATATCGATCAGCCCTGCATTGAAGCGTTCCCACAGGCTTCGCACGCCACGGGCATCTTTGTCGAAGCCGAAGTAGGGGCTTTGGTTTGAAGTCACCGCTTGTCTCCTTCTGGCTGCACAGTCTGAAGTGCGAGACCAGTTACCGGGCCTTTCCAGGCAGCCTTTTCTTTATCTTTAGATCATTACACAACTCCGTTTGGGAAGAAAGGGGGACGATTCGCCAGGCTTTGTCGCAGCCGGGTGAAGCTGCGGGCAAACTCGTGTGCACCACCACATCGTCCAGCGAGTACTTGTGCGTGACGAGGCAAGGAAGCCAGATGCGCTGGCTGAAAACGACATTGCGCATTCGGCACATGCGCTCCTAGCCGCCCGGGCACGACGACCGGGCCAGCGCCTTGCTTCGGCTCCATGACGTCGCGCACCACATTGCGTTTCGTCGGATCCAGCACGAAATCGGCACCCATCGACTTCTCGTTTCCAGGCGGGCGTCCACACGATCCACTGCGATGAGGCCTGCAACCTGCGGTCGTGCGCCAGCCATGCCGCTAGCAAGTCCACTCGCTCCAAAGCCGGCGTGTCCTGTCCCAAGACTCGCGAGACATTTTTGTCCGACCGGCCTCGGACAGATGCGGCACGTCCACTTGAAATCAGCGCATTTTCACAGGGAAAACCCTTGCTTTCTGTGCCAAAACCGGGTGGCACAGAACTTGATCTATGAGGTTTGCCCGTGATGTCGCATCTACAGGTAACACCAATGCATCTGGGGGCGGCGGTTCGCGACGCGCCGACCCGATGCAAAGGGAACTGACTACTACTCACAAGACTGAAAGGAGACGTATGGCTAGCGTTGAATCTGAAGCGCTCAAGACCTTGTATGCAGGTTGGGTCAAGACAATGAGCGAGAAGCCCGACATGTCGCTGGAAGAAGTGCGACAACTGTTCTCCCATTGGGGCGATGTCACCGCCGAACCTGGTGGTGTCGACTACATCGAAGTCAATGCCGCAGGCGTGCCGGCAATGTGGGCCATTCCCAAAGGGTGCGATCCGGACCGCGCACTGCTCTGCTCGCACGGAGGTGGCTATGTCGTCGGATCGATGTACACGCACAGGAAGATGTTCGCCCACATTGCCAAGGCCGTAGGCTGCCGGGCGCTGATTGTCGACTATGGCCGGGCTCCGGAGAATCCGCACCCGGGTCCGGTCAATGACATGACGACAGCTTATGAATGGCTCCTGAAGGATCAGGGCCTGAAGCCCCGGCATATTGCATTGGTGGGGGATTCGGCAGGCGGCGCACTTGCGTTGACAACCATTGCGTCAGCACGTGCGCGCGATCTTCCGCTGCCGGCGGCCACCATGCCGATTTCGCCGTGGGCGGGCTGGGATATCTCCGGGAAAACCTACGAGACCAACGCACATCGGGATGCCTTTGTGTCGAAGGACACCACGGAGTTTCTGGGGCCGCTGTTCATCGGTCCGGAGGGAGACCGCTACGACCCGTTGGCGAACCCGCTCTACACCGACTACAGCGGATATCCCCCGATCTACCTGACGGTGGGTAATGCGGAGACGCTGCTCGATGACAGCATTCGCATCGTCGAGAAGGCAAAGCAGGCCGGTGTCGAGGTGAAGTTCGATTGCTACGACGATATGCAGCACGTCTTCCAGTTCCTGGCCGGCGTGGCGCCCGAAGCGGATGACGTCATCCAGAGGATGGCGCAGTGGGTGCGCCCCCGCATCGGATTGGCATGAATGGATAACGCCAACCACGAACTTTCGACAATCGCCTTATACGAAGATTTCATCATGAACAGCGCTATTTCCTCAGCAACGACTCCTTCCGCCAGTCATGCAGCGGGCGACCACTATGACGTCCTGATCGTGGGCGCAGGCTTCTCGGGCGTCTACCAGCTCTACAACCTTCGCAAGCGCGGCTTCAAGGTGCGCCTGCTTGAAGCCGCGCCGGACATCGGTGGGATCTGGTACTGGAACTGCTACCCGGGCGCCCGGGTGGACACTCAGGTCCCGATCTACGAATTTTCCGATGAGACCCTGTGGAAGGACTGGACCTGGAAGGAACTCTTCCCGGGTTGGGAAGAGCTGCGCGAGTACTTCCACTATGTCGATTCCAAATGGCATGTGCGCAAGGACATGCAATTCAACGCGCGCGTGGCATCTGCAAACTTTGATGAGGCAAAGAAGCAGTGGACGCTGGAGACGACCGGCGGCGAGCAGTTCCAGGGCCGCTATGTGATCCTGTGCACGGGCTTTGCCGCGAAGCCGTATATTCCGAAGATCGATGGTCTGGAGTCCTTTTCCGGTCCGAAGCCGCATACCGGCGTCTGGCCGCAGGAGGGGCTGGACTTCAAGGGCAAGCGCGTGGGTGTCATCGGTACCGGTGCTAGTGCGGTGCAGGTTATTCAGGAGGCGGCCAAGACAGCATCCCACCTGACCGTCTTCCAGCGCACCATGAACATGGCATTGCCGATGGGGCCTCGCCAAACCAATTCCGAGATGCAAGCGAGGATGAAGGAAGCCTATCCCGAACGATATGCCTTGCGTCGACGGACATTCGCCGGATTCGATATGGACTTCCTGCCTGTAGGCGCCATGGAAGTGTCGCCGGAGGAGCGTCAGGCAACCTATGAGGCGGTCTGGGCGAAAGCGGGATTCCACCCATGGTTGGCGACGTTCAACGACGTGCTGTCAAACAAGGAGGCCAACGACACGGCGTACGCCTTCTGGCGGGACAAGACGCGTGCGCGCATCAACGACCCGGAAATCGCCAGTAAGATGGCTCCCGACACCGCACCCTATCCATTTGGCACCAAGCGGCCGTGCCTGGAAAACGGCTACTACGAGGTCTTCAACCAGACTAACGTCACACTGGTGGACATTCGCGAGAACCCCATCCACCACGTCACACCGACGGCGGTGGTCATGAACGACGGGGCGGAGCACGAGCTCGATATTCTTGTCCTCGGCACCGGCTTCGATGCGGTCACCGGCGGCATCCTGAGCATCGATATTCGCGGCACCGATGGTTCGACGCTCAATGATCGCTGGAAAGACGGCATTCGCGCTAACCTGGGCCTGGCAACCGCTGGTTTCCCGAACCTGCTTTTCGTGTATGGCCCCCATGCTCCCACAGGCTTCCTGAACGGGCCGACCGCTGCCGAAATACAGGGCGATGTGGTCATTCAGTGTCTCGAGCACCTGCGGGACAACGGATACCAGCGCATCGAGTCGACGACGGAAGCCGACGAATCCTGGGCCGAGCACGTGAATGACGTGGCATCCAAGTCGCTGTTCGTCCAGACCGACTCGTGGTACATGGGCGCCAACATTCCTGGCAAGAAGCGCGAGATGCTCAACTACCCGGGTGGCCTGCCTTTGTATCTGGAGAAGTGCGAAGAGAACGCCCGGAACGGCTATGAAGGCTTTGTGCTGTCGAGCTGAGCCGGCCAGGTAAGTCGGCAAGTCTGCCTGGCGTGAGCAGCGCCAGGTCAATCCGCTTTGCCCCGCGGGCGGTGCTGTCTGGTCTTGATCAGACGGCACCGCATTCACGTGGCACATCACCCTGCGGTCGCATCTCACCATGCATTGCGCCAGTCGGAATGCCGCCTTCGCATGCGGCGCTTGACGCAGAACATGGCGGGCGCATGTTGGCTTACCGAAGCCGTTGAGGGTCCACTGAGATGCCGAGGAGAAACCCAAACATGAGTCAATTTGATTTCCACACCACCCCAAAGATTACGTGTCAGCGCGGCGCAATCCGTCATCTTGGCACATTGGCCCGCGAACACGGAATGCGGCACGCCTTCCTGGTCACGGACGGCGGACTACATAAGGCCGGTCTGACGACATCGGCTATCGAGGCACTACGAGACGCGTCAGTGGAGGTCACGGTATACGCTGATGTGCTGGCCGATCCGCCAGAGGCCACCATCATTAATGCCGCCGACAGCGCGAGGCAGGCCGGCGCCGATGGCGTGATCGGCTTCGGTGGGGGCAGTTCGCTCGATACGGCCAAGCTGGTGGCCTTGCTCGCCCGTACCCCTCAGGCGATGGACGAGATCTACGGTGTGGGTCTGGCGCGCGGGCCCCGGCTGCCGCTGATCCAGATCCCGACCACGGCGGGCACTGGTTCCGAAGTTACGCCGATTTCCGTGGTGACTACACCCACGCATGAGAAGAAGCCGATTGTCGCAGGGCTGCTCCTGCCGGATCTCGCGCTGCTCGATTGCGAATTGACCGTCGGCTTGCCACCGGCGGTGACGGCCATGACCGGCGTGGATGCCATGGTTCATGCCATCGAGACCCTCACCACGCATCTGAAGAAGAACCCGTTGTCGGATGCGCTGGCGATAGAGGCGTTGAAGATGCTCTACCGCAATCTTCCGCTGGCGATCCACGACGGCAAGAACCTCGATGTTCGGGAACAAATGTTGCTCGGCTCCCTTTTTGCCGGCATGGCCTTCGCCAATTCCTCCGTCGGTGCCGTCCATGCACTAGCTTATCCGCTCGGGGTTCACTACCACGTGCCGCACGGGCTCTCCAACTCGCTAATGCTGCCCCATGTGCTGCGATTCAATCTCGAATCGGCAAGCGCCATCTACGCGCGGATGGGACGCGCATTGCTGCCGGAACTCGAATCGACCACCGACACCTACGCTGCGAGAAACTTTGTCGACGCCATCTGCAAACTGGTCTCCGACATGCCGTATGCGCACAGCCTGCGCGAGGTGAAGGTAAGGGGGGAGGACATCCCGATGCTGGCCCGGGACGTGATGAATATTCGGCGCCTACTGGTCCACAATCCCCGCGAGATCGAATACGACCAGGCGCTGGCCCTGTACGAGGCAGCCTACTGAATCACTGATATGACGACATCCATTCACAGAAACTACATCGGCGGCGAGTGGGTCGAAGGCCCGAGAACCGGCCAGAACATCAACCCCTCTGATACCGACGACGTAATTGGTGCCTACACCCGCGCCGACGCCAAGCAAGCCGAGCAAGCCATTGACGCCGCCTTTGACGTCCGAGGCGTTTGGGAAAGGTGGACGGCAGAGCAAAGAGCCGATGCGCTCGATCGAGTTGGCACGGAGCTCCTGGCTCGGTGCGAAGCGTTGGGGGAACTATTGTCGCGCGAGGAGGGAAAGACCCGTGGCGAAGGCGTTGCCGAAGCAGTGCGTGCTGGTCGCATCTTCAAGTTCTTTGCAGGCGAAGCGTTGCGCGTCAGCGGAGAAAAACTGCCGGTCATTCGCCCGTGTGTCGACGTCGAAGTGACGCGCGAACCCGAGGGCGTTGTGGGGATCATTACACCCTGGAACTTCCCGCTTGCTATTCCGGCCTGGAAAATTGCTCCCGCGCTGGCCTACGGCAACACCGTCGTATTCAAGCCCGCCGATCTGGTGCCCGGAAGCGCCTGGGCGTTGGCGGAAATTATCGTCCGCGCAGGAAAACTGCCCGCGGGCGTTTTCAATCTGGTCATGGGACCTGGTTCCAGTGTTGGTCAGGCCATCGCAGCTTCGCGAAAGGTCAGGGCCGTCAGCTTCACGGGCTCGGTCGATACGGGCCGGCACCTCGGAGTCACGTGTGTTCAGCGTGGCGCAAAGGTGCAAATGGAAATGGGCGGCAAGAACCCGCTGGTGATTCTCGATGATGCCAACCTGGACGTTGCGGTCTCCGTCGCCATTCAGGGGTCGTTCTACTCGACCGGGCAGCGCTGCACAGGGTCCAGCCGCCTCGTGGTGCAGGAGGGTATCCACGATGCCTTCGTGGCGGCGATGACAAGGCGCATGTCCGAACTTCGCATCGGCCATGCGTTGAAAGACGGGACCGATATCGGGCCGGTGGCGTCGCAGGATCAGCTTGAACAGGACTGCCAATACATCGACCTGGGAGTTTCGGAGGGCGGGCGCCTGGTTTCTGGTGGCGAACGTCTTGAGCGCGACACCCCAGGCTTCTATCTTTCTCCGGCACTGATCACGGAGACACGCAATGATATGCGTGTCAATCGCGAGGAAATCTTTGGCCCTGTTGCGACGGTGATTCGAGTCAAAGACTATGAGGAAGCTTTGGCCGTGGCCAATGACACCGACTTTGGGCTGTCGTCCGGCATCTGCACAAACTCCCTGAAGTATGCGACTGACTTCAAACGGCGCTCGGTCGCAGGAATGGTGATGGTCAACGTTCCGACTGCCGGGGTCGACTACCACTCGCCTTTCGGGGGTCGCAAAGGATCCAGCTACGGGGCACGCGAGCAGGGTACTTATGCGCGCGAGTTCTACACTGCGGTCAAGACGGCCTACACGCTGTCGTGATGGTGGCGCGGGGCGGTCGGCGGTTCAAGCCGGCCGCCTCACTACGCATCGAGTAGCGTACGAAGGGCCACGCGGTCTGCGCGACCCCATGTTAGGCTCAGGCAAGCACGTCGCGATGAACCTGCGCAATCGTTGGCGTGCCGAGCATAGCCATGTTCCTATCGACTTCCTCCCTGAGCAGGCTGATAGCATGTCTTACACCATGTATGCCACCGACAACCGCTGCATACATGAATGGTCGACCCAGGAAGACGAAGCGAGCGCCCAGCGCCAGCGCCTTGAGGACATCGCCACCTCGCCGGATGCCACTGTCCATCATCACGACCGTCTGGTCTCCGACCGCATCGCAGATATGCGGCAGTACGTGCAGGGGTTCGACTGCGCCATCCAGTTGGCGTCCACCGTGGTTCGAGACGATGATGCCATCCGCACCAAGCGAAACGGCGTGCCTGGCATCGTCAGCATGAAGAATGCCTTTGATGACCAGGTTTCCGGTCCAGCGCTGGCGGATCCGCGCAATGTCCGCCCAGGACAGGTGGTCCCGGCCAGTCGTGTCACGTATTGCCGAAGCCGAGAGCATGGGCGCGCCGCGGGTCGCGAAGGAGTTCTCGAAATGGGGCATGCCATGAGCGATGAGGGTTCGCAAGAAGGTTCCAGCGAGCCAGCGGGGGTGGGCCAGTCCGTCCATTGCGAGTCGGAGGGAGGGGCGCAACGGCAACGAGAACCCCGTCCGTACGTTGTTCTCGCGGTTCGCCCATACCGGGATGTCGACGGTAATGACGAGCGTCGAGAAGCCTGCTGCGCCGACTCTGTCTATCAACGCGTCGATGCGCGAGGTATCACCGGGAAGATAGGCCTGAAACCATGTGCCGGGGGCAGCGGCATGGACGGCTTCCATCGGAATCAGGGACGAGCCACTCATGATCGCCGGAATGTTCTCCTCCTGCGCCGCCTGCGCCAGCGCGATGTCGCCCCGATATGCCGAGATGGCGCTGATGCCCACCGGTGCAATGCCGAATGGAGATGCGTAGGTCTTGCCAAATATGGCGGTGTCTTGCGATCGATGGGATACGTCGATCAAGACCTTGGGGAGAAATCTAAGCTGCTCGAATGCGTTTCGATTGGCATTGAGGGATATGCCGTCCTCGGCGGCGCCGGAAATGTAGCCGAACAACGGCCGTGGCAGATGGCTGCGCGCGGCGGCTTCGAAGTCGGCCAGGGAAAGGATCTTCTGCAGCTTGGGAGGGAGATGTTTCTTCGCCGCATAGGCGGCGAGATGGCGCTGCGTGGCAGGCAGCCCCTCCGGAATTCTTGTGCCTTCGTGGAGTTTCATTTGTCTTCCTGCATTCTGCTCGTTCGAGTGGCGCGGCATCCGCATCGACACGATCGCAATACGGGATTAACAGCGCCAGCCCATCTCATGATGCGAGGGTGCCGCGTTGTCGCATCAGTTCACGGAACAGCGACTCATTCTTCTTGAAAGGCGCCCGACCGTGGAGGTAGAAATAGTTGTTCAGCACGACGAGGTCGCCGACCGGAAGGGAGACTTCCTTCGTGCCGGCGGACGCCTCCATGGAGGCCGACAACGCATGGAGAAAGGCCGCTTCGTCGCGGTCGGCGGGCTGGACGAACTGATCAATGAACGACATCGACAGTCCGAACTGGCTCTGGAAGAAAATGGGGCGCTCGACTCTATCGGAGACATTCTTGGAGCCTGGCGCCTTGTACTGGAAGGGCCTGGTCCCAAGTTTGTGATTGACGAATTGCTCGATCTCGTCCCAATCATCAAGATGCAAGAAACGCGATTCCCCACCGATGGCATTTTCTTCGGAAAATTTCATCATCAGCAGCCAGTCTGTCGCCTCACTGACAAACGTCCCGTCAGTGTGCATCGTGAACAGGCGATAGGCCTGGCGCAGGTAGGAGTCGCTGTCGTCCGTGTGTTTCACGATGAAGCGGGCGTAGTATGTCCCGGACATTGCATCGTGATTGCTGGGGCCGAGGATATGGCACACGGCCGTACCGAGCCGGACGAAGTCTGCAGAGTCATCCGAAAGGCCCTGGAGACCCATCGTGAATCCACCGTGGCGGCGGTTCTTGACCAAGTCAATCAAGGTTTGCGCGAAGCCGTTGCCAAGGCGCTGGACCAGCAGGTTGGCGAGGTGGTAGCGCATGAACGGGACGTACTCGAGATTCTGGACATCGACATGTCGGGCGTCGTCAAGAAAGCCGGAAAGTGCGGCCTCGTCGGCCGTGACATGCATGAGGCGATGGTGATCGGCGTGGGGCAACAGATGGAAGAGGGGTTGCTCGGGGGTGGAGAGAATCGCGTCTGCGAGCGGTGCGTTCATTGGGGTCTCCTTCTAAGTTCGGGACTCCATTTCAGCCTGCTTCCTGGTCGGCATCCAGCGGCCCGAACATAATCTTTATTCGGAGATGGAGATCAAATGATCGATGCCCGGCAATTGCGATACTTCACTGCCGTGGTCGAGGAGCTGCACTTCGCCAAGGCGGCAGATCGCCTCGATGTGGCGCAATCCGCCCTGAGTGCGCAGATTCAGCGGTTGGAGCAGGACATGGGAGTTCGCCTGCTGAATCGGAACAAACGGCAACCGGTGACGCTCACGGATGCGGGGCGTCTGTTCCATGCGGAAGCCGTGGGGGCGTTGCGACATCTGGAACGAGCCGATCAGGTCGGCCGGCTGGCGGCACGAGGCCTTGCGGGCATTGTCCGAATCGCATATGTAGCTTCTGGCGTGAGCAGCGGTGTGCTGACGCGATTAATGCGCCATTTCCGCGTTTCCCATGGAAATGTGCGCGTTGAGGTCGTGGCCATGGATACGCCACGGCAGTTTGAAGCGCTGGATAGCGGCGAGATTGATGTCGGCATTGTGCGGCTGCGGCGCCAGTATCCGGCGGGCTTGACGGCAACGCTCATACAGAGTGAACGTGTGGTCGTTGCCATGGCGGAGAGCCATCCGCTGGCGAGGAAGCCAAGATTGGTTGCCAGTGACCTGAAAGATCAGTCCTTTGTTTCGCCGCAGTTCGACGAGGAGGAGGGCTTCGGAGAGGTACTGTCGGCGTTGGGATCCGCCGGAGGATTTTCGGCGATTCTCGACTATCGCGTTCAGGATTTCATCTCTGCGATTAGCCTGGCTTCGGCTGGGTACGGCGTGGCTGTCGTACCCGAGTCCATGCGGAATTTTCTACAGCCGGAGGTTTGTTACAGAGCCATCCAGGACTTTGAGTATGCTGTTGATTTGGCAATCGCTAGCCGGAAGCGAGAGCTTTCCCCTGCAGTTCGCGCCTTTGTTGAGGAGTCATTGTCTTGTGAAACTCGGCCATAGCGTTGCCGTATTCAAGTGACGGGCTTTTTCGGCTTGTCTCTCGCAGGGCGGGGCGGTTCTTTGAGCAGGTCAGCGGGCCGCAGCAGATCGGGCACCCAAGCACTGATTGAAACCGGAATCAATTGGGCGTCTAGTGGCCTATAAGGCGGGCCGAAGTGGTGGAGAGTGATATGTGCTTCACAAAATGTCGGTTCGAGAATCCAATTGCGGCAAAATTCAAGAGTGCCGCGCCAAGCTGACATGCGTCTGTCCACGCTGTGGCAACTAGTGTCCTGTCCCACTAATACGTGAGCAAAGTCGGTGCAACTTTTCGAGAATCGAGTCGGCAGTGGCAGTCCAGCGAAACGGCTGGCAGTCCGCGTTGTAAGCGGTCACGAAATGATCGATGCGTTGGACCAACTGCTTGACGCTAGTGAACGAGCCGCGGCGGATAGCCTTATCGGTAATGAGGGAGAAGAAACGTTCGACCTGATTGAGCCAGGAACTGTAGGTCGGGATGAAATGCATGTGCCAACGCGGACGCGCTGCCAGCCAGGTCTTGATCTTCGGGTGGCTGTGCGTAGCGTAGTTATCGGCGATGCAGTGAATGTCCAGCTCGGCGGGCACGGCCTGGTCGATCTCTCGGAGGAACGACAGGAACTCCTGATGGCGATGGCGCGGTTTGCATCGCGCCAGCACGGCTCCATTCAGGATGTTCAGCGCCGCAAACAGCGTGGTGGTGCCATGACGTTTGTAGTCGTGCGTGACGCCCTCGACGTAGCCGAATCCCATGGGCAGCATCGGCTGCGTGCGCTCCAGTGCCTGGCACTGGCTTTTCTCATCCACGCACAGCACCAGCGCGTTGTCACGTGGGCTCAGGTACAAGCCCACCACGTCGCGCAGCTTCTCGACAAAGAACGGGTCGGTAGACAGCTTGAAGCCTTCGGTACGATGAGGTTGCAGCCCGAAGAGTTGGAAGTAGCGCTGCACGCTGCTCTTGGAGATGCCGGTCTCGGCCGCGACAGCACGCACGCTCCAGTGTGTCGAGCCAGTGGCCGGCTTCGTATGCAGGGTGGTCTGAATCAATTGCGCCACCCGTTCGTCGTCGACCGTGCGAGGGGCCCCCGGGCGAACGTCGTCATACAGACAGGCGATTCGGCGTGCAATGAAGCGCGCACGCCATTTGCCGACCGTGGCGTTGCCCATCTTCAGCCGCTCGGCGATCGCGCTATTGAGCTCACCGTCGGCGCTGCAGAGGATGATGCGCGCCCGATTGCTCAACGCAGCAGGCAACGACCGGCTGCGCGCGAACGCCTGCAACTGCGCGCGTTCGTCTTCGCTCAACACCAATTCGGCCTTCGGTCTGCCCGTAATCATCTCGATATCTCCGTTCCCAGAATGCCGAAACGGTATGCAAGACTAATGCCAGTTATTTACGGGACAGGACACTAGAGTCGAGCCCAATAACCAAGTATTGCAGTGAGTGTGGCGCGCCTCCAAGTGCAACTCCACTTGCGGAGTTTGCCCCGGTTCATTACACGCCACCCCACCTGGCCGAGCGCACCTTGCCCGAACAGGCAACGCTGGAAGCGAGGGGGAGCGCGCGGGCGAATGCAAAACGATCACGGCACTATTTGCCGACATGGCCGGATCGACGGCGTTGATCCACGACTTGGATCCCGAAGAAGCACGCCATCTCATTGACCGTGGTGGCCTCATGATGGAGACCGTGCATCACTACGAAGGCTACGTCGCCAAGTCCCTGGGCGACGGGATCCTCGCACTGTTCGGGACTCTGGTCCCGAGGAGAACGCGCTGGTGGGCGTGCCCGAAAGTTACCAGATCGAGGAGACGCTCCCCAGCTTGCATATTCCGACAAAGAAGGGGTGCTTGCCGCCCGCATCGACCGGCTTTCCATCGCGGAGAGGGCACTGTTGCAGACGCTTGCGGTGATCGGCAAGCGGTTCCCTCTGAGCCTGATCCGGCAGGTTGTCGGGCAGCCGGAAGATGAACTCGCCCTCCTGCCTGGAGGGCGAGTTCATCTACGACCTGCCCCCCTTTCCCGAGATAGAGTATTCGTTCAAGCACGGCCTGGCGCAGGAGGTCGCTGGCAGTTCCCTGCTTACGGAACATCGCATTGCGCTACATGCACTGGTCAGGGACTATGAGCGGCGTCCCGGCGTATTCGAGGCCATGGTCTATATTGCAATGGGCGGACTTCTACTGCGCAGAGCCGCCCATCCTTGAACTTTCAAACTGGCTCTCAGAAGGTGTGACGGACTCCCACGGCAGCACCGAACATGTTGTCCTTCCCTGTGGCAAGCGCGTAGCTGTTGCCGAGCGCGAGGCTGTTTGCGAACACTGTCGCGGCCGAGTCAAGCATTAGCCCGGCATGTTTCGAGAATGCGCTGGTGAGATAGAGGTCAGTCCGTTTGGAAAGCGAGTAGCTGGAAAGAAAGCCTACTTGCCAAGGATTCGGTGAAGACGTGCTGTCCAGGAGTCTCTTCAGATTCTGGTAGTTGTATGAGAGCGCAATGCTCAATGCGGGTGTGACTTGAAAGGTTCCACCGATCCAGTATAGATCGTCGCGCTGAAGCGTGTCCCCATTGGGTGCCTTGTTTTGTCCCCAGCGATAACCCCCCATGAGTTTCGCCGCGCCAAAGCTATAGCTGACGGCAGTAGCTGCTTTCTTGAAGGAACCGCTGCTAATGGAGCCGCCAGTGATACCCATCGACGGATTGAGCTGATCGTAGCTGATCGCCAGGCCAAGCGGCCCGGCGAAATAGTTCAGCCCGGCGCCATACGCCGTATCACGCCGAAAGTGCCCAGGCGCTTCGCCATTGCCGCCTAGTGCGACACCGGGCGCTACGACTTGTGGCAAGGCAACGCCCGAACCAAAGGACCAATGCGCAACCGCCGTAACCGGACCGAATGTGCCGGAATACTTGAGCAAATTGTCTTCCCGGAAGTTTGGGCCGGTGAGTGCAACAACCGGATCATACTGCGTAGCAAATGCCATTGGTGAGAAGTTTGCCAGCGCATCAAAGGCAGAGGTGTACTGCCGGCCAAAAGATAGCTGGCCATAGCGTTGGTCCTGCAGTCCGACGTATGCCTGCCGTCCGAAAAGCCGTCCACTTTGTTCACCGACTCCAGTATCGATGGCAAAGCCACTTTCGAGCACGAAGACTGAGTTCAAGCTACCAGACAGTGCTTCAACACCTCGCAGGCCCCATCGCGACCCGGCGACGCCGCCAGAGTTCATGCGGTAGACATTATCCCCGGTGCCGGAAGTGAATTGATTGGATGCCGACGGTACGCTGCCGACGTGGTTGGCAAACTCGACGTTGATATCTGCCACGCCATACAGCGTGACAGTAGATTGCGCGTTGGCGTTGAATGTGGCGCCCAGGGCCAGCAGGGCTGACACCGTGGCGGCAGAATGCTTTGCGCAACGACTCATACTTCGTCTCCTGTGTTGGCGTGCGACAGAGCGACGCCAGTTCTTTGATGTGTTCGGTTCGGTCGCGATGACCTTGTCGAAGGGGCGTAAATATTTCTGTTGCACAGCCGCCCAGAGCCAGGCTTTGGGGTGCGAGCCATGCCGCAAGCAATGCGCAGCTGGTGTGTTCGGCGCTGCGATTGCGGTGATGCATGATCAAGTTCTGTGCCAAGGAGGATTAGGTGCAATTTTCGAGGGTAATCCCGTAATTAATGCTGTCGAACTCAGCTCTGAAGTGAGCCTAAGCAAATCCCAGAAGACAGCCGGCGGACATAAGTGTCCGGTTGGGAGACAGAAATGTCCCACGCTTCGAATTATGGAAGAGGGATGTCTCTGCTAGGGAAGCGCAGCAAGAGCGAGGGGGCTGTCAGGAAGGCGGAAACCGATTTACTTCACGCCCCAGCATGGACCTAGCTGCATCAAATATTGTCTTTCTTTCTTCTCGTAATTTATCACTTGACAATGTGTGCGCTTCGACCAAGAATTATCGAACGATAAAGACAAAAGGAGACAACATGTTGCCCATCCGCCCTTTGCATCCGTGGAACGGCATTCCGTCCTCGATGCCGCTCGCTTCCACCTCTAATTTCGTCAGGCGTCCCTAGGTCGCCCCTTCAGTTGGCTCATGCGTCGCAGCAGCAACGGTGACCGTCTGTCATCGGCGCGAGAGCAGGAACCTCATGTATTCGTCGGGCCACATCTGCAACTGGCCTCTAGTCGACGACCTGGAAATACATATGAAACCCACATCCTTTGAATACCGCCGGCCCGGCACGCTGGATGACGCCCTGCGGCTGCTGGCACAGTCCGGCCCGGACGCCAAGGTAATTGCTGGCGGGCAAAGCCTTGTGCCGATGATGAACTTTCGGATGGCCCGGCCCGATGTGCTGATTGACATCAATGGCGTGAGCGAACTGGATTATCACCGTCGCGACGGCGATATCCTCCGTATCGGCGCGTTAATGCGGCACGCCGATCTGAAGGATTCAGCGCTAGTCCAGGAATGCTGTCCTTTGATGAGCGAAGCCTATCACTACGTCGCGCACGGAACCGTTCGGAACCGCGGCACCCTTTGTGGAAATCTGTGCCACGCCGATCCGGCTTCGGAGATGCCGGCAGTCATGCTCTCTGTAGGGGCCACTATGGTGGTTCGAGGCATTGGCGGCGAACGCCGCATTGCGGCCGAGGACTTTTTCCAGGGCATCTATGCCACGGCACTTGAACCGAATGAAATATTGGTCGAGGTGCAAATCCCGGTGCCGGCGAGCCGCCGCGGTTACGCGTTTGAGGAAGTGTCGGCGCGCCAGGGCGACTTCGCCATGACTTTAGTCGCCGCGCTGCTCGATATTCGCGGTGGACGTATCGAGGAAGCGTCGGTCGCCTACGCGGGTGTGTCAGACCGGGCGCGGCGTCTGCCTGCGGTCGAGCAAGCTCTGACAGGCCAGTCGCCGTCAACGGAGTTGTTCGACCGCGTCGCTGCGCTTGCTAGTGAAGGGTTCGACCTTATCGAAGACATCCATGCGGACAGGCAGTACCGCCACGACCTGATTCGTACGCTGACCGCCCGAGCGCTCGCCAGGGCGGCGGAGCGCGCCCAAGGGCATGCCTGACTGCAACGCACCACTGGAGTTGAAGCCATGACAGTCCACAAGATCGATGTTGCCGTCAACGTTAACGGCAAAACTTATGAGCGGAGCATACCGACCCGTATGCTGCTTTCCGATTTTCTTCGTAATGAATGCCATCTGACCGGAACACACGTCGCCTGTGAGCATGGGGTCTGCGGCGCCTGTAACGTCATGCTTGATGGCAAGACGGTACGCTCGTGCCTGACGTTCGCCGTACAGGTGCAAGGGGCGGCTGTAGAAACAGTCGAAAGCCTCGGCACGATCGAGAAGTTGCATCCGTTGCAACAGGCGTTCTGGGAAAAGCACGGCCTGCAATGTGGCTTTTGCACGCCGGGGATGCTCATGACCGCCAAGGAGCTGCTGAGTGTCAATCCCAATCCCACGCGTGAAGAAGTCGCAGAAGCCATCTCGGGCAACCTCTGCCGATGCACGGGTTATCAGACGATCGTCGATGCCATCATGTCGGCAGCCGAAACCATGCGCCAACAACAAGGAGTGCAGCCATGACCGAGCGATATATCCCGGACGTAAAAATCCCGGCGTCGCGGCAATCGGAAGCGCCTCGTCAGAATTTGCGCTGGATCGGCAAGAGCATGAAGCGAGTCGAGGATCCGCGACTGCTCACTGGTCGCGGTAAGTACGTCGACGATATCGTGCTGCCGAACATGGCTCATGTTGCGTTGCTGCGAAGCCCGTTCGCTCACGCCCGTATCAAATCGATCGACGTCAGTCGTGCGCGCGAGTTGCCCGGGGTGATCGCCGTCGTCACCGGCAAGGAGTTTGCGGAAACGACTGGACCGACGGTGACATTCTCGAGCCCGCCTGTCGTTCAGCACGCGATCGCCATCGACCGGGTGCGCCATGTCGGCGAAGCGGTTGCCGCTGTCGTTGCGGTGGACCGGTACATCGCGGAGGATGCACTCGAACTGATTGATGTGGATTTCGAGGAGCTGCCGGTCGTTGCAGATTTCGAGGCGGCGTTGCATGCCAAGGGTGAAGCCGTTCTCCACCCGGACCTGGGTGACAGTAATGTCGCGATGGACCGTACCTTTGCGTTCGGTCCCGTTGACGACGACTTCGCTCGCTCCGATCTAGTTATCAAGCGTCGCCTGCGGTGGAACCGGTCGGGGCCGCAGCCACTGGAGACTGTCGGCGCGGTTGCGGAGTACGATCCCGGCACCGGGAAGTTTACGGTCCACTGCAACACGTCGATGTATACCTATGTCGGGTGGCTCTGCGCAGCTTCTCTCGGCGTCCCTTCGACGCAGCTCAATATCGTGCCGACGCTTGCCGGTGGCAGCTTCGGCTCGAAGCTGTTCCTGCACAAGGTTATTGTTCTGACGGCGGGGCTGGCACGCATTGCAGGTCAGCCGGTAAAGTTCATCGAGGACCGCCTCGACAATATGACCAACGCTGACGGACACGGCTCCGACCGTGTCTACGAAGCCGAGCTTGCGGTCAAACGCGATGGCACTATCCTGTCCCTTCGCTATGAAGTCATGGATGATTATGGCGCTTACCTGCAGTATGGGTATGGGACACACGGCAATGCATTCTCTCAGATCGTTGGGCCCTATCGTATCAATAGTGTGCAGGCGAGAATCATCGCAGTGCTGACCAACAAGTGCCAGCAGGGCGCGTATCGTGGCTTTGGTTCGGAAGTATCCAACTTCGTGATAGAGCGGATGGTGGATGCTGCCGCGCGAGAGCTAAATCTGGACCCGGTCGAGATCCGCCGGCGCAACCTGATCCGCCCGGAGGAATTTCCCTTCGTGATTCCCACGGGCAATGTGTATGACAGCGGCAACTACCAGGCGGTCATGCAAGAGATGCTCAGGATGTTCGACTATGAGGGATGGCGTGCCCGGCAGGAAGCCGCGCGCAAGGAAGGCAAGTACATCGGCATCGGCGTGGTGACCTGCCAGGAGCGCAGCGTGTTCAGTTCGACCGAGTTCTGGTCGCTGAATCCTCCGGAGCAGCCTGGATTCGCGCTGACCAGTTCGCCCGAGGCGGTGTCGATGCGGATCGATCCCACCGGTAAGGTATTTGTCAAGCTGAACGCGCCATTCTGGGGCAACAGTCCCGAGACCGTGGTGACGCAGATTGTTTCGGAGGCGCTCAGCGTTGAGCCGTCTGACATCTCGGTCAGCTACGCTGATACGGACGCGGGGTTCAACGGTACAGGGCCGGGCGGCAGTCGATATACGGTGATGGTTGCAGGGGCCGTCGTGGCGGGATCAAGGACGCTGCGCAACAAAATGTTCCGGTTTGCCGCACATATGCTGGAATGCAGTAGCGACGACCTGGAACTGTCCGGCGGTCGCGTTATCATCAAGGGCATCCCGGGATCGGGCAAGACGATTGCGGAACTTGCATCGGCTATCCACTATTTCCGTCTGGACTTCCCGGATACGCCAGAATTCTCCAGCGGCCTGGAAACAACCTCGGTTTACGACCATCCGCTGACAACCATGCCGGCGTCCGATCGTAGCCATCTTGGCATCTTCTACCCGATCATGGGGCATATGGCACACGCGGCTGCGGTCGAGGTTGATCCGCAGACTGGGAAAGTGACCATCCTTGACTATGTCGCTGTACACGATTGCGGCACTGTGGTTAACCCCATGACGCTCGATGGCCATGTGCGAGGCGGCGCGGCTCAAGGAATCGGCACGGCCCTGTATGAGCAATTCCACTACGACAGCAATGGCCAGTTGCTCACGGCGTCTTTTGCGGACTACCACATGCCAACTGCGCATGAGGTGCCTTTGAATCTGCGTGTCGGTCACGTGGAGACGCCGTCGCCCTACACGGAATTCGGTATTAAGGGTGGCGGCGAGGGCGGACGCATGGCTGCACCGCCGGTGATGGTGCAAGCCGTTGAGGATGCGCTGCGACCGTACGGTGTGGAACTGACCGAGGTCCCGCTTACCCCTAGCCGTATTCGCCGGATTGTACGGGAAGCGCAGTGCAAAAATGGCTGATTGCGCCGCTCAGCCACGCGCGCCTCAGGATTGAGGTTTGATCCGGGGAGATTGGGCGCAGCCACGGCCCGCTCCCTATCGCATTAACGTTTGAGTTGTCTGACCATGGAACTTTCGAACCATCAGCATGTAAATGCCCCGCAGCAAGCCGTCTGGGATGCATTGAATAACCCGGAGATCCTCAAGTCCTGCATCGCAGGCTGCGAGAGTATCTCCGCAACTTCCGATAACGCATTTGAAGTTGTGGTGGCAGCGAGGGTCGGTCCTGTCAGCGCTCGCTTCAAGGGCAAGTTGACCATTGTCGACGCACACGCGCCGACCTCGTATTCACTCGTTTTTGAAGGGCAGGGTGGCGCAGCTGGGTTCGCCAAGGGTGGCGCTGATGTCGTGCTGTGCGCCGAGGAACAGGGTACGCGGGTTCAATACACCGCCAAGGCTCAAATCGGAGGCAAGCTCGCGCAGATTGGCTCCAGGCTGGTTGACAGCGCGGCCAGGAAGATGGCTGACGATTTCTTTACTGCCTTCGAGCAGACGTTGGCAGCCGCAGCGCCGGCCGTCACTACTCCGGCAGAAGAGGTCATGGCGGCGCCCATTGCACGAACGAGCAGCGGCATCCCCTACGCCCGCCTGCTTCCTTGGATCATTGGCTTGAGCGCGGCTGCTGCCACGGCATTCACGTTGCTCCGTTAGGGGCCTGCGGCCGGAACGAGGCGCCAAGGAGCCTACATGGACAGTATTGACCTGCAAGTACTGAAAGACGCTAAGGCCTGGTTGGAGGCTGGTCATGGAGTAACGTTGGCGACCGTCACCAGGACCTGGGGTTCCAGCCCGCGTCCGATCGGGGCAATGCTGGCCCTGCGCGACGACGGTCGTGTGTCTGGCTCGGTGTCAGGTGGCTGCATTGAGGATGACCTGATCTATCAGAATTCCAAGAGATTCCTCTCCTTCGACACGCCGGAGATCGTGACCTACGGTGTTAATGCGGAAGAGGCGCGGCGAATGGGTTTGCCCTGCGGCGGTACGATTCAACTCGTACTTGAATCGCATCGCGACTTGGCCCGCATCGGAGAAATGCTAGAACGGGTAGAGCGTCGCGAACTGTTTGCTCGTGTGCTCGATTTAAGGTCTGGTGCGATTTGCTTCCGACCGGCGCAACCCGATGATGTCCTGAGTCTCGATGCGCAGCACCTCGTGACGGTGTACGGCCCACGGTACCGGCTTTTGTTGATCGGCGCAGGGCAATTGTCTAGCTTCCTGGCGAGCATGGCGGTTGCATTGGAGTACCAGGTGACAGTTTGCGACCCTCGCGACGAGTACGTCGGCGATTGGGACGTGGCGGGAACGACGCTGGTGAGAACCATGCCGGACGACACGGTCATCGCCATGGGGCCTGACCGTAGGACAGCGGTGATTGCCCTGACGCATGATCCTAAGCTCGACGACCTTGCGTTGATGGAGGCGTTGCAATCGGACGCCTTTTATGTCGGTGCGATCGGCTCGCGCGCAAATAACCGGATGAGACGTGAGCGCCTGCTTGAGTTCGGCGTCACAGAAGACCAGGCTCGCTGCATGCATGGACCGATCGGGATTCACATTGGAAGCAAGACCCCTCACGAAATCGCTGTCTCGATCGTCGCGGAACTAACCGCAGTAAAGAATGGCATCGTACTGCCTGACGGCTGGAACATTATGGCCCGCAAGGCGGGAACGGACACGCACGCCTGTGCGGTCCTGTGAGTCCAACTGTGTCCGGACATCAAGACGGAGTGCCTTGAAGAATCGTAATTACCCCGTCAACACCACTTGGTTGGCGTCGAGATGGTCCAGCGATGACGAAACCATCGCCATGTTCGAGCAGAATCTCTCGGAAAATTTGTACAAACTATGGAACCGAGTGTCATTGGGGTGGAAGATCCGAGGGCCGAGCCTTCAGTAGACAGGCGAAGGCAATATGGGTAGCCGAAAGCTGACCAACAGGGCTATCTCACTTCGGCGGGGGGCGCGACAGCACGATGACAAGGATATGCTAAGCAACTGGAAAGCCCTACTCGTCCCGGTGTGGCGCTGCGGAAACGTGTGCGCCCGCCAGCAACTGTGAAGCTTGTCATCACGCCTTCAGGCTCCCCCCATGTACTTGCTAACTTCCTGGTTCGCAGACGGGACCTTGATGAGAGTCGCTTCGCGAACGTCTTTCACTGCTCGCCGCAAATCGCTTTCCGCTGAGCAAATGGCAAGCTGTGGGCCATGCGCGATGGCGTCCGGCTACGCAATCGCCAACCGCTGCTCCGCCTGAGACTGGCTGAGCCGAACGGCCAATTCCCGCGCGCGGGTGGTGTGGAGTTCGCTCAGTTCGGCCGCGCGCGCGCTGTCACCTGCTGCAATTGCCTTGGCAATTGCCTCGTGTTCATCCCAAATCGGTTCGCGCTGCGTGGCGAACTGCAAGCCGGCACCCATTGCGCGTCGCAGATGGGCCCAGTAGACCTCGGCGCTCTCTGCAATGAGGGGATTGCCGGATGCGTCGTAAATCGCCCGATGGAAGGCCATATCCGCATCGACCATGGCCTTGACGTCCTTGCCCTTGATAACCCGTCGTCCAGCCGCGAGGAGCTTGGGATCGATCTCATAGCGGCGCTCGGCGGCAAGGCGGGCGGCAAGCGCGTCGAGGGCGCCGCGGATCATGTAAAGGTTGGAAATAGCGGTGGCGTCCATGGGCGCAACCTCTACACCTCGACCGGGGACGTCCTGCACAAAGCCGTCCTTCTTCAGCAGAAGGAGGGCCTTCAGCACTGGCGAGCGGGAAACCTGCATCTGTTCCGCGATTTCCTCTTGCTTCAGGCGGGTTCCGGCCTCGAGGGATCCATCGCTGATGGCATCCAACAGCGTCTTGTACACCTCCTCCACATAGTCCGGTCTGGCAGAAATCTTCTGCAGCTTGATCACACTGGCCTCCAAGTTTGTACCTTGTACTCTGGATCCAGAGTACATCGCGCACTAGCAACCGTCAAACGTTGAATGTGAGTGCAGCGCCATTTCGATTCCGGCAGAAGGGTAAACCCATAAATACAAGGGCGATGCATTGTCCTATTCTTTGGATCCAGAACCCAGAATCCAGAACCCCGGATTCTGGAGCCAGCAATAAGCCGCAGCCCAGAGCCGAACCCCGCCAGTGCGAACAGCCGCGACCGCACGCGCGGAATCAGCACCGTGTAGGGCCAAGTTTTAACAGGTGCGTCGAACGACTAATGCGGAAACCTGAAAGGAGACCAGTCAATGCAATCAGGTCCTATGGCATGGCGTCTAACGACCCATGTCCGACAAACACATAACGGAAGTGATCACCTGCCCGAGCGATCGCGACGCCAAATAGTCCTTGTCACGATGGGTGCGTCAGCGGAGCAATGAAATGGCAACGATCGCAAGTCTTCCCCAAATGCTGTCCCTTCACGCTCAGCGCACGCCGAATAAGATCGGCGCGCAGGATCTCGAGCGAAGTCTGACGTTTCGCCAGTGGCATCAGCGGTCCCGCAAGCTGGCCAACGCGCTGTTGGGGCTTGGGCTTAAGAAGGGGGATCGCGTTTGTGTCCTCGCATACAACAGCATCGAGTGGTTAGAAATCTATGCCGCAACGGCGATTGCGGGACTCATCGCAGTGCCGGTCAATTTCCGTCTAGTTGGTACCGAAATTGCCTATATCGCGCAAAACTGCGATGCGCGAGCATTTCTCGTGCAAGCCGAATTGCTCGGGCCGTTCGAAGACGCGCGCAGGGAATTGTCCTTGCCTGAAAGGAACTGCATCGTCTTTGGGAGCAGTCAACCAGCAGCCGGCTTTAGTCAATACGAAGCATTGATCGCTGCAGCAGCGGACACCGAGCCGGCATCACTGCTCGCTGCGGATGATCCCTGGACGTTGATGTACACGTCGGGGACTACAGGCAAGCCTAAGGGTGCGCTCCGAAGCCATGCGGGCAGCGCATCGCTTTCGCTTGCCACGCTGGCTGAGATGGGGCTCAGCCATGACGACGGCGCCTTGCTCGTCATGCCACTCTGCCACGCTAACTCCTTGTACTTCTTCGGCGCCTTTCTCTATGCAGGCGCCACCTGTACGGTCTACAGTCGCAAGAGCTTTGATCCCGAGCACCTGCTACAAACCTTCTCGACAGGCGAGAGTACATTCACCTCTCTGGTGCCGACGCACTACACCATGATGCTCGGTTTGGAGCCGCAGATTCGCAATCACTACGATGTGAGTCGAGTCCGAAAGCTGATGATTTCATCAGCTCCAGCTCGTCGCGAAACCAAGCTGGAGATTCTCGAATACTTCAAGAATTCCGGCTTGTACGAAATGTACGGATCCACCGAAACCGGTTGGGTGACGATGCTTCACCCGAATGAGCAGCTTTCGAAGCTCGGCTCTGTTGGGAGGGAATGCGTGGGAGGCCGGAGAATCCGCTTCCTTGACCAAGACGGCAACGAGGTTCCCGATGGTCAGCCCGGCGAGCTCTATGCAAGCAACCCCTACTTATTCGACGGCTATTGGGGGCTGCCAGAGAAGACGCAAGATGCTTTCCGTGGGGAATACTGCACCGTAGGGGATTTCGGATTCAGAGATGAGGACGGCTACATTCATCTTGTTGACCGTAAGAGCAACATGATCATCTCTGGCGGGGAAAACATCTATCCCTCAGAGGTCGAGACCATGCTTGCCGCCCATCCGAAAGTCGGAGACGTTGCTGTCATCGGTTTGAGCGATGAGAAGTGGGGGGAGCGGGTACACGCGGTGGTGGTCCCTCGCGTGGGGGAAACACTGACGCCTGACGAGGTGATTGCCTGGTGCAAGGACCGAATCGCGGGCTACAAGAGGCCGCGCTCCGTCTCGTTCATCTGTGACGGCGAAATGCCCAGAACCGCGACCGGAAAAATTCAACATCGTCTATTAAGAACAAGGTTTGCCGAGCGCGACGGCAATCATTGACGCACGAGGAGAGTAGTCATGAGTCTCAATAAGCATCAGGACGTCAATCAGGACGTTAATAGTTGTGCTGCCTGGATCGCCAAATTTCTGAAGGCACAGGGTATCGATCGTGTATTCGGCCTGCAGGGCAGCTATCTGCAACCGCTGTGGGACCATATCGGTCGAACCGGGATACAGATTGTCGATGTGCGCGACGAGGATGCCGCGGTTTATATGGCGCATGCTCATGCGGAGTTGACAGGACAGATTGGAGTAGCACTGGCCACCGCCGGTCCCGGCGTCACCAATACCGTTACGGCTATGGCGAACGCCTTTGTATCGCGTGTACCTGTACTGTTAATCGGCGGTTGCCCGTCGCAGCAGCAGTCAAATATGGGGCCGTTGCAGGACATCCCTCACGTCGACATCCTGAAGCCCGTCACGCGTTATTCGCGGACGGCTCGCATCGCCGACCATGTCGTGCGCGAATTCAATGAGGCCTTCGCCTGTGCCGCTGGCTATGTGCGTGAACCGGGACCGGCATACATTGAGGTACCTACTGATGTGCTGCGCACCCCGATACTGCCACAACTGATTCTTGATGACTGGATGCAACCCACGCCGCGACGGCCCATGTACCCGGATCCCGTCGCGACGCGCGAAGCCATGGAGGTGTTCTGGGCGGCAAAGCGACCGGTAGTTATTACCGGCCGTGGTGCGAAAGGCGCTGGGGACGCGATCGTCCGTTTGCTGGAAGCCACCGGCGCTCTGTATCTCGACACGCAAGAGAGCCGTGGCGTCGTGCCCTATGACCACCCGGCGTCGGTGGGCGCGGCGCGGTCTCAGGTGATGACTGACGCCGACGTGGTGCTGCTGGTCGGTCGAAAGCTGGACTACCAACTCGGCTATGGTTCTCCCGCGGTGTTCCCGCATGCGCGCTTCATTCGCATTGCCGACGCGCCTGGTGAATTGTTCGACAACCGGCGCGGGCGTCCTGAAATTCTGGCTTCCGCACGAGAGACCATCGAATCGATGCTGTCTCTGGCGGACGGTCGATCCGCAGCCGTGGATGTGTCGTGGGCCGCGAATGTGCGCGACCGGCATCTGTCGCGGGTGGCCAGAGCGGCTGCGCTGGAGCAACGCGAAACGCTCGGCAGTGACGGGAAGATCCACCCGCGGGTGATCTTCGATGCCATCGCCGAAGTGGCATTTCAGGACTACATTGGCGTTGCCGATGGCGGAGACTTGTTGAGCTTCGCGCGAACCGGGCTGCAATCCAATACTTACATGGATTCGGGGGCATTTGGGTGCCTCGGCGCGGGCGTTCCGTTTGCCATTGCCGCAGCGCTTGCGCAACCCGGCCGTCAAGTGATCTCGGTGAATGGAGACGGCGCGTTCGGCATCAACGCGATGGAGATCGACACAGCGGTCAGGCATGGCGCCAAGGTGGTCTTCATTGTCTCCAACAATGCGGCTTGGAACCTTGAGCGAATCGATCAGGAAATGAACTATGGCGGACGTGTCGTGGGGACGACCCTACGTCATTCCGACTACGCCGGATTGGCGCGATCACTCGGCGCCCATGGTGAACGCGTGGAGAAGCCAGAAGATATGGTGGGCGCATTGGAGCGCGCACTCGCCAATGCTCCGGCCTTGATCGACGTCGTGACCTCACAATCGGTGGTTTCCTCAGACATGCAGAAGGGCTTGAGTCTGGTTCCTGACTATCAGGCTTTGATGGCATGGGATGAAGCCGAACGCCGCCGACGACAGTAGGTCCGTCGGCGGCCAGGCGATCTGGCCGCCTATCCTGCTTTCGTTCGCTGGCACTTCGGGTGGTCAAGGCAGGCCGTGACATTGCCGGGATCGGGCGTCGCAAACGATGGGTATCCGTTGATCTGCAGCGATTCTCACGCTGGAGAAGCGGTCACCTGTAGGCGCCTGGTGCCGAGGCCGAGCGATCTCGTTGTCTGCGTTTCTCACCTTGTCGTCGAAAAGGCGCCGACAGAAGCGCCGGTCACCCCGCCACGTGCGGTGGAGTGATTGTTGTTGCCGGGTCTGGTGAGGTCACCACGCCGCCGGCTACTCATCCATCATGCGCGGACCGCCGGTCCGCAAGGAGACTCATATGCAACGAATAGAAGCGCTATCCCCAAGTGGGCTGGTCAGTCTGGAGACCGTCGCCTATCGCAAGGTCATGTGGCGAATCATTCCGCTGATGGCGGTCTGCTTTGTCTTTGCATATCTAGATCGAGTCAATATCAGCTTCGCGAAGCTTCAGATGCAGGCCGATCTCGGGTTCTCGGACGCGGCCTATGGGCTGGGCGCCAGCATCTTCTTTGTGGGCTACTTCATATTTGAGGTACCTAGCAATCTGATACTCGCCCGGACTGGAGCGCGGAGATGGATTGCGCGCATCATGATCTCGTGGGGCATCGCCTCTGCCGCCATGATGTTCGTCACCAATGAAACATGGTTCTACATCCTGCGCTTCCTGATCGGTGCAACTGAAGCCGGCTTTCTGCCGGGCGCAATCCTGTACTTCACGTACTGGTTTCCCGCCCCGCGGCGCGCGCGTATCACCGGCTACTTCATGACATCGATCCCGATTTCCGGCGTATTGGGCGGGCCGCTTGCCGGTATCATCATGACCAATTTTGCAGGAATCAATGATTGGGCAGGGTGGCAGTGGCTGTTCCTGCTTGAGGGAATACCAACCGCATTGTTGGGCTTCGTGGTGCTGTTCTGCCTAACCGATAAGCCAGCTCTGGCGACATGGCTGTCCGAGGAGGAGAAGAGGGTTCTGCAAGCCAACTTGGCCGGCGATGCAACCGGAACATCGGTACACAAGTTCGGTCTCGCCCTGCGTCAACCGGCCACCATTTTTCTGGCAGTCGTTTATATGTTCATCCTGATGGGCATGTATGGGCTGACGTTCTGGATGCCGCAATTGATCAAGAACACGGGGATTGCCAGCACCGAGGTCGTCGGATTGTTGAGCGCCATCCCATATGCAGCAGCCGGTATCGGGATGGTGTGGATTGGGCATCGGTCGGACCGTACAGGGGAGCGCCGCTTGCATCTGGGCCTTGCCGTGCTAGCCGGGGGAATTGGCTACATCATTTCTGCGGCATTTGGTGCGCACACCGGAATCGCACTGGCGGCCCTGACATTGTCCGCCGTGGGAATCATGGGATGTCTTCCGGTGTTCTGGACGCTTCCTCCCAAGTACTTCCGTGGTACGGCTGCAGCCGGTGGTATTGCGTTGATCAATTCCGTGGGCAATCTTGGCGGCATGATCAGCCCTTATCTGGTGGGTAAGGTCAAAGACCTGACCGGCGACACGACCCTCGGGCTCTATGCGGTTGCCGCATTCACCCTTCTGGCAGCGTTGCTGATTCTCTTTGCCCTGCCGCGCACACTGGCGGGACAGGATCCCACCGCGGCCGACGCGTAAGGCAAGCGGCGCGTCGCACAGACGCGTGACGGAAGCCCGTCATCCCGCGGGTAAGTGGTCGCATGTCCTCGGATACCCGGGCACTGCAGCGGGGTGATACAAGCTTGTCTCCGTGATCGCGGTTCGGGGGCGCCATTGCCATACTGCGGATCTCCGTTATGGCGAAGAGATTCAGATCCGCCTGCCATGCGCATCACGACCGACGCGCCGCAGTTGTTCGGCGGCTACGGCTATTGACAACCACGACTATCGCGTTGAGCGCCTGCGCGACGCCAAAATTACCCAGATCTGGGAAGAGATCAATGTAACCGTCAGCGGAACCCGTCTGGCGAGCGACGGTAAGCGGTGGGGGCTACAGGTCGACGACCTTGCGCAGTAGCGCGAAGGAGACCCGCCAGTGGCCTTCGTTCGGGTCGCACTCGATGGAGGCGGTTTTCTGGTTGATGCGCACGATGGTGCCGATGCGTTCGCTGAGGTGCTGGTCGGTGAAGGTGACGGTATCGCCGACCCGGAAGTCCGCGCGCTGCGCCCGGGGCGGTGGTGGCGGTGAAGCGTGCGGTGGTTGCTGCGCGGCGGTAGTGGGCTCGGCGAGCACGGCGGCGTAGGGCAGGATCCAGTGGCGGCCGCTGCTGGTGTCCTGGACCAGGGCCTGGGTCTGACGCAGCTCGAGGACGCGCCCCTGGCGCAGCGGCTGGGTCAGGTCGTCGGCGACGTAGCCCACGGTCATGCCGATATGCAGGTGCCTGCGGGCCTCGAGGATACGCTTGGGATCGTTGATCATTCGCCCGATGGTCAGATACAGGCGGTACAGGTCGGCACTTGGGGCCAGGCGCAGGGCGTCAAGGATGTCCATGACGCGCAGTGTAGCGGTTAGCGCGCCAGCGGCAGCAGTTCGTGGACCTGGCTGTGGGGTGGGCCGGCAGGCGCTCCAGCGTGTCCTTGAGCCAGCCGTAGGGCTCGATGCCGTTCAGGCGGCAGGTCCCGAGCAAGGAATACATCGTGGCAGCAGTGCGCCCGCCGCGCCCGCGAACATCCAGCTCGCCCTGCCGAGGGCAATCGGGCGGATCGCGCGCTCGAGGCGGTTGTTATCGGGCTCGAGGATGCCGCTCTCGGTGTAGCGCACCAGCGCCTGCCAGTGCCGCAGCGCATAGCCGAAGGCTTGTGCCAGCGGCTGCCTGGCAAGCAGGCCGTGGGCATTGCCCTGCAGCCACTGGTGGAACTGCGCCAGCAGCGGCACAGCCTCGGCCTGGCGCGCCGCCAGCTTGTGCTCCGGTGACTTGTCCTTGATGTCGGCCTCGATGGCATACAGCCGGGCGATCCACGTCAGCGCCTGCGCCGCCAGCCCTGGTGTCTTCTGGGCTTTGGCGATCTCGAAGAAGCGTCGACGGCAATGCGCCCAGCATCCGACCTCGATGATCCGACCGGTACGGTAAAGCGCATCGTGGCCACTGTAGGCATCAGCCTGCAGGTAGCCGTGGTAGTCGCGCAGGAAGTTCAGGAGGTAGGTCCCGGTGCGGGACTCGGCGAACTCGAACAGGACCGCCGGCGGGTGGTCAACCCACAACCCGTTCTCCTGCCGCTGCCCGGCCCCGAGGTAGCCCCACAGATGGGCCTGCCGTGTGCTTGTGCGACCGCGTTCGAGCAATGGCAGCGTGGTGTCGTCCAGATGCACGCGCGGCGCTCGCAGGACGTGGTTGCGCAAGGGCGGCAGCAGCGTTGCCAGCAGCTCGGCAGAAGCCAGCTTCCATTCGCACAGGGTGGCCCTTGGCAGGTGCACCCCCAGGCGCGCATAGCGCGTTTCCTGCCGATTGATCGGCAGGTGGTCCACGAAGGTGTCGACCTGAATGCTGGCCAGCAGCCCTGCGCTGGCGTTGCTCTTGGGCAGCGGCGAGGGCTGCGCGGCAGCCGTCACGATGGTGGACTCGCCGCCCTTCGTGGCCACGTATTTGAAGCGGATGTGCTCGATCACGCTGAGCCTGGCCGGCTCGTAGTGCAGCGTCTCGCTGCGCTCCTCGCCGATGCGCTCCAGGGAGTCGAAGCTTGCCTTCTGCGCCTCGGACAGGTCGTATTCGATGCGCGTGCGTGGCAGGTCCTTGGGCAAGGCAGGACGGCCCTTGCGGATGTGGCCAGTCACCTTGACCTGCGGCGCCGCCGGCGGTGATGGCAAGTCCAGCGGCTGCGTAAAGAGTTCGGCCTGCCCCGGCAGGCGCTCGGAACTGGCGCCGAACCGCGCACGGTTAAGCTGCGCGACCTGATGCTTCAATATCTCCAGTTGCTCCCACAGCGCGCGGGCGACCCGGTTCTGCTCCAGCGCGAGAGTACGTACCGCCTCGAGATCGGCTGGCAGGTCGGAGGGTGTCAGTACCGGAAGCATGGCGCCATGATGCGCCAGCGCCGGCAGGTTTACAAGTCACGAGATGCGCGTGGCCGTGACAGTGCGGTGGGGTCGAACCGCCGGGATCTCGATGCCTTCGAGCCAAGCGTTCAATTCGGCCAGTGTGAAGCCACGCTGGGCTAGTGTCGCGGGCGAGGGAAACCGGCCGTGCGAAAGCCGCTTGTACCACAACGCGAAGCCGGTGCGGTCCCCCAATACAGAATCTTGACCTTCGATCGATCTCGGCCGACGAAGACAAACAAGTGCCCCGACAGCGGACTCTTGGCCAGCAACGGCTCCACCAGATACGATAGGCCGTCGATGGACTTGCGCATGTCGACCGCGTCACGGCAGATGAAAGCCTGCACATCGCCGCCGATCAGCACCGGCCGCCTCCCAACTGCCCCAGCACGAAGCGCACGATGCGTTCGGCATGCATCCCACTCAGCTCGATACGCGCGCCGCCGAGCGTGACGACCACTTGGTCGCGAGACTTCGACGGTAGTGGGTCGCTCGCCGACACGACAGTCGGTACTGCGACCGTTGCCGCGGCGATGAATGCCGTGTCCGCGGTCAATGCCATTGGCGGCACCACGGGCAGTTGCTGCTCGTGGCTCAAGCGCTTGCGCCACAAACCGAAAGTGCTGACCGCCAAGCCGTGCTTCCGGCAGAAGGCGCGGATGCTCCCGCCACTGTTCCCCCATTGCGCCAGTAGATCGCGCCAGAAAGCTTCATCGTGGCGGTCATACCTTGCCCCGGCTCGTCCGCTCTTGCCTTCCCGCTGATTGGCCATCGCTTCACTCCCAGTGATCGTGAAGCTCCTACCTTCTCATCGCCGCCCTCTACTCGCCAGACGGGTTCCGCTGACGGTTACAGATCAATCAGGTGCACCGCCAGTTGATTGGCCGCAGCTTCCTGAGGAAATAGGAGACGGATATGACAACCATTCAAACCGTCGGCGTCGCGGGCGCCGGCACCATGGGGGCGGGCATTGCGATCGTTGCGGCCCGCGCGGGATTCCGGACCATTGTGTTCGACATGCGACAGGAAGCGCTGGATCGTGCCCGGGGCCAGACGGAAGCGTTCCTGACGAGATCTGAGCAGCGCGGCAAGCTGCCGGCAGGCGCCGCCGCTGCCGCGATGCAACGCTGGAAAGGAACGACGGAGCTGTCTGGGCTGGCCGAGTGCGACCTTATCATCGAGGCCATCTTCGAGGATTTGTCGGTCAAGCATCAATTGTTCGGTAAGCTCAACGAGGTTTGCCAGCCAAGCACCATCTTCGCGTCCAATACGTCGACGATATCAATCACCCAGATCGCCGGCGGATCCGGCCGCCCGGACTGCTTTGTGGGCATGCATTTCTGCCTGCCGGCACAGTTGATGAAGCTGATCGAAATGTCGCCTGGCCTGGCCACCTCGGACGACACCTTCCAGAAGGCGTGGGCCTTCGCCCAGGCCATGGGACAAAAGCCCGTGGCCACGCAGGATACGCCGGGGTTCATCCTTAACTATTTCCTGATTCCCTTCAACAACGACGCGATTCGTCTGGTCGAACAAGGGGTGGCCGAGCCCGCCGATATCGATGTCGCCATCAAGACAGCCATGGGCTATCCGATGGGACCCCTCGAACTGCTGGACCTGGTCGGCATGGATACGCAAAAGCTGCTGTGTGAAGCCATGCACGGCCTCACCCACGAGCCGCGCGCGGCCTGCCCCCCGCTGGTGCGACGCATGATCGCGGCCAACCGCCTGGGCAAGAAGACCGGACAGGGTTTTCGCACTTATGACGACACCAAGATGTTTGGAGCCTGATATGCGCTACGAGATCGTACAAGCCGGCCAGAGCCGCTCCTTTCCTTCCGCCCACGCGTTCTTGGAGCAAGCCGCGCCACAAGGCGAAGGCCTGTGTTACCTGGGCGCCAAGGCAGGTCGGGCATACAGCCGGGGCGCCGGGCACGCGTCTCGCACGTTCGTCGCCATTGAGCTGGGAGCCGAATGCCTGGGCTTCCACACCGGCGAAAGCCGGGGTCTCGAAGGGTCCAACGTGGTGGGCTTCGCCCGCTTCCGTCTGGGCGATGGCGAACCCAGCCCCCTCGTGGAACTGGTCAGGCAGCCCGGCACGCATCCCGCTGCGCTGCAGGCGGCCAAGGCGGCCTTCCAGGCGGCCGGCCTGGTCGTGGCGGTGTGCAATGATTTCCCGGGACGTATCGTCGACAGGCTGATCCGCCCGTATTTCAATGCGGCGCTGCGCCGGCTGGACGAGAAGCTGGCCAGCGCGGACGACCTCGACAAGACCCTGTGCCTGGGCCTGGGCTATCCGGAAGGACCGATCTCGCTGCTGGAGCGCACCGGCCTGGTCCACCATTTCCACGTCACCCAGGCGCTGCATGAAGCGCTGGGGCAGGAGCCCTACGCCCCTGCGCGTCGTGCGCGGGTGGCCGCCGAGCGTGATGACCGGGTCAAGCGGGGAATGCCATGATGCAGCCACAGAGCGGTGTCGAGGTGCTGGACTTCAGCACCCTCCTGCCCGGGCCACTGTGCTCCCTGCTGCTGGCCGAAGCGGGCGCCGACGTCATCAAGCTCGAGCGCACGGTGCGTGGTGACGAGATGCGCCTATGAGCCAAAGGTCGACGCGGACAGTGCAAACTTCGTGCTGCTCAATCGCGGCAAGCGTTCGATTGCCATTGACCTGAAGTCGCCCGACGCGCTCGACCAACTGACGCCGCTGATCCGGGATGCCGACGTACTGATCGAACAGTATTGTGCCAGTCTGATGGAGCACCTCGGACTGGGCTATGCGGCCCTGGCGGAGATCAATCCGTGGCTGGTCTACTGCTCGATTACCGGCTTCGGGCAACACGGTCCCCGCGCCGCGGAGGCCGCGCACGACGTTGGGGTTCGCAGGGGGATTCTCGGCAATCCTCGACTATCGTGTTCCGGATTTCATCTCTGCGATCAGTCTGGCTTCGGCTGGGTACGGCGTGGCTGTCATACCCGAGTCCATGCGGAATTTTCTACAGCCGGAGGTTTGTTACAGAGCCATCCAGGACTTTGAATATGCTGTTGATTTGGCAATCGCTAGCCGGAAGCGAGAGCTTTCCCCTGCAGTTCGCGCCTTTGTTGAGGAGTCATTGTCTTGTGAAACTCGGTCATAGCATTGCCGTATTCAAGTGACGGGCTTTTTCGGCTTGTCTCTCGCAGAGCAGGGTGGTCTTCGACTGGGTCTGCGGGCCGCAGCCGATCCTTCGGGCACCCGAGCACTGATTGATACCGGCATCAATTGGGCGTCTAATGGCCCATAAGGCGGGCCGGAGTGGTCGAGAGGTTATATGCGCTGCACAAAATGTGGGTTCGAGAATCCCATAGCGGCAAAATTCTGCGAAGAATGCGGCGCCAAGCTGACATGCGTCTGTCCACGCTGCGGCCACGAGTCGAGCCCAACAGCCAAGTATTGCAGTGAGTGTGGCGCGTCTCTAAGTGCAACCCCGCTTGCGGAGTCTGCTGCCCCGGTTCATTACACGCCACCCCACTTGGCCGAGCGCATCCTGGCCGAACAGGCAACGCTGGAGGCCAGGGGGGAGAGCGCGGGCGAGCGCAAAACGATCACGGCGCTGTTTGCCGACATGGCCGGATCGACTGCGTTGATCCACGACCTGGATCCCGAAGAAGCACGCCATCTCATTGACCCTGTGGTGGCACTTATGATGGAGGCCGTGCATCACTACGAGGGCTACGTCGCCAAGTCCCTGGGCGACGGGATCCTGGCGCTGTTCGGTGCGCCGATTGCCCATGAGGACCATCCTCAGCGAGCGTTGTATGCGGCACTACGCATGCAGGACGCGATGCGCCGCCATGCCGACCGTGTTCGCCTGGAACGGGGTATTGCACTGCAAATTCGGGTTGGCATTCACACGGGCGAAGTGGTGGTCCGCTCGATCCGCAAGGACGACCTGCGTACCGACTACGACCCGGTGGGGCATACGATTCACATTGCATCCCGGATGGAGTCGATGGCCGCGCTCTCGTCCATCCTGGTGAGCGAATCGACATATCGATTGACCGATGGATACTTTGATTTCAAGGCATTGGGGGCGATTCAGGTCAAGGGAATCCCCAAGCCGCTCGATGTCTACGAGGTCCTGGGCCTCGGCCCGCTGCGGACCCGGCTGCAGGTGGCGGCACATCGGGGCCTGGCCCGGTTCGTGGGCCGCCAGGCTGAACTGGACCATATGCACCACGCGTTCAGGGAAGCGGCGGCGGGGCAGGGCCAGATCGTCGGCGTGGTGGGCGAGGCCGGGATAGGGAAGTCACGACTGTTCCACGAGTTCAAGGCGCGTTCGCAGCGCGGCTGCCTTGTGCTGGAAACCTTCTCGGTTTCTCACGGCAGGGCCTTTGCCTATTTGCCGCTGATAGAACTCTTGAGGAATTACTTCCAGATTAATGCGCAGGATGAGGAGCGGGAGTGTCGGGAGAAGGTTACCGGTAGGGTCCTCACGCTTGAGCGCGGTCTGGAGGATCTGGTGCCCTACCTGCTCTATCTGCTAGGTATCAACGAGCAAGGCTCGGCGCTGGGCGACATGGACGCCAGTATCCGGCGCGAGCGTACCTTTGATGCGATCACGCGCCTGCTGGTGCGCGAAAGCCTGAATCAGCCGATCGAGCTCCTGTTCGAGGACCTGCAATGGCTGGACGCCGAGACGGAGGCGTTCCTCACATTCTTGGCGGAGCGCCTGGCGGATGCCCGCATCCTTCTCCTGGTGAACTACCGGCCCGAGTACCAACCGACTTGGGGCCCAAAGTGCCGCCACACCCAACTCGTGCTGGCGCCCTTGGGGCCGGCCGAAGCGCAGGGTTTGCTCAGTACCCTGTTGGGCGATGATCCCGGACTCGCCTCTCTCAAGCAGAGAATCCTGGAAAAGACCGAGGGCAATCCGTTTTTCATCGAGGAGGTAGTCCAGACACTGGCCGAGGAGAAGGCGCTGCTGGGCGTGCCCGGAAACTACCGAATCGAGAAGACGCCCGCCAGCTTGCACATTCCGACAACGGTGCAAGGGGTGCTCGCCGCCCGCATCGACCGGCTTCCCCTGGCGGAGAAGGCGCTGCTGCAAACGCTTGCGGTGATTGGCAAAGGGTTCCCTCTGAGCCTGATTCGGCAGGTTGTCGGGCAGCCGGAAGATGAGCTTCGTCGTTTACTATCCCGCCTCGAGACTGGCGAGTTCATCTACGAGCTGCCAGCCTTCCCTGAGGTGGAGTATTCGTTCAAGCACGGCCTTACGCAGGAGGTCGCCGGCCGCTCCCTGCTTACGGAGCAGCGCATTGCGCTACATGAACGCACGGCCCAAGCTATCGAGGCGTTCTACCCCTCCCGGTTGATGGACTATTGCAGCGTACTGGCTCACCACTACAGCCTGAGCGGCAATATTCCGAAAGCGGTGCAATACCTGCACTGCGCGGGGCAACAGGCCCTCCAGCGCTCATCCAATTCTGAAGCGGTTCATCACCTGAACGCGGCCCTTGACCTGCTCAGGCGCCTGCCCGATTCGCCGGAACGGGGCCGCCAGGAACTCTCAGTGCAGGTTACGCTCGGGCCGGCCTTGATGGCGACGAGGGGTTACGCCGCCGCGGAGGTGGAAGCGACTTATACGCGCGCGCTCGCATTGTGTCGGCAGATTGGGGAAACTCCCCAACTTTTCCCGGTGCAACAGGGACTGCGGCTGATCTATCAGTTGCGAGCGGAGTACGAGACCGCAAGGGAAATAGGTGAGCAGTTCCTCCATGTTGCCCGGAATGCCCAGGATCCGGAACTGCTTGTGGAGGCCCATTGCGGACTTGGGGGGAGCGCATTCTGGCAAGGGGAGTTCGTTCCCGCCCGTGCTCATCAGGAGCAGGCGCTTGCCCTCTACGACCCCGAACTGCATCGTGCGCATGCTTTCATCTACGGTCTGGATCCGGGCGTCCGCGCCCTGGACTTCGCGGCTTTGAGTCTGTGGCAGCTGGGCTATCCGGATCAGGCCTGCAAAAAAAACCAAGAGGCACTTGCCCTGGCCCAAAAGATTTCCCACCCGCTTGGCTTGGCCTTCACGCTGGTCACCACGGCCATGTTTCGCCAGTTTCGACTTGAAGCGGGTTTGACCCGGGAGTACGCGGAGTCGGCAATCACGCTTTCGACCGAGCAGGGGTTTCCGCTGTACCGGGCTTGGGGAACCATCCTCCGGGGCTGGGCACTGGCAGAGCAGGGGCACGGCGAGGAGGGGATCGCTGAGATACTTCAGGGTCTGGAAGCCTACCAGGCCACAGGGGCGGCTCTGGGTCGGTCGTACTTTCTGGGGCTGCTTGCCGCAGCCTACGGGCACGCCGGACAGGTGCAGGCTGGGCTGAAAGCGCTGGACCGGGCGCTCTCGGTAGTGGAGGGGACGGGAGAGGGTTATTACGAGGCGGAACTGCATCGCCTCAAGGGAGAATTGACCCTTCGTCATCAGGGTGGTCAGTCTAAGGAGTCGCCGGGGCTACAGGAAGCAGAAGCGTGCTTTCATCAGGCAATTGCAGTGGCGCGCCACCGCGGTGCAAAATCTCCTGAGCTTCGCGCCATACTGAGCCTGGCTCGTCTTTGGCAACAACAGGGCCAGCGGGAGCCAGCCTTGCACATCTTGACTGAGATTCATGGCTTCTTCACCGAGGGGTTCGAGACTGCCGACTTGAGCCAAGCGAAAGCGCTGCTTGACGAATTGGCGCAGATCGATGGGCCATAGCGGGAATAGGTTTGATGCGCAACTGAACGTTGCGTCACGCGCAAAGGCAGCTTTTTGTACAAGATGGTCCGTGCTGGCAAGCTGACTTCCCGCTTATCGGCTTATCGTTGCGTGGGACGCAAAGCAATTACCCAGATCAGCTGGATTGTCATGTCTGTGTGGCGGCTCCAAAGTATAGCCATCACATGGAGATGCTCATGGACACCCAGCTCACACCCACTCCCCGCCC
>NZ_JBYSZW010000004.1:0-47293 GCF_058787575.1 Cupriavidus sp. FW305-3-2-15-C-LB2
GTGCTCCCTCTCCCGCAAGCGGGAGAGGGAGCAAACAAGCGGGATCGGAAGGCCTTCAGCGCTCCGCTTCCTCGTCGCCCTCCAACCCCTCCCTCAACCTCCGATAGATCGTATTGCGCGACACCCCCAGCTCACGCGCCGCGTGGCTGACATTGCCGCCGTGCCTGGCGAGCGCCTGCCGGATCAGGCCTGCTTCCCAGTCGCGCATGCGGGCGGATTTTGATGGCGCCGGCGCCTGCACGGCAGCCGCCGCGTCACAGCGCTCCGCCTCATCGCCGCACTCCTGCTCAAACCCTTCCGGCAGGTGCTCCACCCCGATCTGCGCCTCCCCTTCCGCCAGGATCGCCGCGGTGCGCAGCACGTTGGCAAGCTGCCGGATATTGCCCGGCCACGGGTGCCGGCGCAGCAGCGCCAGCACCTGCGCGTCGACATGCACCGGGGACGGCAGGCCGGCTTCTTCGCACTGCCGCTGCAGGATGCGATCGACCAGCAGCGGCAGGTCGCTGCGCTCGCATAGCGGCGGCAGGGTCACGGCCAGCGCATTGATGCGGTAGTACAGGTCTTCGCGGAAAGCGCCATCGGCAATCATCGCGCGCAGGTCGCGGTGGGTGGCACAGACCACGCGCACATCGACCGGCAGCGCGCGGGCGCTGCCCAGCGGGGTGACCGCGCGCTCCTGCAGCACGCGCATCAGCCGCACCTGCTGTGCCAGCGGCATGTCGCCGATCTCGTCCAGGAACAGCGTGCCGCCGTGCGCCTGCACGACCTTGCCCTCGCTCCCGCGGCGACGCGCGCCGGTGAAGGCGCCTTCTTCATAGCCGAACAGTTCGGCCTCGATCAGCGATTCGGGGATGGCCGCGCAGTTGACCGCGACGAAAGGCCCGCCGGCGCGCGGCGAGGCGGCGTGGATGGCGCGCGCCAGCCACTCCTTGCCGGTGCCGGTGCGGCCCTGGACCAGGATGGTGATATCGCGCCCGCTGACCTTGCGCACGCGGCGCAGCACCGCGGCCACCGCTGCGTCGCCGGTATCGAGCGCGGCCAGTGCCGGCGGCAGCGGGTCTTCGGCGCCGGGCTGGCGCACCGCGATGGGCGCGGCCAGGTATTCGATGCGGGCAAACACCTGCACCCGGCTGGGCAGCGTCAGCGTCTGCAGCGATCCCGCCGCGCCACCGCGCGCTTGCATCGCCGCGCGCACCGGCTGGCCGAACAGCCCGGCAAAACCGGCGTCCGCCAGCGCGTGCGGGGCCAGCCCCAGCTGGAACAGGCCGCTGCGGTTGGCAGCCAGGAAGGCGCCGTCGGGCGAGAACGCCGCCACGCCCTCGAACAGCGTGCCGACGAACTCGGGCCGCGCATGGAAGCGCACCAGCAGCGCGTCCGGGAAGTGGTTGGCAAACAGGTGGTTCTCGATCATCTGCGCCGACATCCGCACCAGCGCCATGGTGTGCCGGTGGAAGCCGCGATGATCGCCGCTGACATCGAGCGCGCCCAGGATGGCACCGGTCGGGCTGGCGATCGGCGCGCAGGAGCAGGTCAGCTGGTGGTTGGACTCGAGGAAATGCTCGCTGGCATGGATCAGGGTGGGACGGGCCTCGGCCAGTGCGGTGCCGATGGCATTGGTGCCCTTGCTCGGCTCCGACCACGATACCCCCGGTGCCAGCGCCACGCGCCGCGCCCGCGCGACGAATACGCCGTCGCCCAGGCTGTGCAGGATCACGCCGCTGCTGTCGGTCAGCAGCACCATGCTGTCGGTATTGGCGATCTGCGCGTGCAGGGTCTCCATCACCGGCAAGGCATGGCGGTACAAGTCGCGGCTGGCGTCCACCAGCTCACCCAGCGCGCGCGGGCTGACGGCATCGAAGCCGGGCGCATGGCGCACATCCAGCCCGAAGCCGGCCGAACGCGCATGCGCGCGGGCGATCAGGCCAGCGCGGTCGGCATCGGCCGGGTCGACATGGGCAGCCTGGCGGGCGACATCGGAAGGCGCAGCGGGATGGGCGGCACGGTGCATGGCGGCGGGTCTCCTGTATCAGCAGGCGGCGCGCGTCGCGGCCGCTGCCTGCCGTCCCGTGGCGCGTGCCGTGCAGCTCAGGTGCGGCGGCAGGCCGGGCGGCTGTAGTCCGGCAACCTTATCACAGGCTCCCGGCCATGTATTGCCCCCGCGCCATGCCGGGCCGGGGTCAGCGTTTTTCGTCGAGCAGGTCGTTCAGGATTTCGTCGAAGGTGGCCTGGGCATCTTCCAGCGCCTGCAGCGCCGCATCGAACGTCTGCAGCGCAAGCTTGGAAGGCTTGCCGCTGCCCTGCGGCGGATAGTGGGCCTGCAAGGCGGTGAAGGCCACCTGCACCTGCCGCGTGGCCGCGACCACGCGTTCCATGGCCTGCGCCTCTTCGGCGCGGTATTGCTCGTGTTTCTGCTCGCTCATGCCCGTTTGCTCCGTATGCGCGCCGTCTCGGGAGGGGGTGCGCGCGCGTGAATGAGGTATATCGTACAAGAACTGCGCCGGGCGGCTTGCGCTGCGCGCTCGCGCCTGACAAAAATGAGGTAGGCTGCGCGGCTGGGCGGCAAGGCCGGCGCTGGTGCGCCCCGCCTGGCAGCGACACTGAAGACTAGCCATGCCATTGATCACCCGCCGTACGCTGGCAGCCGCGCTGATGACTGCCAGCGGCTTCGCCTGCTACTGGACCTACCTGACGCTCAACCAGGAACGGCTGCTGTTCGATGCACGCCGGCGTCCGCCGCGCGACCTGCCCGACGGCATCATTGGCTACTCGCACCTGATCCCCGGCGGCGTGGTGCGCGGCTACATCTACCATAGCCCCGGCGACAACGTGCGCGACCTGCTGTTCTACCTGCCCGGGCGTGGCGAGGATGTGCTCGAAACGCTGCAGTACGCGCGCTGGCTGCCCGCCGGCATGGCCTTCGCCACCTATGACTACCGCGGCCTGGGACACTCCGACGGCCTGCCGTCCGAGGGCGCCGCAGTGGCCGACGCCAGCCAGTTCCTGCTGCATGCGCGGCGTGTCTTCCCCGACACCCGGGTGCATGTGGTGGGCCGCAGCCTGGGCACCGGCGTCGCGATCCAGCTGGCGGATCTGCAGGACTTCGACAGCCTGCAGCTGATCACGCCCTACGACTCGCTGCTTGAACTGGTGCGCAAGCGCTTCCCGCTGGTGCCGCTGCGCCAGCTGATGCGCCACCATTTCGATTCGATCTCGCATTGCAAGAAGGTCGTGCAGAGCACCAAGGTGCTGCTGGCCGAGACCGATGAAGTGGTGCCGCATGAATGCTCGGAACGGCTCATGGCTGCCTGGCCCGGCCCGGTGGCGTTGCAGACCGTGCCAGCCACGAATCACTTCACCATTATCGAACGCGAGGAAACCTGGCTGGCGCTGTGCGAATTTGCCCGGCATCACGGCCAGGCCAGACTGCGCGTGGCTACAGCCCAGCCCGCACCGCCGGCCGCCACCGGCACGCCGCCCATCGACCATGACGAGCTCGGCAACCCGCTGCCGCTGGCGGCCGGCCGCTAGCGCCAGCCAGGCAGCGGGTAAAATGCGCGCATGAAAAAAATCGCAGTCAAGGCAGGCGGCGCCGTACTGGCGCTGGCTGCAGCCGGTGCCTTGCTTGCCGGCTTTGCCGCGGTGGTAAGCCTGCGGCAGCTTCCCGCAGTCGACTCCCTGCGCGACTACCGGCCCGACGTGCCCCTGCGGATCTACACCAGCGACAATGTGCAGATCGGCGAGTTCGGCAGCGAGCACCGCGAGTTCATCCCCTTCGGGCAGATGCCGTCGCGCATGGTCCAGGCGCTGCTGGCAGCCGAGGACGACCAGTTCTACGAGCACGAGGGTGTCGACATGCCCGGCGTGCTGCGCGCCGCGCTGGCCAACCTGGGCCAGGGCTATGCGCAGGGCGCGTCCACCATCACCATGCAGGTGGCGCGCAATTTCTACCTGTCGCGCGAGAAGACGCTGGCGCGCAAGTGGTATGAAATGCTGCTGGCCTGGCGCATCGACCAGACCCTGCCCAAGGACCGCATCCTTGAGCTGTACATGAACCAGGTCTACCTGGGCGAGCATGCCTACGGCTTCGGCAGCGCCGCGCATGCGTACTTCGGCAAGCCGCTGGCGTCGTTGTCGCTGGCCGAGGCGGCGATGCTGGCGGGGCTGCCCAAGGCCCCTTCGTCCATCAACCCGGTGGTCAACTTCCCGCGCGCCAAGCGGCGCCAGGAATATGTGCTGGGCCGCATGCTGGCACTGGGCATGATCAGCCAGGACGACTACCGCGAGGCCCGCGCCGCGCGCCTGGCAATCTCCGACGACAGCCCCGGCAGCTTTGCCGGGCATGCCGAGTACGTGGCCGAACTCGCGCGCCAGCTGGCGCGCGAGCGCTTTGGCGACGAGGCCTACACGCGCGGCCTGAACGTCTACACCACGGTGTCGTCGGTGCGCCAGACCCTGGCTTACGATGCGGTGCACGGCGGGCTGGAAGGCTACGCGCGGCGCCACCGCAAGTTCGTCAAGGACCTGTCGCAGGGCCCGCAGGGTGCGCTGGTATCGCTGGACAGCGCCACCGGCGCGATCGAGGCGATGGTGGGCGGCGCCGACTTTGCCACCAGCCGCTTCAACCACGCCACCCAGGCGCAGCGCCAGCCGGGCTCGACCTTCAAGCCCTTCGTCTATGCGGCGGCACTGGAGCGCGGCGTGTCGCCCGGCACGCTGATCAACGACGCGCCGCTGCCCAATGGTTCGCGCTGGCAGCCGTCCAATGACGACGGGCGCTTTGTCGGCCCCATCACCGTGCGCCAGGCGCTGGCGGAATCGCGCAACCTGCCGGCAATCCGCACGCTGCAGGCGATCGGCATTCCGTACACGGTGGAGTTCGCCAGCCGTTTCGGCTTCGCGCCTAGGCGGCTGCCGCGCTACCTGCCGCTGGCACTGGGCACCGGCACCACTTCGCCGCTGCGCCTGGCCGCGGCCTATGGCGTCTTTGCCAACGGCGGCCACCGCATCGAGCCCTACCTGATCGCGCGCATCACCGACAGCGAAGGCAAGGTGCTGTTCTCTGCCGAGTCGGAGGACGCCGCGGACAGCCCGGCCCCGCCGCGCGTGATCAGCGCCCGCAACGCCTTCGTCATGGACAGCCTGCTGCGCAGCGTGGTCGACGACGGCACCGGCGCCGGCGTGCGCCGCTACCTGCGCCGCGCCGACGTGGCCGGCAAGACCGGCACTACCAATGACTCGGTCGACGGCTGGTTCGCGGGCTACGCCGGCGGCGTCGTCACGGTGGCGTGGATGGGCTACGACGACAACCGCAGCCTGGGCGAACATGAGTTCGGCGCCACCACCGCGCTGCCGGTGTGGGCCGCCTATATGGAGGGCCGCCTTGCGGGCGTGCCCGTGCCTGAAGCTGAAGCGCCCGCCGGCGTGGTCCGCGTGGGAGATGACTGGATGTACGCGGAGTATGCCGATGGCAGCCACGGCATCGCCGCCATCGGCTTCCCGCCGCCGGCACCCGCGGCGGCGCCGGCGGTCGATCCGGTCGCCAGCAACCTCGGCGGGACCGCGGCGCCGGCCCCGGCTGCCCCCGCGCCGACACCTGTCACCAGCGAGGCAACTGGCCTGCCGGCGCCCGGCGCTGCCACGCCGGCCGTCCCCGCGGACGCCAGGCTGTAGACTTCCGGCTTTCCACTGTCCCCGATCCCGATGTCCAGCCACGCCCCGCTGCTGATCTGGTCGGTCGCCGCGCTGACCACGGCCGGCGTCCTGTTCCGCCCGTTCCGCCTGCCCGAAGCCTTCTGGGCCGCCGCCGGCGCCCTGCTGCTGTGCGTCACCGGCCTGATGACGCTGCCCGACGCGCTGGCGGCGGTGCTGCGCGGCTACGACGTGTACCTGTTTCTCGCGGGCATGATGCTGATCTCCGAGCTGGCCCGCAAGACCGGGCTGTTCGACCACGTCGCCGCGCTCGCCGTGCGCCGGGCGCGCGGCTCGGCGCCGCGGCTGTTCCTGATGGTGTACGGCTTCGGCACGCTGGTGACGGCATTCATGTCCAACGACGCCACCGCCGTGGTGCTGACGCCCGCGGTGCTGGCCGCCACCCGCGCCGCGCGGGTCCGGCAGCCGCTGCCCTACTTGTACGCGTGCGCCTTCATCGCCAATGCCGCCAGCTTCGTGCTGCCGATCTCCAACCCGGCCAACCTGGTCATCTTCGGCACACGCATGCCGCCGCTGGCGGGCTGGCTGGCGAGCTTCGCGCTGCCGTCGCTGGCCGCGGTGCTGGCCACGCTGGCAGCGCTGTGGTGGACCCAGCGCGCGGCGCTGGCCGAGCCCATCGAACATGACGTGCCGGTGCCGCCGCTGTCGCCGCAGGCCCGGCTGACCGCGCTGGGCATCGTGCTGACCGGCCTGATCCTGCTGGTGGCCTCGCTGCGCGGCAACGACCTGGGCTGGCCGACCTGCGCGGCGGGCGTGGCCACGCTGCTGCTGGTCTGCGCGACCCGGCGCGAGCTGCTGGTGCCGGCGCTGCGCGAGGTGTCATGGGGGGTGTTGCCGATGGTGGCGGGGCTGTTCGTGCTGGTCGCGGCACTGGAGCAGACCGTGGTGATCGGCCAGCTGGCCGATGCCGTCGCAGCGGCGTCGCGCGACGGCGGCGCACTGGCCCTGCTGGGCGTGGGCGCGGTGGTGGCGCTGGCGGGCAATATCGCCAACAACCTGCCGGCCGGCCTGATCGCCGCCTCGGCGCTGGCGGGCGGACATGCCTCGCATGCCGTGACCGGTGCCGTGCTGATCGGCATTGACCTTGGCCCCAACTTGTCCGTCACCGGCTCGCTGGCCACGCTGCTGTGGCTCACGGCGCTGCGGCGCGAAGGGCATATGGTCAGCGCCGGCCAGTTCCTGCGCGTGGGGGCCGTGGTGATGCCGGCAGCGATGCTGCCGGCACTGGCGCTTTTGCTGCTTTAGGCTGCTGGCTCAGCTGGTAGCGGCGTCATTGGCCGCGGGGGTGTTGGCGGCCTGCAGCAGGGGCCGGCGCAGGCCGGTCGCGCCATGGCGCACGGCACTGGCGTGGTGTTCCGCCACGCCAGTTTCCACCGGCGTGGCCGGCAGCGGCACTGTGACCACATGGAGCAGCATCAGGCTGCTGCACGGAAAGGCAATCGGCATGATGACGTTATTCCCGACAAAGAGTCAGGCCGCGCGCTGCAGCGGCCGGGTGCCGGCGGCTTTATGGCGGGCTGCCTGGCGTTGTGCAGACATTATGTGCGCTTGTCGGCGTTGTGCGGCGCGGGCTTTAGCGATGTCATGAACTATTCACGGAGCAACGTCGGCTTGTGGCGTAATCGGCCCACCGCGCCGCACCTTGCCATGCCCCGTGCGGGTTGTGAGGCCACGGCATCTGCCATATAGTGAATCCGGCACACCCGCTGCGCAGTCATCCATCCCACCACGCATAACCATGACCAGCAAGGACGCGGCGCACCGCGCGAAGGACAGCAACGCCGGCGACGATGCCGGCCACCCCCACGCCCACAGCGTCTCCGCCCGCATCCGCGCACGGCTCGAGGCCGCGCAGGAGCGCTTCCACGCCAACGACAATATTTCGCACCACATCGAGCCGGGCGAGATGGAGCAGCTTCAGGCCGAAGTGCAGGCGCGCCTGGAGGACGTGCTGCGCGCGCTGGTGATCGACGTCGACAACGACCACAACACCCAGGAAACCGCGCGCCGGGTCGCCAAGATGTACCTGAAGGAGATCTTCGCCGGCCGCTACGCCAAGGCGCCGCCGGTGACCGAGTTCCCCAACGTCGGCCAGCTCAACGAACTGATGATCGTCGGCCCGCTGCGCGTGCGCAGTGCCTGCTCGCATCACCTGTGCCCGATCATCGGCAAGCTGTGGGTAGGGGTGATGCCGAACCAGCATTCCAACCTGATCGGCCTGTCCAAGTACGCGCGGCTAGCCGAATGGATCATGTGCCGGCCGCAGATCCAGGAAGAGGCGGTGGCACAGGTCGCCGACCTGCTGCAGGAAAAGATGAGTCCCGACGGCCTGGCCATCGTGATGGAAGCCGAGCACTTCTGCATGCACTGGCGCGGCGTGCGCGACACCGATGCCAAGATGACCAACAGCGTGATGCGCGGCTCGTTCCTGAAGGACGACAGCCTGCGCCGCGAGTTCCTCACGCTGCTGAACCACAACCGCGGCTAGGCCGCACGCCCCGCCCACCAGCCGCCACAACCGAGCGCCACGCCCATGCTAGTCCGCCTGCTCTATGCCAGCCGTGCCCGCCAGGCCATCGACGCCGCCCTGCTCGACGCCATCCTGGCCACCAGCCTGGAACGCAATCCGCGCCACGGCATCACCGGGGTGCTGTGCCACGGCAACGGCATCTTCCTGCAGGCGCTGGAAGGCGACCGCCAGGACGTATCACAGCTGTTCCAGGCGATCGCACGCGACCCGCGCCACCACGACGTGACCCTGCTGCATTTCGAGGAAACCTGCACGCGCGACTTTGCCGGCTGGGCGATGGGCCAGGTCAATGCGGCGCGCATCAACACCGCCACCCTGCTCAAGTTCTCGGCGCGCGCCGAACTGGATCCGTACCGCACCTGCGGTGCGGCGTCGCTGGCCTTGCTCAAGGAGCTGATCGCCGGCGCGTCAGTGGTGTCGCGCACCGGCGAACGCGGACGGCACTGAGCCTCGCCGTCAGGCCGTCACCTGGCCGAACAGGCCGCACTCCAGGTCGCTCTCGAATTCCTCGACCCAGACCGAACCGGGGCCTGCCTCGTAGACACTGGTCTTGTCCGTGCCGACCCGGTGCACGCTGATGCGCCGCACCCCGGCCTCGCGGCTTTCCTCGAAAATCTCGAACATCTCGGCCGCCAGCCCGACCTGCCTGCATACCTGCAGGACCTGTTGCTGCTCGTCGGCGGGAAATTCGGTGAACGGTCTCGTTGCCATGGCATCCTCCGTCAAGGTTGAGATCGCCGCTTGCGCGCAGCGCTAACGCACGTGGTGCACGGGCACCACGCCTGGAAAAGACATGCCGCGGCCGTCGGCCGGCGGCACACCTGCGCGCCCGCCGCACAACTGCGGCGGGCCGCAAACCCTCCTGGGAGGTAGTTGTTCGGACTCAGCGGACTCAGCTCTTGCGCTGGGTCACTGCCACGAACGGGGCCGGTGCGTGCTGGACGGACTGGCTGCCGCAGTTCGGGCAGTTCGGATGGGCAGAGGCGTGTTCCGCGAGATGCTCGGTTTTCTCGAACATATGGCCGCACTTCTCGCAGCGGTATTGGTAGACGGGCATGGCGTTCCCCAACGCGGTGCACGCGCCGCGGGGCGCGTGTCAGCTTCATTCTAGGACAGCGGTCCGTGCCCCGAAGCGTGAAAGTTCGCCGTGCCGGAGCCGGCGCGCTGCGCGCATGCGGGGATGTCACCGCGAATTCACTTTCTCTCGCGGCGCTCCTGCCTGCCGCTGCGTGAATGCGTCTTCCGCCACGCATTGACATAAGGCAAATAGCCGGCCGCGCTCGCCGCGGAACAAGCGACGCAATGCTGCGCAAACCCAGGTCAAGCATCGCGGCATGGCGCCGTTCTATTGGCAGGTCACGCATTTCCCAAACTGGCCGTGTCCATGCCCGTCTCAGCTAGTTCCCTGAACTAGCTGAATTACGATTCAAGGAGGTGCGGAACATAGCCAGAATCTCGGATTTGTGGTGGCGCAATCGCCCAGTGCAACCGGCGTGGACCGGTTGCCGCCCATCCGGAGATAGCTATGTACGACGGAGTCTTGCGTGTCGCCCTGGCGGACGACCACCCGCTGGTCGTGGCCGCCCTGCGCGACTGCCTGCAGCGCAGCGGCAGTGCCCAGATCAGCTGCGAATGCCGCAACGGCACGGAGTTGCTCGGCGCGCTGGACCAACATCACGCCGATATCGCCATCACCGATTTCTGCATGGGCCACGGCGATACCTCGCTGGACGGCTTCAACCTGCTGGGCCGCCTGGCGCGTCGCCATCCGCTGACGCGCGTGGTGGTGATCAGCGCCCAGACCAATCCCGCCATCATCCGCCGCGCCATGAAGCTTGGCGTGCGCGCCTTCGTCAGCAAGGAAGACCACCTGGACGAGGTCGTGCGCGCCTGCATCCACGTCGCATCCGGCGGCAGCTGCTTCTATTCGCCCGCGGTGCACGCCATCCTGCAACACGCCACGCTGGCCGGCGCACCGGCCACCGAACTGACGCAGCGCGAACTGGAAGTGATCCGGCTCTATGTGCAGGGCCTGCAGTTGACCGACATCGCCGGCAAGCTCGGCCGCTCGGTCAGCACCATCTCCAGCCAGAAGACCGTGGCCATGCGCAAGCTGGGGGTGCAGACCAATACCGGCCTGATCCGCTACGCCTATGAAAACCGCCTGATCTGACACGGCCGGAACCCGCCGATGCAGCAAACCGTCGACCGTACCCGTGAAACCCTGGCCAGCGCCTTCGATGCGCTTGCCGACAATGCGAGGCGCCAGCAACACCAGTATTCAGTGACCATCGCGGTGCTGATCGCCATCGTGCTGTTCTCCGGCTTGCTGCTTGCCGGCCTGGCCACGGAACAACACCTGGACTACCGCCGCAGCGACGTCTCGCGGTACGCCGGCTCGGTCTCGCAGTTGCTGCATAACGAGTCCTCGTTCCTGCGGCGCACCGTGCTGGGCATCCGCTACAACCTGGATGCACCCGCACCGGAGCCATCGCGCGATCCCGGCTTCGGGGCCTTCCGGCGCACCGGCACCGCCAGCCTCCACGTCGATGCCGTGCGCAAGGACTATCACCTGCTTGCCACCGAGGCAACGCGGCAGGGCTGGGGCGCCGGGCTGCCGGCGCAGTACGTGCGGCTGCGGCAGATTGCCCTGGCTGCGGTGGCCACGCAACAGGCGTTCGATCTCGACCACGGGGCCTACGCGGTCGCGCTGAACGAGGACAGCGCCGTGGTCATCAGCCAGCCCGAGGCCGGCGCGCCACCGCTCGCGCTCGACCCGGCGCTGATCCCGCTGCTGCGCACATGGCTGACCCAGGCGCTGCTGGAGCGCAGCGGCCGCAGCGTGCCGGCGCGCGAGCAGCAGGTCTGGGTGGGTCCGCTGCGCCACCCGGTGGACGACACTCCGGTCATGGTGCTGGCCGGCGCCGCCTATGCCGGCGACACGCCCACCATGCTGGTGGCCGCCTGCGTGCCCCTGCACGCCTTCCTGGCCGACTTGCAGCGCGCGGAGGATCCGGCGCTGCTGGCACTGCTCAATCCAGCCGGTCAGGTCATCGATGTATCGCCGCAAGACTGGCCGGCGGCCTCGGCCAGCGTCAACGATGTGGCAGCCGGCACGCGCCTGCTGTCGCACAGCAGGCTGGATGTCACGCCATCGGGCATGCGGCTGGTGCAGCCGCTGCCGGCAGGCTTCGGGCAGCTGGTCTACCACCTGCCGTATCGCATGCTGGGCACGGCGCTGGCAGCGGAGCTGGCCGTGATCGCCGGCGCCATGCTGCTGCTGACCGGCGCCATCGGGCTGGCCGCGCGCTACTGGAGCCGGCACCTGCTGCGGCGCACGCACGCCGAAGCCTCGCGTGCGCTGGAAAGCGAGCTGATGAACCAGGTGCTGGTCAATGCCACGCCGATCGGCCTTTGCATCGTGCGCCAGCACGACTACGCCGTCCTGACGTCGAACCCGCTGGCCGGCGTGCTGCTGCAATGGCAGCCCCATGGGCACCTGCCCGATGCCGTAGCGGAGGCGTTCAAGAAACAGCCATGCGGTGGCAGCAGCGGACAAGCGTCCATTTCCAGCTTTACCGTCGCGGCACCGCCGCGCGTGCCGGCGGATGAGCCATCCGGCCACGGCGACGCCACCCAGCACTTCCTGCAAATCACCTACGCGCCGGCGCGCTACCGCGATGAGGCAGTGCTGTTCTGCGCCGTGCAGGACTGCACCGCGCAGCAGGCACTGCAAGAGCAGTTGCGCTCCGCCCAGCAGGCCACCGAGGCAATGATGCGCGCACGCTCGACCTTCTTCGCCGCGATGAGCCACGAAATCCGTACGCCGCTGAACGCATTGCTGGGCAACCTGGAGCTGCTCGCGCGCGGCAGCGGCCTGGCGGCACACGCGCCCCGGCTCAGGGCGCTGGACAGCGCCGCCGAGGCGCTGCGCCGGATCGTCAACGATGTGCTGGATTTTTCCAAGATCGATGCCGGCAAGCTCAGGCTGGTCAACGCGCCCTTCCGCCCCGTCGAGGCGCTGGAAAGCGTGGCGCTGACCCATGCGCCGATGGTGGCCGGCCGCCCCATCCGCTTCCACCTGCAGCTGTCGCCATCGCTGGATGCTGAGGTCACAGGCGACCGCATGCGCCTGGTGCAGGTGTTGAACAACCTGCTGAGCAACGCCTTCAAGTTCACTGCCAGCGGCCGCATCACCTTAAGCGGCGAGCTGCGCCAGGACCACCACGGCACGCAGCGGCTGGTCTGCCGCGTCAGCGATTCCGGCATCGGCATGCCGCCGTCGCTGGCGGCGCGCGTGTTCCAGCCCTTCGTGCAGGGCGATGCCGCAACCGCCAGCCGCTACGGCGGCACTGGCCTGGGCTTGTCGATCTGCGCCCGGCTGTGCGAGCTGATGGGCGGCAGCATCAGCGTGGACAGCGTGCCGGACGTGGGCAGCGCGTTCACGGTCTCGGTGCCGCTGCCGGCGGCCGCTGGCACGCCGCTGCCGCCGGTCCCGCCCGCCGCGGCGCAGTGCGGCGACGTGGTCGTGCTGTGCCAGCACATGCGCACCGGCGAGGCCCTGGCCGCGTGGCTCGCCACGGCAGGCTGGCGTGCCGATGTGCTGGCATCGCAGGCGGCCGCACTGGCGTCTTTCCAGGTCAAGGTGCCACGCGTTATCGTCGCCACTGAAGAGTACCCCCTGGCCGCACTGGCCGGCCTGCGCGATGCGGCAAAGGTCCCGGTTGTGTGGGTGACACAGGAGGGCCCGCATCGGCCGTGCCAGTGCGCCCCCGGCATGCACGAAGTCACGGCCTACAGCCACCGCGCGCTGCTCGACTGCGTGGCCCAGGCGGCCGAAGGCCCGGCGCCGGCGGCGCAGGCACTCCCGGCATCGGCCGAGGCGCCGCTGACGATCCTTGTCGCCGAGGACAATGCGCTGAACCAGACCCTGATCGCCGAACAGCTGCAGGCACTTGGCTGCCACCCGATCGTTGCTGGCAACGGCAGGCAGGCACTGGCGGAGCTGAAGAGCACGCACATCGACGCCGTGCTGACCGATATCCATATGCCAGTCATGGACGGCCATGCGCTGCTGCGCGCGGTGCGCGCGCAGCATCCCGACATGCCGGTACTGGCCTTCAGCGCATTCACTGGCAGCGAGCCATGCGCAGACTGGCGCCTGCGCGGCTTTTCCGGCTTTATCGCCAAGCCGGCGTCGTTGCAGGACCTGCAGGCGTGCCTGCATGGCCTGCCCGGCCGCCGGCATGCCGCGGCCCCTCGCACCAATGACGAGCCAGCTGCGGCTTCCCAGGCAGAAACCGCTGATCGCCGCCGCTACGAAGCCATGCTGCGCCGGCAGCTGCAACAAGACCTGCCAGCGTTAGCGCACATCATTGCGCAGCAGAACCTGCCGGCATTGCGGCACTGGGTCCATGCCGCAGCCGGCGCCTTCATGATCGTGCGCCGCCAGCCCATCGTCGGGGCATGCCTGGCACTGGAAGCACTGTGTGACGGCGCCCAGGCGTGGACCCCGGCCGCCGCAGCCGCGGCCGAAGCCCTGCATGAACGGCTGCGCGGATACGCGCAGGCCGCCGCAGCGGAATAATGCGCGCGGCGCGCTGCGCCTTACCACAATTAGCGGATTTGCGAGCATCGCCACGCGGGACGATAATGGCAACGCTGCGCCATGGCCGTCCTGGCCATGCCTGAGCAATGCTGGCGCGGCATTGTCTTCAATGTCTCTCCCCATGCAGCCAGAACAAGGCCTTCCCCAGCCACAGCGGACCTGGGCGATCCTCACTGTTTTCTTCGGCCTGATCATGGCCGTGCTCGATGGTTCGATCGCCAACATCGCCTTGCCCTCGATCTCACGCGAGCTGCAGGCCGATCCGTCCAGCACGATCTGGGTGGTCAACGCTTATCAGCTTACGGTGACCGTGTGCCTGCTGCCGCTCTCGTCGCTGGGGGACATCCTTGGCTACAAGCGCGTGTACCGGGCGGGGCTGGCCACCTTCCTGCTGGGCTCGCTGCTGTGCGCGCTGGCGGTCAACCTGCCGATGCTGGTGGCCGCGCGCGTGCTGCAGGGCATCGGCGGCGCCGGCATCATGAGCGTCAACACGGCGCTGGTGCGCTTTATCTACCCGCCCACGCGCCTGGGCCGCGGCATCGGGCTGAACGCGCTGGTGGTCGGCGTGACCATCGCCGTGGGCCCGTCGCTGGGCGCGCTGATCCTGGCGGTCGCCAGCTGGAAATGGCTGTTCGCGGTCAACGTGCCGGTGGCCATCGTCGCGCTGGTGCTGAGCCGCACTTCGCTGCCCGCGACGCCGCCGCAGCCGCGCGAGTTCGACTACCGCAGCGCGATGCTGTCGGCGCTGGTGTTCGGCATGTTCATCCTCGGCGTCGACGGCCTGGGCCACGCCCGCTGGCGCATCGCAGGCGCCGCGGGCATGGCCGCCGCTGTGATGCTGGGTTGGCTGCTGGTGCGGCGCCAGCACGGGCGCCCCGCGCCGCTGGTGCCGGTGGACCTGTTTTCCAGCCGCTCCTTCACGCTGGCGGTGGGCACCTCGTTCTGCTCTTTCATGACGCAGATGCTGGCCTTTATCGCGCTGCCGTTCTATCTCGAATACCAGCTCGGCCGCTCCCTGCAGGAAACCGGCCTGCTGATCACGCCCTGGCCGCTGATGGTGGCGGTGATGGCCACGGTGTCGGGCCGGCTGTCGGACCGCTATCCGGCCAGCATCCTCGCCGGCATCGGCCTGGCCATGCTGGCGGGCGGGCTGGTCGGGCTGGCCACGCTGGGCCCGGACGCCGGCAGCCTGGATATCGTCTGGCGCATGGCGATGTGCGGCACGGGCTTCGGCTTCTTCCAGTCCCCCAACAACCGCGCCATGATCGGCGCCACGCCGCCCGAGCGCAGCGGCGGCGCCAGCGGCGCGCAGGCGACCACGCGGCTGCTGGGGCAGACCAGCGGCACAGCGGTGGTGGCGCTGCTGTTCAGCCTGACGCCGACCGGCGCGGCCCGCATTGCGCTGTATCTGGCGGCGGTGGTGGCGGCGCTGGGGGCCTTGATCAGCCTGAGCAGGTTGCGCGATGCCAGCGGCGCGGAACCTGCGCGGGGGGCGGTGGAGCCGGACGCCTGATCAGTGATTGCGTGCTCCCCTCTCCCGCAAGCGGGAGAGGGGAGCAAACCCTCTGGATTTAAAGGCCTACTCCGCCTTCGCCCCCGATTCCTTCACCACCCTCGCCCATTTTGCAATCTCCTGGCGCTGGTATGCCGCCAGTTTCTCCGGCGTCCCCAGGATCGGATCCAGCCCCAGCGTCTTCAGCTTCGCCTGCACATCGGGCAGCGTGAAGATGCGGTTGAGTTCAGTGTTGAGCCTGGCCACCACATCCTTCGGCGTATTGGCCGGCGCGAACACGGCGAACCATGAATCGGCTTCAAATCCAGGCAAGCCCTGCTCGGCCAGTGTCGGGATATCCGGTGCCGAGGCCGAGCGCTTCGCGCTGGTAATGCCCAGCGCGCGCAGCTTGCCCTCGCGCACCACGGGCAAGGCCGACGGCAGGTTGTCGAACATCATGGTGATATGGCCGCCGAGCAGGTCGGGGATGGCCATGGCTCGGCCCTTGTAGGGCACGTGCGTGATCTTGACGCCGGCCATCGAATTGAACATTTCTCCGGCCACGTGCGGCGAGGTGCCGACGCCGGGGGTGCCGAAGGTCAGCGCGCCGGGCTTGCTCTTCGCCAGTGCGATCAGCTCGGCCGTGGTCTTCGCCGGCACGCCGGGGTTGACCACCAGCACGTTGGGCGTCGAGGCGATCATCATGACCGGCGCGAAGTCCTTCACCATGTCGTACGGCATCTTGCTGTACAGCGCGCCGTTGATCGAGTGCGTGCCGACCGTGCCCAGTGCCAGGGTGTAGCCGTCCGCCGGCGCGTGCGCCACCGCCTCGGCGCCGATATTGCCGCCCGCGCCGGGCTTGTTGTCCACGATCACGGGCTGGCCCCACGATGGCGAGATCTTCTCCGAGACGATGCGCGCCAGCGTATCGGGCGCGCCGCCGGTCGGGAAGCCGACCACGATCCGGATCGGCTTGGCGGGCCAGGTTTGCGCGAGCGCGGGGGCCGCGCCGACCAGCGCGGATGTGACAAGCATTGCCGCGGCAAGGGTGCCGAAACGCATGGGTGTTCCTCCTGTTGCCGGCGGCTGCGTGGCCGCCTGCTATGTGAAGACGGCGGCCACTGCCGCCGTCTGAACCTGCTAAGCTCTATACCGCGATGCCGCCGAACTCCTGCATCACCTTGTCATGCAGGCGCCGCATGCCGCGCAGCCAGCGGTCATAGTCCTGGCCCTTGCGGCGATAGTACTCAAGCACCTCCGGGTGCGGCAAGATCAGGAAGCGCTCATCGGCCACCCCTTCCAGCGTCACCGCGGCGACGTGCTCGGCGGTGACCGAGCCTTCCTGCAGGAAGCCCTTGCGCTCGCCCTTCTCGCCGAACAGCATGTTGGTCTGCACGCCCTGCGGGCAGATGCAGCTGACCTTGATGCCGCGGTCGCCGTAGGTGATCGACAGCCACTCGGCAAAGCCGATGGCGGCGTGCTTGGTCACCGCATACGGCGCCGAGCCGATCTGCGACAACAGGCCCGCTGCCGACACCGTGTTGATGAAGTAGCCGTCGCCGCGCTCCAGCATCTGCGGCAGCACCGCCCTGGCCGCGTGGATATGCGCCATCACGTTGATTTCCCAGATACGCTGCCACTCGTCGGCGCTCGCATCCAGCCCCTTGCGCAGGATGATGCCGGCGTTGGAACAGAAGATGTCGACCTGGCCAAAGCGGCGCGTGGCCTCGTCGGCCAGGCCCTGCACGGCGGCGGCATCGGCCACGTCGACCGGCTGGGCGAACACCTGGCACGCAGGCGCCGCGGCCTGGACCTCGGTGGCAACGGTGGCGGCGCCGGCCGCGTTCAGGTCGGCCACGGCCACGCCGCGCGCGCCGGCCTGCGCAAAGGCCAGCGCCAGCGCGCGCCCGATGCCGGTGGCCGCGCCAGTCACCACGACGGTCTTGTTGCGTACTTCCATGGGTTGTCTCCTCGTTGAATTCAGTGCCCGCGTCATGCGTTGGACGCGTGGGTATGGGTATCAGGGTCTGGCTGCGCGGAAGCAAAGCGGGCGGTCGCGCGCGCGCCGCCGGGTTGCCACAGCCGCGCCTGCAGGGTCTCGGCCAGTTCGCGGATGCGCGGGCCCAGGTTGCTTTCCAGGATCTCGGGCGACAGCCGTGTCGCGGCCCCGCCGATATTCAACGCCAGCACCTCGCTGCTGCCCGCCAGGCGCAGCGGCGCGGCGGCGCCGCTGACGGTGCGGTCCCATTCGGCATGCGCCACGCAGAAGCCGCGCCGTGCGTAGTCGCGCAGCGCACGGTCGATGCCGGTGCGCACGGCGGGCCAGCGCGAGCCATAGTGGCGCGCCAGTTCGGCCAGCGCGGCCTCGCGGTGATCGGCATCGAGCCCCGCCAGCCAGGCGCGGCCGATCGCCGAGGTGGCCATCGGCAGGCGCGCGCCCGGCGCCAGCCGGATCACCAGCGCCCCGCGCGGCTGGCAGCTTTCCAGGTAGACCATGGCGTGCCGGTCCGGCATGGCCAGTGCCACCGTGCAATCGGAGGCAAACGCCAGCGACTGCATCAGCGGCTGCGCGATCTCGCGGATGCCGGCGCCGCCTACATAGCGGTGGCCCAGCACCATCGCGCCCTGCCCCAGCCGGTACTTCTCAGTGGCTTCGATGTAGGTGAGATAGCCGAGCGTGGCCAGCGTGTAGGTGAGCCGCGACACGGTCGGGCGCGGGATGCCGGTGCGCCGCGACAGCTCGGCGTTGCCCAGGTAATCGTCCTGCGGCCCGAAGGCGCGCAACAGCTCCATGCCGCGTGCCAGCGCGGTGACGAAGTTGCGGTCGTCGGCGCAGGCATGGCCCGCCTGCGCGTCGGCCGGCACCAGGACATGTGCGGCATCGGGCGGCGGGGTTGGAATGGTGGTGGTGCGTTTCATGGGCAGGCGGCCGGGAAGAGAACATTGATAGCAGCAACGGGGCTGCGCAGGGACCGCTATGTAGGGAAAGCATGTGCCATAGAAACGGCGTTGATGGATACGAATCAAAAAGTTAGTACGGCTTTTGCCGGACGAAATTCTTGTAAATACAAACCATTCTCATTTATGATGCGCCACTTTCGTCGTTTTCACCTTGCGCCCTCATGCTTGTCCGCCGTCTTGCCATACCCGCCGCCGTCAGTTGCCTGCTCCTGCCTCCCGTCGTTTCCCACGCCGCCGAAGATCCCGCCACGCTGCCATCCGTGACGGTCAGCGCCGCCGCCGACGGGCAAACTGACGTAGGCTTCAGCACGCGGCGGCCGGCCGGAGTGACCAAGTCGGATCAATCCGCGGCCGACGCCGCGCAGTCGATCACCGTCATTACGCGTGACCTGCTCGACAGCCAGCAGGCACAGAACCTCAGCGACGCGCTGCAGAACTCAGCCGGCGTGGTCACCAACGTCTATGGCAGGCGCGGCTGGGACGACTTCATCATCCGCGGCCAGCGTGCATCGGAATCGATCTTTGCCGACGGATTGCTCGTCGACAGCAACAACCGCGTGGCGCAGGAGCTGTTCGGCGTGGAACGCGTGGAAGTGCTCAAGGGACCGGCCTCGATCCTGTTCGGCGCGGTGCAGCCGGGCGGCCTGGTCAACATGGTCAGCAAGCGCCCGCGTGCCGAACTGTTCGGTGAACTGGGCCTGACCGTCGGCAACTACGGCTTCCGGCAGGCGACGGTCGACGTCGGCACGCCGCTGGCCAAGGACAGCAAGGCCGCGTTCCGCCTGAACGCGCTGATGATGAACAGCGACGATCCGACCGACTACGTCTGGTATCGCAACCGCTGGATCGCGCCATCGCTGACGCTCGACCTTGGCACGCGCACGGACTTCACGATCCTGGCCAGCCACAGCCAACGCAACTACGTGCGCCAGCAGGGCCTTCCAGTGAATGGCACCCTGGTGCCGAACCGCAATGGCGTGGTGCCGAGCAACCGCTTCATCGGCGAGCCGAATGCGCCGTCTTATGACGGCGAGCAGAACCGCATCGGCTACGCGCTGACGCACCGCTTCGACTCCGGCTGGACCTTGAACCAGAACCTGCGCTACCAGACGTCGTCGCTGACCGGCACGCTGGTGTCGGCCGGCACCATGGCCGTCAACAGCCAGGCGATGAACCGCAGTGGCACGCAGCAGAGCTTCTCGGGGGACTCGTTCGGTGTTGACACTAACGTGCAGCGGACTTTCGCGTTCACGGGGCATGCCCACAGCGTGACCTTTGGCATCGACTACCGCCATACGAAGGAAGACCGCCTGCAGAAGACGTGCCGCGTGGCAGCGCTGAACGTCTACAACCCGGTCTATGGCGCCAGCATCAACTGCCCGTCCGCCTATAGCCTGGACGCGACCGATACGCTAAACGCGGTTGGCCTCTACCTGCGCGACCAGATCCGTATCGCAGAGCGCTGGACCGTGACCGGCGGCGTGCGCTACGAATCCGCGCAGACGAGCACGAAGGACCGGCTGGCGCGGTCGCGAACCGGCAACGACGACAACGCCGTCACCGGCAGCGCGGGCGTGATGTACGACCTGACGCACTGGGCGCGTCCGTACCTGAGCTTCGCCACTTCGTTCCTGCCGAACGCCGGCACCGACGTCAACGGCGCCACGTTCAAGCCCGAGAAGGGCCGCCAGTACGAAGTGGGCATCAAGTTCGACATGCCGGACAAGACCGGCCTGCTGACCCTGGCCGCGTTCGACCTAACCCGCACCAATGTGCTCAGTACCGATCCGGTTAACACAGGCTTCAGCGTGGCCGTGGGCGAACAGCGTTCGCGCGGGCTGGAAATGGAGCTGACGCAGGATCTCGGCAATGGCCTCAGTGTTTCGGGCGCCTATGCCTATATCGCAAGCGAAGTCACCGAAGACACCACGGCTGCGAACGTCGGCAAGCCGCTCAACAGCGTGCCCCGGCACAGCTTCTCGGTGTGGAGCCAGTACCGCTTCCGCGGCGCGCTGGCTGGCTGGTACGTCGGTGCCGGCGTGCGCGGCGAGAGCGCCAAGCGCGGCTACAGCTTTAACTACACCGTGCCGGGCTACACGGTGGCCGATTTTGCCGTCGGCTACGTGGCATCGCACTGGCGCGCGGCGTTCAACGTCAAGAACGTGTTCGACAAGATGTACTACGCGGGCGGCCTGAACAACAACGTGCTACCAGTGGGCAATCCGCGGGTGGCCATGCTCAACGTGACGATGAACTATTGATGCAGCCCCCGCCTGGAGCCTCCTGACCAGTAGTCAGGCGGCCATCAAGCTGATGTGGCTGGCCTTGCGCCCGCCCCATCGCCGCAATCACCGCCCCTAAAATCTGCATCCCCCGCTGAATCTGCTCCACCGTCAAACTCGCATAACCGAGCACCAGCCCGGCCGCTCGACGCTGTCCGTGCGGCCGGGCCCCTGCAAACAACGGTGATACCGGGTAGACCCCCACATCCTGGCTGCGCGCAGCGGCCACCAGCGCTGTCTCGTCGCGGGGCCGCAGCGACGGCAACCACAGCACCACATGCAGCCCCGCCGCCGTACCGCAGACTTCCGCGTCCGCTGGCAGGAAACGTGCGACGCCATCCAGCAAGGCCGCTCGCCGGCGCTCGTTTTCCCGGCGCATGCGCCGCACATGGCGTTCGTAGGCACCGCTTTCGATCAGCGCTGCCAGCACGCGCTGCTCCAGCACGGGCGCATGGCGGTCGGCCAGCCGCTTGGCCTGCCGGAACACCGGCACCAGCTCAGGCGGCAGCACCAGGTAGCCGAGCCGCAGTTGTGGCGACAGCGCCTTGGAGAAAGTGCCGACGTAGATCACGCGGCCGTCGGTGTCGATCGAGCGCAGCGTGTCGATCGGGCGCTGGCCGTAGCGGAACTCCCCGTCGTAGTCGTCCTCGATGATCCAGGCGTCGTGGCGCTGCGCCCATTGCAGCAGCTCCAGGCGCCGGCCGATCGGCAGCACGCCCCCTAGTGGGAACTGGTGCGACGGTGTCACGTACACCAGGCGCACACGATCGTCCTGGGGAAGGCTGGCGGTATCCAGGCCATGCCCGTCCACCGGCGTGGCCTGGCACCTGGCGCCGGTGGCTTCGAAGCAGCGCCTCGCCATCAGGTAGCCGGGATCTTCGAAGGCAAAGGCGTCGCCGGCATCCAGCAGCAGCCGCGCGCACAGGTCGATGGCCTGCTGCGAGCCATGCACCACCAGAACCTGCTCGGCCTCGCAGGCCAGTCCCCGGGCACGCCGCAAATAGCCCTGGAGGGCGCGTCGCAGCGACGCCTCACCTTCTGGCGGGGCGTAAGACAGGCTGTTTTGCTGGCGCAGCAGTTCGGCCTGGTAGGCACGCCGCCAGGCCAGGGTTGGGAAGTCCCGCGAAGCCACCGCCCCATACAGGAAGTCGAAACGAACCGGTTCAGCCTGCAGCAGTGCCGGCATGCCGAGTCCCGCCACGCGGCGCCCGAATTCGGACAGGGTTGGGGCGGACCTGGCGCGCCGGCCTGCGCTGATCCCGGCTGGTGCCGGTGCCGCCAGGGGGCTGGCGATTCGGGCCACGCGCCCCACCGCAGTGACGAGGAAGCCCTCGGCAGCAAGTTGTTCGTAGGCGGCGGTGACAGTGGTACGCGACACCCCCAACTCGGACGCCAGCGCCCGTGTGGACGGCGCCCGGGCGCCCGGCGGCAGGGTGCCGTCCGCGATCTGGGCACGCAGAAGATCGTAGATGCGGCGCCCCGCGCCCGTGGCTCCGGCACGGGTACCGGCTGGCTGGCGTGACTGGCCCATAAAGAATCATGAAAACCGGACCTTCCGATTGTGCCAGTTGTCGGCGACAGTATCGAGCATTCCATCGCTTCCGATTCCCCACCATGTATATTCCTGCTCACTTTGCTGAAAACCGGCCAGAGGAACTGGGCCGCATCATCCGCGAGCACCCGCTGGGGATGCTGGTTACGCAAGGCAGCGCCGGACTGGATGCCGACCACATCCCGTTCGAGTTCGATCCCGGCGAGGGAACCCACGGCGTGCTCACAGCCCACGTGGCCCGCGCGAACCCGCTCTGGCAGCGTTGCCCCACCGGCTCGCCGGTCATGGTCGTGTTCCGGGGCGCCGAGGCCTATATCTCGCCCAACTGGTACCCGAGCAAGCATGAGGCGCACCGCCAGGTGCCGACCTGGAACTACGAGGTGGTGCACGCGCACGGCACGATCACCGTGCATGACGACGAGCGTTTTGTTCGCCGCCTGGTTGCGCGCCTGACACGGCGGCACGAGGCAGCCGAACCCAGGCCCTGGAAGATGGGGGACTCCGCGCCGGAGTACATCGACAGCATGCTGCGCAACATCGTGGGCATCGAGATCGCCGTCACTTCGCTGGTGGGCAAGGTCAAGGTCAGCCAGAACAGGGAGTTGCGGGATCGCCTCGGTGCCGCCGACACCCTGGAGGCGCGGGGGTATGGCGAACTTGCGCAGTCCATGCGCAAGGCTGGTTGAATTGCCCCCGGGCCCGCGCTCAGTTTTTCCTCACCATTGACGAATACCCCGCCATGTCATTCATCCCCTTCCTGATCGCAGCCATCGTTCTCGCCATCACCCCCGGCCCGGCCATCGCCTATGTCGTTGCACGAACGGTGGCTGGCGGCCGATCCGCAGGCCTGGCTTCATGCTTCGGCACCGCCCTCGGAGGCTTGCTCCATGTGCTCGCGGCAGCCTTGGGCCTGTCGCTGGTCATTGCCCAGTCGGCCGTGGCATTCAACCTGCTCAAGTATCTGGGTGCTGCTTATCTGGTGTACCTGGGGATTCGCATGCTGATGCGCAAGCAGGCGCCGGTCACGCTCGAAACCATGCCATCCAGAGGTGCGCGCCGCGCTCTGGTCGAGGGCATCATGGTCGAGGTCCTGAACGTCAAGACGGCGCTGTTCTTTCTGGCGTTCCTGCCGCAGTTTGTCTCGGCGAGCGAAGCTCTGGTGCCGCAGTTGGTGCTGTTGGGCTGCATTTGCGTCGCGCTCAATACGCTGGTCGACGTTGTTGTCGTGTTTGCCGCGCATCGTCTGCTCAAGTCCGGCGCCGCCCGCGAAGCTCGCGCCCGCTTGATGACCCGGATGTCGGGCGTGACGATGCTGGGCCTGGGCGCCTTTCTGGCGCTCGCCCGGCGCGAAGCATAGACAGGGGGGCGGTTCGGCGCAGGGCTCGAACCGCCCGCCCCTCAAGCAGCAGCCCGCCGGGCCGCGCCGCGATACTGCGCCAGCAACGCGTCCCGCCGTACCGCCGCCGCATCCATGCTGGCCTCCTTCACGTGGCCGTAGCCGCGGATATCCTCCGGCAACGCGGCAAGCGCCAGCGCGGTGTCGACGTTGTCCGCGCTCAGGGACGCCGCGAACTCGTCGACCAAGGCCAGATAGTCGTTGACCAGCGCCCGCTCGGCGCGGCGCTCGGCAGTCTTGCCAAACACATCGAACGCCGTGCCACGCAACCCCTTCAGGCGCGCCAGCAAGCGGAATGCCGTCATCGTGCGCGGACCGAAGCGGCGCTTGACCGGGTGGCCCTTGTCGGTCTTGGCCAGCAGCGGCGGCGCCAGCCAGAAGTTGAGCTGGTAGTCGCGGCCAGGCTCCCCTTCAAACTGGGCGCGCAGCTTGTCCAGGAAGGCGGGATCGGCGTAGAGGCGCGCCACCTCGTATTCGTCTTTGTAGGCCATCAGCTTGGCCAGGTTACGGGCCACGGCCTCGGTCAACGGCAGCTTGCGGTCGATGCCCAGTTGCTGCTCCGCGGCGCGGATGCGCTCGACAGCCTCGCGGTAGCGGGCGGCATATGCAGAGTTCTGGTATTCGGCCAGCATCGTCTCGCGCTTGCGGATCAGGGTGTCGAGCGCCTGCGGGATTGCCACGACCTGTGCGGCCGGGGCCGCCGGAGCACCCGGCAAGTGCGCCTTGACCGCCGCCTCGCCATGGTGCGCGAGATACCGCCCCCATTCGAATGCCAGCCGGTTCTTGTCGATCGACACTCCATTGAGTTCGATCGCGCGCAGCAGGCTTTCACGCTGCAGCGGGATCCAGCCCTTCTGCCAGGCAAAGCCGAGCAACAGCGGGTTGGAGTAGATGGCGTCGGCCAGCAGGGTCACCGCCCATGCGCTGGCGTCGAAGAATGCGCAGGCATCGCCCACGCTGGCGCGCAGGTCCTGCTCGGCGCTGGCACCGGGGAACTTCCACTTCGGGTTCTTGATGAATTCCGCGGTGGGCGTGTTGGCGCTGTTGACCACGGCGGCGGTCAGGCCATGCCGGACCTTCGACAACACCTCGGGCGACGCCGAGACGATGGCGTCGCCCCCGATCACCAGGCGCGCCTCACCCGTCGCGATACGCGTCGCGTGCAGGTCGTCCGGGCCCGGTGCGATCTGCACGTGGCTGATCACAGCCCCGCCTTTCTGTGCCAGGCCAGCCATGTCGAGCACGGTCACGCCCTTGCGTTCAAGGTGCGATGCCATGCCCAGCAGGCCGCCGATGGTGACCACGCCAGTGCCGCCCACACCGGTGACCAGCACGCCGTACGGCCGCTCCAGGGCCGGCAGCCGCGGCAGCGGCAGCGCCTCGAAGTCGGCGCCGGTGCCTTTGCCACCCGCTGCCGCGGGCTTGCGCACCTGCGCCCCCTCGGCAGTGACAAAGCTCGGGCAGAAGCCGTTGACGCAGGAGAAATCCTTGTTGCACGACGACTGGTTGATCTTGCGCTTGGTCCCGAGTTCGGTCTCCAGCGGCTCCACCGACAGGCAGTTGGACTTGGCCGAGCAATCGCCGCAGCCCTCGCAGACCGCGTCGTTGATAAAGGCGCGCTTGGCCGGGTCAGGATAGGTGCCGCGCTTGCGGCGGCGGCGCTTCTCGGTCGCGCAGGTCTGGTCGTAGATCAGGATGGTGACGCCCGCGGTATCGCGCAGCTCGACCTGGACGGCGTCGAGCTGGTCGCGATGGAACACAGTCACGCCCGACGGCAGCATGGCGCCGTCGCCATACTTCTGCGGCTCGTCGGTGACGACGACCAGCTTCTTCGCGCCCTCGGCCAGCACCTGGTGCGCAATCTGCGGCACCGTCAGCACGCCGTCGATGGGCTGCCCGCCGGTCATTGCCACGGCGTCATTGAACAGGATCTTGTAGGTGATATTGGCCTTGGCCGCGATCGATGCGCGGATGGCCAGCAGCCCCGAGTGGAAATACGTGCCGTCGCCCAGGTTGGCAAACACGTGCTTGTCGCCGGTGAAATGCATCTGGCCGGTCCAGGCCACGCCTTCGCCGCCCATCTGGCTGAAGGTGTCGGTATTGCGGTCCATCCACAGGGTCATGTAGTGGCACCCGATGCCGGCCAGCGCACGCGAGCCCTCCGGCACGCGCGTGGACGTATTGTGCGGGCACCCCGAGCAGAACCAGGGCTTGCGCTCCACCGCGATGCGCGGCTGCGCGGCCTCGCGCTCCTTGGCCTCGATCAGCGCCACGCGCGCGGCAATGCGTGCGCGCACCGCTTCCGGCAGGTCAAAGCGTTCCAGCCGGCGGGCGATGGCCTTGGCGATCAGCGCCGGCGACAATTCATAGTGCGCGGGCAGCAGCCAGTTGCCACGCGGCACCGACCACTCGCCGCCATCGTTGCCACGCTGGTCGAACTTGCCGAAGACCTTGGGCCGCACATCCTCGCGCCAGTTGTACAGCTCTTCCTTGAGTGCGTATTCGAGGATCTGCCGCTTCTCTTCCACCACCAGGATCTCTTCCAGGCCGGTGGCGAACTCACGGGCGCCGTGCGCCTCCAGCGGCCACACGCAACCCACCTTGTAGACGCGGATGCCGATGCGGGCGCAGGTGTCATCGTCCAGGCCCAGGTCTGCGAGCGCCTGGCGCACGTCCAGGTACGCCTTGCCGGCAGTCATGATGCCGAAGCGCGCGTTCGGCGAATCGAGCACGACGCGATTGAGGCGGTTGGCCCGCACATAGGCCAGCGCCGCATACCACTTGTGGTCAAGCAGCCGCGCCTCCTGCTCCAGCGGGGAATCGGGCCAGCGGATATTGAGTCCGCCCTGCGGCATGACAAAGTCCTGCGGCAGCGCGATCTGCACGCGCTCGGGATCGATCTCGACCGAGGCGGTCGACTCCACCACGTCGGTGACGCACTTCATTGCCACCCACAGGCCGGAATACCGGCTCATGGCCCAGCCATGCAGGCCGTAGTCGAGGTACTCCTGCACATTGGCGGGGTACAGCACCGGGATGCCGGCGGCCTGCAGCACGTGCTCCGACTGGTGCGCCACGGTGGAGGACTTGGCGGCATGGTCGTCGCCGGCCAGCAGCAGCACGCCGCCATGGCGCGACGAGCCGGCCGAATTGGCGTGCTTGAGCACGTCGATGGACCGGTCCACGCCCGGCCCCTTGCCATACCACATCGAGAACACGCCGTCGCGCGTGGCGCCGGGGAACAGGTTGACCTGCTGGCTGCCCCAGACGGCGGTCGCGGCAAGGTCTTCGTTGACGCCGGGCTGGAACACCACGTCGCTGGCCGCCAGGTGCTGCTTGGCCTTCCACAGGGCCTGGTCGACGCCGCCCAGCGGCGAGCCGCGATAGCCCGAGATAAAGCCGGCGGTGTTGAGGCCGGCGGCGCGGTCGCGCGCCTTCTGTAGCATTGGCAGGCGGACCAGGGCCTGCACGCCGCTCATGTAGACGCGGCCCTGCTCCAGGGTGTACTTGTCGTCCAGGCTGGCGCTGGCCAGGGCTTCGAGCAAGGCGGGGTTCAGCGGGGCATTCACGATCTCAGTCTCCGTGCTTGTTCTCTTGTATCCGGAGCAGTTTAGAAATCCGTGCCGTCATCGTAAAATCATGAATTCAAACACCTGATATCTGAAAAACGGATAACCCGGAGATTCCCATGTCCAAGGCGCGCGAAGGCTCGGAAAGACTGGCCAAGGAAGTCACGCTGAGGCAGTTCCGCTACTTCGTCGCGGCCGCGGAGACCGGGCAATTCTCGATGGCCGCGACCGCCGAGCATGTCTCGCAGTCGGCCATCACCAATGCCGTGCTGGCGCTTGAGCAGCGCCTGGCGGTGCGCCTGTTCGAGCGCCGGCCCCATGGGGTGACGTTGACGGCAGAAGGCCACCTCTTCTTCCAGCACGCCCGCCAGATCCTGGATTCGGTCGAGGATGCGCTGCGCGAGCCGCGCTTCCAGGTGCACGGGTTGCAGGGCAGCGTGCGCCTTGCCGCCTCCTATACGGTGCTGGGCTACTTCCTGCCGGGGCTGCTGGCGCGCTTTCGCACCAACTATCCGGACATCGAACTGGATCTGCTCGACATGGACCGGCCCGATATCGAGCGGGCCGTGCTGGCGGGGGAGATCGAGCTGGGCATCGCGCTGCTGTCGAACCTGGAGCGGCCCCAGCGCTTCCAGCGCCATACGCTGATGCGATCCCGGCGCCAGTTGTGGACTTCGTCCAGCCATCCGCTGCTGGCCGTCGAGCGCCCTTCGCTGCGCGATATTGCGGCCTATCCGTATATCCTCATCACCGTGGACGAGGCCGAGGAATCCACGCTGCGTTACTGGCGCAGCCACCGGCTCGCACCCAAGGTCGCATTCCGGACCGGCTCGATGGAGGCCCTGCGCGGGCTGGTGGCGCATGGCTTCGGCGTCACCGTGCTGTCCGACATGGTGTATCGCCCGTGGTCACTGGAGGGAAAGCAGATCGAGGCCCGCCCGATTGCCAATGCGGTGCCGGACATGGAAGTTGGCATGCTGTGGCAGCCCGGGCGCAAGCTGGGCAAGCCGGCGGATGCGCTGAGGGAGTTCCTGATTCACGCGTGCGGGAGCTGAGGCGGGACATTCGATTGCCCGCGCCCTTACAACAACGCTATCTGAAGGACCGGTAGCCTGTCGTCGAGTAGTCCGTGTAGAAGTCCGCCAGGCAATGCAGATTGAGCGCCCGGATCTCTTCAGTCATGAAGTCAACAAAAACGCGGATGCGCGAGGGCAGGTGCTGGCGGCTGAGGTAACAGATGTAATGCCCGCGGTCGTCAGGCGCATACCGTCCCATGGCGATGACCAGTTCGCCGCGGGCGATGCGGTCGCAGGCCTGGTAGCCCGCCATCTGCGCGATGCCCAGCCCGTCGAGCACCGCCGCCAGCACCAGCTCAGGGTCATTGAACGTCAGCCTTGCGGCAGGCACAACCTTGCGCACATGCCCCTCGACCTTGAATTCCCATTCAAGGATGCGCGCGCCGGCGATGCGGGTGTTGATGCATTCGTGCCGGGCGAGATCCTCCAGCGTCGACGGTAGTCCATGCCGCGCCGCGTAGGCAGGAGACGCGCACACAGCCATCTGCATCGGGATCAGCTGCTTCGCAACGATGCTTGAATCCTCGATGCGGCCATTGCGGAACGCGACGTCGATGTTCCCGGCCGCGAAGTCCGTTGGCCGGTCATCGAGCACCAGGTCCAGGGAAATGTCCGGATAAGCCGCCGAGAACTTCGACAGCAGCGGCGCCACCACCTTGCGCCCGAAGCCGGCCGTCGCGCTAATGCGAAGCAGGCCGCTTGGCGGTCCAAGGCGCAGTTCCAGCATGTCGTTCATGGCCTCGACGATATGCGCCACGCCCTGGTGACAGTTCTCGAAGAAGCGCTCGCCCTCGCGGGTCAGTTGGGTGGTGCGCGTGGTGCGCAGGAACAGCCGCGTGCTCAGCTGCGTTTCCAGCTTCAGGACGTTGCGGCTGACCGCTGAGCGGCCGATGCCCAGCCGCTCGCCCGCCTTGGAGAAGCTGCCCTCGGTGGCGACCGCCATGAAGGCGATGATGCCGGCGTAGCTTGCCGCGAAACTGGCGGACAGCCCGTCCGCGCGATCCGGCGGGCCGGGGCGAAAGCCCCGCTGCGGCATACCGGTTACGTCTCTATCCGCCCCCCCGCGGTTGACAGGGGACGTCGGGTGAACGTCTGGAACGACGATGTCCATGTCATTGCCTTTCGGCGCGGCGCAACGAATAAGGGTCCACGCTGTGCGGTGCACAACCATGGCATGATCGTAATGACCCGCCATGCCCGGGTAAATGACAGATGCCCCTGGATTTCTGCCATCCGGCCCGGCGCGAGCGGCGACAATGCAGATATGAAGCAGCGGAAGGCGCCGGTCCACAGGGCCTTCCGCTGCGATCCGTGGCGAAGGCGTCGCACTGCGCGTGCTTGCCGGCCACATGCCTTGCGCGGGATCGCGCCGGCGGCATAACATCCATCGACTTTCAAGATCCCTGCCATGGTTCCCTCTCCGCCTGCGCCCTCTTCCCGGACACTTGACGACCAGCCACGCAATCTTCTGTTCGTGGCCTTCCCGGACATGAGCCTGCTTGATCTCACCGGACCGCAAACCGTGTTCTGGGCTGCCTCCCGGTTTGCACGCGAACGCGGCTTCGCCGGCTACCGGAGCCACCTGGCAAGCGAGCACGGCGGCCTGGTTGCCTCGGCCGAAGGCACCGCCGTGCAGGCCATGGCGCTCTCGGAAATCGATCTGCAGCACATCGATACGATCATCCTCCCGGGTGCCCCCGAGATGGTCAGGGTGCTCGACAGCGCCACCTCGCTGGTCGCCTGGCTGCAGCAGGCCGCCGGACAGGTACGCCGCGTTGCCTCGGTCTGCAGCGGGGCCTTCCTGCTTGCGCAAGCGGGCTTGCTTGACGGCAGGCGCGCTGCCACTCACTGGGCGATGCATGCGCAGTTCCGCGCGCGCTTTGCCGCGGTCGAACTGGACCGGGACGCCATTTTCGTCCGCCAGGACCGCATCTGGACCTCGGCCGGCGTGACCACCGGCATCGACATGGCGCTTGCGCTGGTCGAGGACGACTATGGCCACGATATCTCGCTGAGCGCGGCCAGGGAGCTGGCGGTCTTCATCAAGCGGCCGGGCACGCAGCCACAGATCAGCGAGATCCTGCTGGCGCAGAGCCGGCACGTGCCGCTGTTCGAGGCGCTCCATCTATGGATCATCGAAAACCTGTCGCGGGAAGGGCTGTCAGTGGAACAGCTCGCCGAACAGGTCGGAATGAGCCCCCGCAACTTTGCCCGGGTCTACAAGCAAAAGACCGGGCGCACCCCGGCCAAGGGGGTTGAGCATTTCCGGCTGGAAGCCGCACGCCGGCTGCTCCAGGACCTGCATCTGCCGGTGGAGCAGATCGCAAGGCAGTGCGGCTTCGGCAGCGAGGAACGGATGCGCCTTACGTTCCAGCGCAACCTGGGCTTCTCGCCCAGCGAGTATCGGTCGAAGGTGACCGGCTGAGAAAACGCCACAACCCGGCCGCACCATTGGTGCCGAACGGGAAACACCATGCGTCCGCCGCCGGCGCTACCGTCACTGCCCCCCTTCGCCTAGCATGGGACATGGGTTGGATGCCCATCCCTTCCACCAGAATCGAGGTGCATGATGAAGATCGTTGTGATTGGAGGTACTGGCCTGATCGGCAGCAAGGTCGTCGCCCGGCTTGCCGGGCAAGGCCATGAAGTCGTTGCCGCGTCTCCCCAGACCGGCGTGAATGCGCTGACAGGCGAAGGCCTGAGCCAGGCACTTGCCGGGGCGCAGGTTGTCGTGGACGTGGCCAACTCGCCATCGTTCGCGGATGATGCCGTCCTGCATTTCTTCGAGACGTCCGGCCGCAACCTTGCGGCGGCGGAGAAGGCAGCCGGTGTCGCGCACCATGTGGCGCTGTCAGTGGTCGGCACGGACAAGCTCTCACAAAGTGGCTACTTCCGCGGCAAGATTGCGCAGGAAGCGCTGATCCGGAACGCCGGCATCCCTTACACCATTGTCCGCTCCACGCAGTTCCTCGAATTCCTTGGCGGCATCGTCCAGTCGGGCGCCGATGGCGATTCCGTGCGCCTGTCATCCGCATCGATCCAGCCGATTGCCTCGGATGACGTGGCCGAAGCTGTGGCCGACCACGCCCTTGCCGATCCCGTCAACGGCATCGTCGATATCGCCGGGCCGGAACGCTTCCACCTGAGCGACCTCGTGCAACGCTATCTCGATGCCACCAAGGATCCGCGCAAGGTTGTCGTCGATGGCAAGGCCCGCTATTTCGGCGCCGAGCTGCAAGACGATACGCTGGTACCGGAAGGCCCGGCACGCCTGGGCAAGACCGCTTTCGAAGCGTGGCTGCGACAGAGCCAGAAGCCGAAGGCCTGACAACGCGGGCGGGCCATATGGACAACAAGGGGCTGCAAGCCCCCCCGCTGAGCCTGCTCGACAAGTATCGCGGGCAGGGCTTCCACGCCCTCTACACCACGACCGTCACCGTCTCGGGCGGGGAAACCGGACACGGCCGCGCCTCGGGCGTGGCGCGTTCCGACGACGGCAATCTTGTCATCGACCTGCGGCTGCCGGCGGCGCTGGGCGGCCCCGGCCACGGCACCAATCCCGAGCAGTTGTTCGCCGCGGGATATGCCGCCTGCTTTCATGGGGCGCTGAACCTGCTGGCCCGGCGATCCAATGTCAGCGTCGACAACCTCGCAGTGGAAGTGGAGATAGCGTTCGGCCGCGATCCCGTTGACGGCGGCTTCGCGCTGGCCGCGGACATCCGGGTCAGGATGCCTGGCGTGCAACGACAGGTGGCGGAAGAACTGGTGCGCAATACCGAGCGCTTCTGCCCCTATGTGAAGATGGCCAGGCAGGGCATTGTCAGCGTCGTGGCAGTAGTTGACTGAGCTGCGCGCAACGACGGGCCCGCGGATGCGATCCCTGAACCTTCGGGATCGCATCCGCGGCCGGCCAATGTGCTACTTCGTTGGCGTCAGGATCGGAGCGCCCTTGTTCTTCAGCAACAGCACCATGTCACCTTGGGCTCCGGCGGCGCAGCCATGGCCGGTTGCGCCACCAGCAGGACGGAAAGCAGCAGCGGGGCCAGGCCCGGCGTTCTGGTGATTTTCACGATGTCACTCCAGCTTTGCCTTATCGAGGCCATAGGCCTTGTCGGCCGAGCCCGGCACGGTCCGGAAGGCCACGTTCAGCCGGTTCCAGCCATTGATGGCCATGACCAGAAAGGTCAGGTCCGAGAGTTCCTTTTCCGACAGATGCGCGCGCACGCGCTCGTACAGGTCATCCGGCACACCGTGCGGCGGGATGTTGGTCAGCACCTCGGTCCACGCCAGCGCGGCCCGCTCGCGCGGCTGGAACAGCGTCGATTCGCGCCAGATCGCGACATGGTGAAGGCGGAGCTCTCGCTCGCCATGGATGCGCGACTGCTTGACGTGCATGTCCAGGCAGAAGGCACAGCCATTGAGTTGCGAAGCGCGAATCTCGACCAGGTCACGGATGGATGGCTCGATCGCATTGTCCTGCAGCAGGGTGCCGAATTCCAGGTACTTCTTGAAGAGTTCGGGAGACTGCTTCATGGCATTCACGCGTTGGGTCATGACGGCTCCTGAGGGATGGAGAATGTGAAGGGATGCCGTGGCACTCACCACTGCGTGCCGCGGCATGGAGCAGATCGTAGGCCGCGGCGGCGCACGGCGGTAGGCGCGCCAAGGTACCCACACTGTTGAGGCTTCGACACCAATCAGGACTTTGGCGTAGCGCGGCTCGGGGGAAGCCGGGTCCTGTCGTGTCGTGCCGATCCAGCGCAGAAAACCAAAAGAAATGGTGCAATGCAACATAAATACACCTATGCTTGGAGGCATGCCGGCCGGCTACGCCTTCGAAAAGCGACCCGGACGCCGCTCGCCTCCCAAGAATTTGCCAGGTGTCCGTTATTCATCGGATGCCGAAGGAAAACCCGCGTGCCCTCCTCCCTTCTTCCGCAGCCGATCCTCGACGCTTCTGCAAACTCCTCCCGCCTCTTTCGTGACATGTGCGAACTGCTCCAGGCAGCAATACATGTCGTCAGCATTCGCACCACGCGCATGGCCATCGCCGGTCCGGCGCCTGGCGAACAGGACCAGCGCGAATTCAGCCTGATGAGCGTTGAGAAAGGAGAGGCCGCGTCTGAATCGTTGCTTGCCATGGGTTCGGGATGGATCAACCTGACCATGACCCTCGCAAAGGACACCAGCGATCATCTTTGGGCGACCTCCGCGGCCGCGGCGACGCTGGCGTCCAGTCGATCCGCCGCGCAATGGTTCGAACGCCAGGCCGACCTTCTGCAATTGGCCGCCGGGTTCCCCGGCAACCCGCTGCAGCTGGCAGACCTGGCGACAAACCTGATGCAGCAGATCCTCGCGCCGATCCACGGCCGCGCGATGGCAAATGCGAAGCGCCTGCGTGCATCATGAAGACTGCCGGGACCGGGCGCATGCATCGCTAGGGGCGGTATTAGTCAGCAATGGTCTCCAGCGCTCTGCCACGGGTCTCGATGCCGAACCGGAACACGACGCCGGCCGCAGCAAGGAAACACAGCGCGCCAAGGCAGAACACTCCGGCCTGGCCGGCAACGGGCAGGACCAGCCCCACCAGCGCCGGACCCAGCAGCGATCCGATCCGCCCGACCGTCGACGCCATCCCGCAACCTGAAGCGCGCGCCCGCGTGGGATACAGTTCCGGCGTATAGGTATAGAGCACTGCCCACATGCCGAACATGAAGAACTGCATCATGCCGCCGGAAAGGAAGAGCGCCATGGGGTCGGGACTGGACCCGGCGACCCTGCCATAGATAAACACCATGCACGCCCCGCCCACCAGAGTCGCCACGCATGCTGGCTTGCGCCCCCAGCGCTCCACCGCCCATGCGGCCCAGAGAAAGCCGGGAATGCCGCCGATTGAGATATACACCGTGTACAGCACGGATTTGGTTACCCCGAGGCCCGATTGCTGCAGCAACGCGCCAATCCAGGTATTGAGGCCGTAGAACCCCAGCAGGGCGAAGAACCACAGGCCCCATACGGTCAAGGTCCGGCTACGGTACTCGCGGGACCAGAGCACGCGCAGGCCCGATGTGGCCGGCTCCGCCGCCGCTGCCGCCGGCGTGACTTCCGGCAACGCATCGAGCTTCATCCGCCGCATGACCGATTGCTCGATACGGTCGACAATGTCGGCCGCTTCGGCATGGCGTCCCTGCGACTCCAGCCAGCGCGGGGACTCGGGCACAAAGCGGCGGACTACGATCAGGAATAGCGCCGGGACCGCGCCGAGCAGGAACATCGTGCGCCAGGTGTAGGCGCTCAGCACGTAGTACGACATCAGCCCAGCGCAAATGAAGGCGATCGGCCAGTTTCCGTCCATCAGCGCCAGATACTTGCCGCGCTGGCGCGCGGGAATGAATTCCGACATCAGCGTCTGCGCCAATGGCAGCTCCATGCCCATGCCGAGCCCGAGCAACAGCCGATACGCACCCAGCTCCATGGGACCGTTCGCGGTGGAGCACAGATAGCTGCCCACGCCCCAGATGATCATGCTGACCTGGAAGACCGGCTTGCGGCCGAACTTGTCCGCCAGCACCCCGGAGCTGATCGCGCCAGTGGCCATGCCGACGAAGCTGGCGCTGCCGAGCATGCCGGCCTGCGCTGCGGTCAACCCGAATTCCGTCCGAATCGATCCCAGCAGATACGTCATCATGGCCAGGTCGAGGTTATCGAAAAAGAAGGCCAGCGCAATGATGGCAAACAGAAGGCGGTGATACCCGCATACGGGTAGCCGTTCCAGCCGGTCGCCGGTGCGCACGCGCATCAGCTCGAGAGAGGTAAGCTTCATCTTGTCTCCAGTAGTTCCAGTGCCAGCGCTCTTGGGCACTGGCGGCAGGCGATAACGCATCGATGCGATATCGCCTGCTACTGTCGCGTGGAGACGCAGCCGCGACGCGCGCGGGAACGCCAAGGTCTGTCTCGCAGGTGCCAAGCCAATTGCCGCGGGTCGCGTGGGCCAAAAAAAAAAAGGTTCATCGCCGATTTCCGGGGAAGGCCACTGGTCCGACGGCCGAGTTTGGCCAGCTTGAGTCGCTCAAGGAAATTTCACGACTGCCCGCTCCCGGACCGATAAGAGACAGTCGTCAATGATGCTGTGACCGTCGGCTCGTAGACCGTTGCGGCGGTCGCGAACAGAAGCCCTGTGTCGCAGAAGAGGCTTGGTCGTGGCTGCCTGTCCGTAGGCAGACACGTTCGACACCAGGGCGGCCGGGCAAGCGGCTCAGATCACGCAGTCGGAACAGTTCCTCCGTCGATGACGTACTCAGTGCCGGTGATGGCGCTGGCGCGGCCAGAGACGAGGAAACCAATGAGTTCTGCCACTTCCCGGGGTGAGCATGGCCGGCCAAGAGGAATGCCGCCGAGCGAATCCATGATGACCTTGCGGGCGCCTTCCGCGTCGATGCCGCCTTGTCGGGCGATCTCGGCAACGAGACCTGCGGCGGCATCCGTCTCGACCCAGCCCGGGGAGACACGCACGACGCGAACGCCCTTCGGACTGACCTCCTTGGACAAGGCTTTGCTGTAGTTTGACAGGGCAGCCTTGGCGGCGGCATAGGCAATCGTCGCCTCCGGCAACGGTAATTGCCGCTGGATCGACGTGACGTGGATAATGACGCCCGAACGCTGCTCGACCATCGAGGGCAACAGCGCGCGATCGATGCGCACTGCCGGGAATAGGTTCAGGTTCAATGCCTTGTTCCATTCATCGTCATCTAGCACGCTGAAGCCACCGGCCGGTGCAGATGAGCCGCCCACGACGTGCACGACTATATCGACGCCACCGAACCGCTTGAGCACGGCGTCGACAATGGCTTTACAGCCCTTGGCCGTCGTGATGTCCGCCCCGATGAACCGTTCTTCGGCAAGTTCATCGGGACGGGAACGCGCCGTCGTCAGGACGTTCGCCCCTGCCTCGCAAAGGCGTGCGACGACGGCTTTGCCGACGCCTTTCGTTCCGCCCGTAACGAGCGCCCGAAGCCCCAGAAGTTCGGGTGCGGAGCTCATTGGCGAATCTCCAGCGACGCAATCCTGCCGCCGGCCAGGACGAACGTGTAGGTCAGCTCGACCGGGCTACCGGGAAATGTGCCCGTGAGTCGTGCGTGCATCGTCACAGTGGCGCCGTCCTGGGAGACGTCCAACGGCTCAACGCTGTACTGGTACCTGGTTTTGCTGTCCTTCTTCCAGGCCTGGATTGCTTCCAGCCCCTTGATCGTGCGGCCTTCGTCCCGCACGACGGCATCGGCGGTAAAGCAGTTCGAGAGAGGGGCGGTGTCCGTGACGGTTTCCGCGAGCAGATAGGCATCCAGTGGCGGAGGCAGCATCATGTTCATCGGGGTTTACCTCAACGTGAAGGTTTGCATGCCCCAATCATGGCGCTACAGTTACCGTATCGCAAGAACGCACAAAAAAGTAAGTAACCCTTGGCTAACCGAAAAAACTACACTCCCGCGACTGCCGCAATTGATGTCGAAGCCGCATTCAAGCTGCTGGAAGGCCGCTGGAAGCTGGTGATCTTGTTTCACCTTTTCGGTGGTCAGGTACAGCGCTTTTCGGACCTCGAGAGACTGATCCCCGGCATCACACAGAAGATGCTTGCCCAGCAGCTACGCCGCCTCGAAGCGGACGGCATCGTGACACGTACGGTCTATCATCAGGTGCCGCCGAAGGTGGACTACCGCCTGACTGATTGGGGCCAGGCGTTGTGCCCGGCACTGGATGCGATCCTGACATGGGCGGAGCACCGTGAAGACTTTCCGTAGGCTGCGACGAGCTTGCGTGCGTGACGCTAGCTGTCATCCAGAACTCCAATTCGCAAAGTCGTGGACGTGGTCTCATCCGCGATGGTCTCATGTCGCGCTGGAACCTGACGGTCGTCCATCTCATTTGAGAGGCAGCACTGGGTCGAACTGAGACGGCCGACCGCGCTGTGAAATCGTGTCTCCGATTTGTTCGACACTTGCAGTGCAGCATGCAATGAAGGCATCAAATCAGAATATGCGGATATCCGAATGTTCACCTCTCCGCTCACAGGAAGGCGTAACAGTTCGCTCGGGCATCGTATAGCGCGTGATGCCGGCACCCGCTGAACACAAGCGTCGTTGAGGGCATCAACAACACCATCAAAGTCATCAAGCGCCGAGCCTACGGCTACCGTGACGAGGAATACTTCTACCTAAAGATCAAGGCGGCGTTCCCCGGAATTCCTCGTTGAACCAAAAAAAAGAGGTGCCGGAGCACCTCTTCATGTCGCGCGATGGCCTGACTCACCTGGAAGCAAACCTGTGGGGATCGAATGCCTCCGGCGGCAAGCCGGACAGCGTGGCACCGGACTGGAAGGGATAGCGCAGGTACGGCGCTTTCGGCTGACCCGGTGGCGAGTACTGTCCATCGGCAAGAATGCGTTTCTTCGCGCTCATCTCACGAATCTCGCAGCGATAGGCAACGATCTGGCTGGCTGCGCCGTCCTCGATCGGCGAGTAGTCTTTCTCGGGCCGGAACTTGTCCAGCGCCTGGTACTGGTGGGCACGCACCTCGTCGGCACTGTCACGCAGCCTGACTTCGCATCGCGCGATGGCGCTGTAGTACTCGAGGCTTGTATTCTGTCCCTTCGGTGCCTTCAGCAAGGCCACGGGCCGGTCGACCTCGATCGTGACCAGGGGATTCGCCCGAATCGCCGAGGCCAGTTTTCCGAATCTGGAACTGTGGATCAGGAAGGCGTCGCCGGTGAAGGTAAAGCTCTGCGCGGTAATGTAGGGATAGGGTGTGTCATGCACCGCGACCCGGCAGATCAGCTCGTTCCGGAGGAAGGCCTCGATGGCCGGCCAGTCGGTCCAGGCCAGGTCGGTCCGGCGCATTTCGTTGTGAAGGTAGGCGGGTGTCGTGGTCGTCATGGTCTCGTCTGCTGATGGTTCTGAAAATGCCGCATCTGCGCGCGTCCGGGCCCCAAACCAATTCCGCGCAAGGGCCGGCCAATGGCATCCGCCAGCCATTCAAGCAGGGCTTCCAGTTGCGGAGGCAGGGGGGAAGTGGCATCCCTCGGGATGGTGTCTTCGGCAAAGGCAGGAAACCGCACCACGCGCTGGCCACCGGTGTCAGTGGCGCCGGCAACGACCGGGATGCAGCGCTCGCGCGTGCGGTCAAAGGCCGCCAGGCTGTCGCACTTGTTCAGATACACCTCGTCAACCCCGCATTGCCGTACAGCAAGCCGGAGCTGCGCCACGTCAAGCAGCCCTACCCGCCGTGGCCGGCCGGTTCCGGTGCCGTACTCATTCGACAGCATCCGGATCGCCACGCCGATGGAGAATTCGTCCGCTTCGGCGAGCAAAGCCAGCGGATCCAGCCTGGCCGCCTCGTCGGCCCCGCCGCGGCCCTCCCGCGCCGCATCGGCGCAATAGGCCTCGGATCGCCCTGCGCCAAGTTCGGTTGGCAACGGCCCGCTGCCGACCCGGGATACGATCGCCTTGGCGACGCCGATGGTCTTGCGGTGATACTTGCATGGGAGGTCGCCACCCACATACGCGTAAGAAGGCATCGTATGGCTGGACGTGACCCAAGGCTGAACGCCCTGCACCACATCGAGCATGACGGACTGCGCGCCCTCGAAGAGCACATTGGCACCCGCTTCGACCCGCCGCAAGAGCGCAACCGGATCGTCCGTCACGAACGGCTCAACCACCTTCCACGCCTGGCGCATCGCGTTCACCACGGCCACAAGACCCTCGCCGTCGCCGTCGCGCTGCACGGCCAGCCGCATCATCTGCTCGAACACCCGGCTCCCGTCAACCACCAGGTCGCGGAGCTGAAACGAAGATCGCTCCCCTCCCCGCACGCGGGTCGCGAGATCCGCATAACACGGGCCGATGCCGTTGCCGGTGGTGCCAATCTGGGCGCCATCGTGGCGATCGGCCAGGACATGGAGAGGCTGGACGACCGGACACCTGTCACTGATCGTCAACCGCCCGCCCAGATCGATCCCCTGCGCCGCGAGCATCTCGATTTCGGCTGCCAGTTGCTGCAACCCGATCACGCAGCCTGAGCCGATGTAGAGCGCAACGCCGGGATGCAGCACCCCGGAGGGGACCTGCCGTAGCCGCAAGGTTCCGTCAGGCGTGGCGATGGTATGCCCGGCGTTCGCGCCGCCATTGAAGCGCGCAATCACCTCGTACTCGCCGGCGAGGTGATCGACGACCCGCGCCTTCCCCTCATCGCCATATTGCAGTCCGACCAGGACGTCGGCGTACCCCGCCTTTTTCGCGGTGCCCATCGCCTACGCGTCCAGCGCAAATGTCGCCTCGATCTCCACCGGGGCACCGAAGGGAAGGCTCGCCACGCCGAGCGCCAGGCGGGCATGGCGCCCTCTCTCTTCAAAGATCCGGTTCAGCAATTCCGACGCTGCATTGATCACCAGCGGCGCATCATGGAAACCCGGCTCCGCCGCAACATAGCCTCCAACGCGGACGATGCCCCGGATTCGTTCGAAATCCCCATCGGTCGCTGCCGCCACCCAACCCAGCAGGTTGGCCAGGCACAACCGCGCGGCCTGCTGTGCCGCTTCGACGGTGACTGCGCCCGGGACCTTGCCGACGAAGACCGGCTTGCCGTCCTGAAGCGGCAACTGCCCCGATACCGTCAGCAAACCATGGTGCAGGGTGTAAGGGACATAGTGCGCCTTGGGAAATTCCGTGGCAGGCAAGACAATGCCGGCAGCCTGGATACGATCCATCACTGACATACTGACTCCTCGACTTGAAAAAGTGTCGGCGAAGTGAGCACGGTGCGGGCCTCCGCCGACACCACGACTGTGCCGCACAGTTAAGCCTTAGATTCGCGTGGCGACGCCAGTTGATGTCGCGCAGACGCCAACCTGCCGGCTGGCGCCTAGTCGCCAGCCATGTCCCTGAAGTATTCGGTCGGCGTCATGCCCAGCGCACGCCTGAACATGGCACTGAAGGCACTTGGACTCTCATAGCCAAGTTGCAGCGCGATGTCCGTGACATGGCAGCCCTCGGCAAGCAGGCGTACCGCGGCCATCAGCCGGGCCTGCTGCTTCCAGCGGCTGTAGGTCATGCCCGTTTCTTCGGGAAACAGGCGGATGATGGTGCGCTCGCTGGCGCCGACCGAACGGCTCCACGCCGCCACGGAAGTCTCATCGGCAGGGTCCTCGAGGATCTTTGCGCAGATCTTGCTCAGCCGAGGGTCCTTGGGCATCGGCAGATGCAGCGGCACCACGGAAAGCGGGCGCAGTTCCTGCAGCAGAAGCTGCACCACCAGGCCGTCGCGGCCGCTTTCGTCATAGTCCAGCGGCATGCGCACGGCGGCCGATATCAGTTCGCGCAGCAGCGGCGGCACAGCGACGACACAACAGTTGCGCAACTCATCAGGAATGGCATCAGCGCGAATATAGACCGTGCGCATTTCCACATCGCCGCAGGCCTGCATGGCGTGCTCGACGTTGCACGGAACCCAGACCGCGCGTTGAGGCGGCACCACCCAGGAGCCGAAATCGGTGGTCACCAGGATAGCGCCCACATAGGCGTAGATCAGCTGGCCACGCGGGTGGGAATGCGCGGAGATATAGAAGCCGTCCTTCAGCTTGCGCGCCATCCCGCCCACTCGCCGGTCTATCGCCTGGTAGTCATCCCGGTTTTCGCTCTTTCCAAACATGGCGTCTTTGCGATAGTCGTTGTCATCCAGGGGCGCGCGCAGCCACACGCCGATACGTATCTTTGGCCGGACGCCAAATGCGTCGCAACGATCAAATGGAATCGAGGCATCGGTCCCACAGTCTGGAGCCAAAAGTAATGTCAGTGTATCGAAACTTCAATCAGGAAGAACTGGACAAGCAGTACAACGTCAGGGCGGGAATTCCCGGGTTCCAGGACATCTTCAAGGGATGGGAGAACACCAGCGCCGCATTCCGTCGCGCCCATCCCGTAAAGGAGAACCTTGCGTATGGCCTGGACGCCAAGCAGGCGCTGGACTTCTTTCCCGCAGCCACCAGGAGCCGTCCGTTGCTCGTCTTCATTCATGGCGGCTACTGGCAATCGCTGGACAAGTCGGACTTCAGCCACGTTGCCGCCCCGTACCTGAAGCACGACATCAACGTCGCCGTGGTGAACTACCGGCTCGCCCCGGAGGTCGGGATGGCCGAGATCGTCCGCGATAATCGCGACGCCGTGGCATGGCTCCACGGCAATGCGGCCGAACTGGGGTTCGATGCGAACCGCATCTATGTATCCGGCCACTCAGCCGGCGGACATCTCACCGCCACGCTGGCAGGAACCGATTGGGAGTCGTTCGGCCTCCCCGCTGACGTGCTCAAGGGCGGATGCGCGATCAGCGGCCTGTATGACCTCGAACCTATCCGCCTGTGCTATCTCAACAAGGTGGTCGGCCTGACCGAGGCGGATGTCGCCAGCTACAGCCCGATTCATCATGTTCCACGAGTGAAATTGCCCATGATCCTGACCGTTGGCGGGGATGAGTCGCCGGAGTACCACCGGCTGCAGCGCGAATACCAGGCGCTGCTGGGCGAATGCGGCTTTGACGTGCAGGTGGTGGTGCAGGAGCGCGGCCATCATTTCGACGCGGTCGACCTGCTGGGCGATGCCGATGGCGCCCTGGCCGCGTCGGTGTTGCGCATGATCGAGCGCGCCTGAGGCCTGAGGGCCGGATCGCGGGCAGGGCGGCATTCAGCACAGGCCGCCATGTCCGCGGTCCCGGTGCAATCACCGGATCGGGGCGCTTGCCTGCACGGTTGTGAAAGCGCGAACTCGTGATCAGAAGATTCCATGGCGTGGCAAACCACGCGCTACCCCACCCTCTTCCGGTCGCTGACTACCACCAGCGCCTGTGCCAGGGTCTTGCCAATCGAGCGCGAGCGATGCGGGATCGATGCGTTGAAATACAGCGAGTCGCCAGCCCGCATCCGTACCGTGCGGTCATCGAACAGCACCTCCATCTCGCCCGATACGACGAAGATCAGCTCTTCGCCGGCATGGCTGGCCATTGGCTGGTCTTGTGCCAGCGTAAACGGCGGCACCATGACGAAGGGCTGCATCGCCTTGTCCACGCGCTCCGTGGCAATGGCTTCGTAGGTATAGCCCTGGCGCTCGGCGGACGGGCTGAACGGAACCCGGTCCGCGGCCTTGACCAGCAGGATCTCATTGCCGCGCTGCGGCTTGGCGATCAGCTGGTCGACGGTCACGTCGAGCGCCTCGGCCAGCTTGAGCACCGTACCGATGGTCGGCGACGACAGGCCGCGCTCCAGCTTGGACAGGTAGCTCTTGGTCAGCGATGCCCGTTGCGCCAGTTCCTCAAGCGTCAGCCCGTTGAGCTTGCGCAGTGCCGCCAGCCGTTCGGCGATGGTCGAAAGAGCGGCCGGAGCGCCCGATTCTTGCTTCCTGATCATCCGCAGTCACTGGTTAGAAGCGCCCGGACAGGCGCATGGGTCGGCTCGGATTGTAAGGTCGGCACGACACATCGGCAACTCGGTTTGCCTAAATGACACTTCGGTGTCATTATAGACACACTTGTTTCCCCACCCGCCCCCGAAGGAGCATGCAAGTGAGTCCCAAGCGCCCCCATCTCGCAGGTGCAGCAGCCCTGTTTGTCACCCTCTTCCTCAGTGGTTTGCCTGCTGCCCACGCGGCCGGCTATCCGGATCGTCCCATTACGCTGGTGGTGCCATTCGGCGCCGGCGGCATCACTGACCTGGTGGCACGCGCCACCGGCAAGGCCCTGTCTGAACAGCTTGGCCAGTCGATCGTCGTGGAAAACCGCCCCGGCGCGGGCGGCAACATCGCGGCGGATTTCGTACGTCGTGCCCGGCCCGATGGCTACACACTGATGTTTGCCACCGTGGGCGTCCTTGCGGTCAATCCGCATACGGACGTCAAGGTCAGCTTTGATAGCGCGAAGGACTTCACCTATATCTCGCTCGTCGGTTCCACGCCCCATCTGGTGGTGGTCGGCGCCGACGTCCCGGCCAGGACGCTGCCCGAACTGATCAAGCTCGCGCAACGCCAGCCCGGCGCCGTCAGCGTAGGCACCGCAGGCGTCGGCAGCTCGCCGTACCAGGGCATGCGCGTGCTGCAGGACGCGGCCCGGGCCGAATTCCTGCACGTACCGTTCAAGAGCGGCGCTGAATCGGTGACCAACGTCGTCTCGGGGCAGGTCAACATGACATTCGAAGCCACGCCGCAGGTGATGCCATTCGTCGCCTCCGGCAAGCTGCGGGCGTTGGCCGTTGCCAATCCGCGGCGGCTGGCCACCGCGCCGGACGTGCCGGCGACACCGGAACTGGGCCTGCCGACCATCGTGTCCGGTTCGGTGGCAGGCCTGATTGCGCCTGCCGGCCTTGATGCCGCCATCGTGAAGAAGCTCAACACAGCCATTGCCGGCGTGGTATCGAACCCCAAGTTCAAGGCCACGCTGATGGCACAGGGCACTGAACCGATGTCATCGTCGCCCGAACAATTCCGCAAGCTGATCAAAGAAGAAGACCAGCGCTGGTCGGCCTTGCTCAAGGCTGACAACAAGACCAGGTAACGCGGACTGAAAGCTCCCCTTCTCCAGCACAACGAAAGGAAAATCCCATGGCCAGCACCATGCAACTGAGCAAGAGCGAAATCGTCGCCGCCTCGCTCCAGAAAATCCAGATGGAACTGCGCACGCAGAAAATGCCGCTGCGCGAGGCAGTAGCCGAAACCTGCCGGATCCTGTTCGCCTTCGGGCACGACTCCGGCCTCTCAGGCCAGATCACCGCGCGCGCAGAACAGCCTGGCACCTACTGGACCCAGCGCCTGGGTCTGGGCTTCGACGAAATCACGTCCGACAACCTGCTGCTCGTCAACGAAGACCTGGAAGTCCTGGAAGGCAGCGGCATGCCGAACCCGGCCAACCGCTTCCATTCCTGGCTCTACCGTGCGCGTCCGGACCTGAACTGCATTGTCCATTCGCACGCGCCGCACGCCTCGGCGCTGGCGATGCTGGAGGTGCCGCTGGTCATTTCGCATATGGACACGTGCGTGCTCTACGACCAGTGCGCGTTCCTTGAGAAATGGCCTGGCATTCCTGTCGGCAATGAAGAGGGAGAAATCATCTCGGGAGCCCTTGGTGACAAGAAGGCCATCCTGTTGTCCCACCACGGCCTGCTGGTGGCCGGTGCCACGGTGGAAGAAGCCTGCGTACTGGGTGTGATGTTCGAGCGTGCCGCCCGGCTGCAACTGCTGGCCATGGCGGCGGGCCCGATCCAGCCGATCCCGCACGATCTGGGCTGCGAAGCGCAGCGCTGGGTCAGCACCCAAAAGCGGTTCGAAGCCACCTTTGCCTACTACTCGCGGCGTGCGCGTCGCGGGCTGGGCGCCGAATAGCAACAGGGCGCCGACGGGCCGGCGCAAGCACGGCCAGGCCATGGCGAAGTCTGCAGTCTGCTGAGAACCTGAACCACGCCTGGCCCTGCGCCATTGCCGCTTGCTTGATATGAGAAGCACAAGCTCCGACAGTATTGGTCGAATGGGATAATCGCGTCATGGCAGGCAGGGCGGGAATCGCAGATCTGCCGCCGATGGCGCAGGTGAGTGACGGCGCCATAGCCGGCGCCCGCCGCCGGCGCTCATACCCCTACCCAAGAACGGAGACATGCCTTGACCATTAAAAACCGATTCACCCTGGGCCTGTTGGCAACGGCAGCCCTCATCGCGGCGGCCCCGGCTTGCGCACAAGAACAGTGGCCAGCAAAGACGATCCGCTTTGTCGTGCCCTTTGCCGCCGGCGGCGCCAATGACCTGATGGCGCGCGCCGCGGCCGAGGGCGCAACCAAGGCGCTGGGCCAGACCGTGCTGATCGAGAACCGGCCCGGCGCGGGCGGCACCGTGGGCGCCGACATCGTGGCCAAGAGCGCGCCGGATGGCTATACCTTCCTGATCAGCGCAGCCGGCGTCATCTCCAACAGCATGATCAAGAAGTCAATGCCGTTCAAGGATGACGCGCTGGTTCCCGTGGCCATGATCGGCCTTGCGCCTTCGGTCATCGTGGTGCCGAAGAACGCGCCCTACAAGGATCTGCGCGACTTCGTCGAGGCCTCAAAGAAGGGGAACGGTTTCAACTTCGCGACCGCGGGGACCGGCAGCACCCCGCACTTCGTGGCGGAGATCCTGAATGTGAAGTACGGCGCAAAGCTGCAGCCGGTGCCCTACAAGAGCGGGTCGGAAAGCACTACGGCAGTGCTGGGCGGCCAGGTGGAAGGAACCTCCGAGGCCAGCATCATCGCCCTTCCGCATATCCTGCACGATGGCAAGTTCAAGGCGCTCGCCACCACCTGGACGCAGCGCATCTCGGCCTACCCGCAGCTTTCCACCGCGGTGGAGCAAGGCTTCCCGGACCTGCAGATCGCGCATTGGGCCGGCGTCCATGCCCCCAAGGGGACGCCCGACGCCATCCTGGACAAGGTGGCCGCCGCGGTGGACAAGGCCATGAAGGACCCGGCCGCCGCCGCCAAGCTGAAGGCCGTGGGCATCGAACCGGTCGGCGGCACGCGTGCGGACTTCGTGAAGTTTGTCGAGGCGGAGCGCAAGCGGCTGGGCGAGATTGTCAAGGCCGCCAGGATGCAGGAGAAGTAATCGCTGTGCCCGCCATGCCGCCCCATCGGTCAGGACGCCGGGGCGGCACGGCTTTCATTGGCCGTTGCCGCAGGCAGGTTGCGGCGCCCCCAGTTCTCTGCCTGCCGCTCCAGGTGCAGGCGGATAAAGTCCATCAGCGTTCGCGTTGCCAGCGTGGGATAGCGGTTTGGCGCGGTCAGCATGTAGACACTGTCGCCCACGCCTTCGGCTTCGCACTCGGCCAGCACCTCGCGCATCTGTCCGGACTGCAGTTGCCGCCAGACCGCATAGCGCGGCAGCAGCGCCACGCCCAGCCCGCCCATCACCGACTCGAACAGGAACGGATAGTCGCCTGACTGGATCCGGGGCGACACGCGCAGCGTCATCGGCGTGCCCGCCAGCCATACCTTCAGCGTAAAGCGGCGCCCCAGCGATGCCGGGGCAATCATGTCGCAGCGCTCCAGGTCGGCCACGGTCCGGATCGGCCCGTGGCTGTCCAGGAACGAGGCCGACGCGCACAGGCACCAGCCGACATCGCAGATGCGCCTCGCCACGTGGTCATCGGGCGGCTGCGAGGTGATCTTCAGCGCCACGTCGACCTCGGCCGGGATCAGGTCGCCAATGTTGTCGTTGATGACGACGCGCAGCGAAATCTGCGGGTAGTTGCGCGCGAATTCCAGCAGCAATGGGGTCAGGTAGAGATGACCCAGTCCCGTGGGCAGGCGAATACGCACGTCGCCGCGCACCACCTGGCCAAGGCTGTCGATCGAGGTATTGGCGGACTGCAGTTCGTCCAGCATGCGCAAGCCATGCGCGTACAGCAACTGGCCCGCCTCGGTCAGTTCGACATGGCGCGTGGTGCGGCGCATCAACTGGGCGCCCAGGTGCTGCTCCAGTAATTTCAGGCGGCGCGATACGTTGGAGCGGGTCATGCCGCTGCGCTCCGCGGCGGCGGTCAGCGTGCGCGACTCGACCATGGTCACGAACAGCCGCACCAGGTTGAGATCGAAATTATTGTCAATCATGAGTCAACACCGTAGGCACAAATCGAGGGATTGTCCTGGCAGGAAGCCAACCCTAGCATAAACCTCCTGCTTACCCACCTTTCGAACGCCATGTCCGCACTGCCCGCTTCCGACCTGTCCGACACCGACCTGCCTTTCGCCGGCCTGCGCGTGCTCGACATCAGCCAGGGCATTGCCGGCCCGTATTGCGCGCACATCCTGTGGCAGCAAGGCGCTGGAATCGTCAAGGTCGAGCCGCCCGCGGGCGACTGGGGCCGCAAGGTCGGGGTCGTGCGCGGCGATACCAGCGCGCTGGCGATCGCCTATAACGCCGGCAAGCGCAGCGCCTGCATCGACGCCACCACTGACGCCGGCAAGGAGGTGCTGCTCGGCCTTGCGCTGCAGGCGGACATCGTCGTGCAGAACTTCCGCCCTCAAGTGGCGGAACGGCTGGGCGTGGGCTATGCGGCGGGGGGGG
>NZ_JBYSZW010000004.1:47303-116155 GCF_058787575.1 Cupriavidus sp. FW305-3-2-15-C-LB2
CCCCCCGCTGGTCTATGTGTCGATCAGCGGCTATGGCCCGGATGGTCCCTATGCCGACTATCCGGCTTCGGACTCGGTGATGCAGGCCGACTCCGGGCTGATGTTCGCCAACCGTGGCGCCGACGGTGGCGCGCGCCGCATCGGCATGCTGCTCGCCGACGCCGCCACCGGCCTCTATGCCGCCCAGGCCTGCGCCGCGGCGCTGTGCCGGCGTTTTCGCAGCGGGCTCGGCGGCCATGTCGAGCTGAACCTGTTCGATGCCTGCTGTGCGCTGCAGGCCAACAACCTGCTCGAGCATGCCATCGGTGGTCCGACGGCCGCCGGCCCGGTGAGCGCGCCCAATGGCGTCTATGCCAGCAGCGACGGCAGCGTGACGCTGCTGGCGCTGAACAACGCGCAGTTCGCCAAGCTATGCCATGCGCTGGACCGCACCGGCTGGCTGGAAGACCCGCGCTTTGCCGACAATGCCGCGCGCATGGCCCACGCCGCGCTGCTGAACCAGCAGGTGGCCGAGCAGATCGCCACGCGCACGACCGCGCAATGGCAAGACATCCTCAGCCGGCACGACGTGCTGCATGCCCCGGTGCGCAGCTATGACGACGTGCTGGCGCACCCGCAGGCGGCACACCGGCAGACCTTCCAGACGATCGCGCAGCCGGGGCTCGGACCGCTGCCCTTCGCCGGCATCCCGGCGCGCGACATGCGCCGGGATGCCGGCCCGGCGCCGGCCAACGGCGAACATACCGTGCAGGTCCTGCGCGAGGCCGGCTTCGGCCAGCAGGCCATCGACGCATGGCTGCAGCAGGGTGTGGTGCGACAGGCGACGGCCCCCGCGGCCAAGGCAGGTGTGCAATGAAGGCGCTTGTCTGCAAGCAGTTCGGCGGCGTGCAGGACGTGGCGCTGCAGGCCATCCCGGAACCGGTGCTGGCCGACCCGCATGCGGTCACGATTGCCGTCGAGTACGCCAGCGTCAGCCACGCCACCGGCCTGATGATCGCCGGCCAGTACCAGCGCCGGCCCCCGTTGCCCTTCGTGCCCGGTACCGAAGCGGTCGGCCGCGTGGTGGCCTGCGGTGACGCGTGCACGCGGCTGCGTCCCGGCGACCGGGTGGTGGCGATCGCGGACTGGGGCTGCTTTGCCGAGCAGGTCACCGTGCCCGAGTACACCGTCTACCGCGTCCCGGATGCGCTGCCGTCAAAGGCCGCGCTGCCGATCCCGATTTCCTATGGCACGGCGTATTGCGGGCTGGTGTGGCGCTGCGCGCTGCGCCCGAATGACACGGTGCTGGTGCTTGGCGCCGGGGCCGGTGTCGGCCTGGCTGCCGTGGAAATTGCGCGCCAGTTCGGCGCCACCGTCATCGCCTGCGCCAGCACCGAGGCCAAGCGTGCCGACGCGCTGCGGCGCGGCGCCACGCACGCGCTGGCCCCGGCGGACCTGGCGGCATCGGTCAAGGCGCTGACGCACGGCCGTGGCGCGGACGTAGTGGTGGACCCGGTCGGCGGCGACCTGTTCAACCAGGCCCTGCGTGCGGCGGCGGCGAACGCGCGCATCCTCAGCATCGGCTTTGCCAGCGGCACCATCCCGCAGGCCCCGGTCAACCTGCTGCTGGTCAAGAACCTCACGCTGCACGGGTTCTTCTTTGGCCGCTACATCGGCTGGACGCCCGCCAACGAGCGGGCCGAGCATGCAACGGCGCTGCAGGAGGTCATGGCGACGCTGTTCGATTGGGCCGCGCGGGGCAAGCTGGAGCCGACCGTATCCGCGGTCTATCCGATCACCGGCCTGGACGACGCCCTGGCCGCGCTGGAATCCCGCCAGGTGGTGGGCAAGGTAGCCATAAAAATCAAGGAGACAGAGACGTGAACAACCGATACCAGAAACGACTTCCGGCTTGGCCGCGGCTGCGCGCGGCACTGATGCTGGCGGCAGCCGCGGCCGCGCTGCCGGCTGCCGCCGTCGCGCAGGACTTCCCGCAGCATCCCGTGCGCATGGTGCTGCCCTACCCCGCCGGCGGGCCCACCGACCTGCTCGCGCGCGTGGTCGCGGTCAAGATGGGCGAGAGCCTGGGCCAGAGCGTGGTGGTCGACAACAAACCCGGCGCCAGCGGCATGATCGGCGCCGAAGCCGTGGCGCGCGCTCCCGCCGACGGCTACACCATCCTGGCCAATGCCTCGCTGCATGTGATCAACCCCAGCATTCAGCCGAAGATGCGCTATGACTCCTTCAAGGACTTCGTGCCGATCACGCAGCTGGCCGACGTGCCGCTGGTGCTGGTGGTCAACAACGCCTCGCCGGTGAAGACAGTGCAGGACCTGATCGCCTACGCAAATAGCCAGGGCGGTGCGCTCAACTTCGGCTCGGCGGGCAATGCCTCGGCCCAGCACCTGGCCGGCGAATCGTTCAAGCTGGCGGCAAAGGTGCCGATGCAGCATGTGCCGTACAAGGGCAGCGCGCCGGCGCTGACGGACCTGATGGGCGGCCAGATCCAGCTGATGTTTGATTCCATGCCGTCGGCGATGCCCTTCATCAAGTCCGGCAAGCTGCGTGCCGTTGCCGTGACCACCGCGCGGCGCGCGAGCGCGCTGCCAAACGTGCCCACCGTCGCCGAGTCCGGCCTGCCCGGCTTCGACATCAGCACCTGGTATGGGCTGTGGGCGCCGCGCGGCACGCCGGCCCCGGTCGTGGAAAAGCTGGCCGCGCATGCGGCCGGCGCGCTGAAGCGGCCCGATGTGCGCCAGCAATATGCCGACATGGGCGCCGAGCCGGTCGGCTCCTCACCTGGCGACTTTGCCCGCTACAACGCTTCCGAAGGCAAAAAATGGGCGGAAATCGTGCGGCGCTCGGGGGCCAAGGCAGACCAGTAGCGCACGGCGGTTGCCGCAGGACTGGCCGATGCCGGGTGTCGGCCAGACGCGCAGTTGGCCAATCTTTCAGATTGCTGCGATCAATTTCCGGTCGGAACCGTCCAGTCCTCCACCACCAGGCCAGGGACGCGCCGGAATGCCTGGTCATTGGTCACCAGCACCGCGCCAGTCTCCAGCGCGTGCGCGGCGATCAGCAGGTTCAGTGCCCCCACCGGCTGTCCTTGGGATTCCAGCGCAGCGCGGGTTTCACCATAGCCGGCCATCACTGAAGGGGCCCAGGGCAATACCTCGACCCTGCGCAGCAGCTCGTCGACCGCGCGCGCGAGGCGCGCTGCGCCGGGGCGCTTGGCCAGCCCGTACATCAGTTCCGCACCGGTGATGGCTGACAGGCACAGCGCCACCATCGGCGCTGCCGTCACGCGCGCCACGACTGCCGGATGTGCCCGCAACAGATGGCTCACGATATTGGTGTCGAGCATGTAGCGCGTCATTCGAGACCCGCCAGCGGATCCCTGGCTTGCTCGCCCTGCGCGCGGTCGGCCAGAAAGTCTTCCGGCACGGCGCTGTCCTTGATGGCAGCCAAAAAGCCGTCCCAACTCTCCGGCCGGCGCGACAGGATCACGTCACCGGTGGACGGGTCACGGCGAATATATACCTCGCGCTCGGCGAAGCGGAATTCCTGCGGCAGCCGTACCGCCTGGCTGCGGCCGGTGGTGAAGATCTTGGCAGTGGTGCTCACGATATTTCCTTTGATAGATACCAAAAGATATACCGTCATGCGATGGATATCAAGATAGCTACCACCAGCTGTATCTGTGGGATGTCTAACGAGACGGGACGAAAATGCGCTAAGCAACACCTACGTCCCAGCAATGCTTCTTCCCTTGTTTTGCTCTGCGGCGCACCGCAACCGTGCACCCATGCGCCCGGATTGAGCACGGGCTCCCCCTCATTTCCCCAGCGCCCATTCAAAGCTACGGGTTTTCGCTCGTTGAACGTTGGCATGTCTGTTGCATAGTATTCAAGTGACTTGAATATGGTGCAGGCAGCTTTCCAAGAGCTTTCCCGGGCGTCCACACGCGCCTTGCATCGGTTCGGGTCGGTGACGCCGCGCAGCGGTCCGTCCAATTGTCCATGCAACCCAGGGGGAAGAGAGTGCGCAAGAAACACACTGCAGTAGCCGCCGCCATCGCAGCCGCAGCGACCGGAATGGTCCTGACGGCAGCACCGGCGCAGGCCAAGGATGTCGTCAAGATTGCCTTTGTCGGTCCGCTGACCGGTGGCGTGTCGTCGATCGGCCTGGGCGGACGCAATTCCGCGGACCTGGCCGTGCGCTTGCGCAATGCGGACCCGAAGGCCAGGTACACCTATGAACTGGTGGTGCAGGACGACGAGTGCCGGCCGAACGTCGGCGTGCAGGTGGCGACCAAGATCGCGGCGGACAAGTCCATCGTTGCCGGCGTGACGCACTTCTGCTCTGCCGTGGCCATGGGCACAGTGGGCGTCTACAGCCGCTTCGGCATGCCCGCCGTGGTGTGGGGCGCCGTGCTGCCCGAGGTCACCTATGGCAACAAGTTCAAGGAGATCCATCGCGTCAACGGCACGATGATCAACCAGAGCGAAGTGGCGGCCAAATTCATGACCGGGCTGGGCTACAAGAAGTGGGCGATCATCCATGACACCACCGACTACGGCAAGGGCCACAACAAGTATTTCAGCGAGTTCCTGAAGAAGGACGGCGGCACCATCGTCGGCACGTTCGGCGTGACAGCCGATCAGCAAGATTTCACCACGGAGCTGACCAAGATCCGCGAACTGAAGCCCGACGTGGTGTATTTCGGCGGCCTCACGCCGCTGGGCGTGCGCATCCGCACGCAGATGGACAAGCTCGGCATCAAGGCCCAGTTCGAGGGCACGTCGGGCATCAAGTCCGATGCCTATATCGAAGGCGTGGGCAAATCGCTGTCGGAGGGTTCGCTGGCGTTCATCGAAGGCGCGCCGGTAGAGAAGCTGGCGGGCGGCCAGTTCTTCATGGAACGCTACACGCAGCAGAAATACGGTGAACCGCCGGAAGCGTACGGCCCGTTTGCGTTTGCCGCGGCCAACCTGATCATCGACGCCGTGGAAAAGGTGGGCCCGGACCGCAAGAAGGTGCGTGATGTGCTGAACGGCACCAGGGACGTGAACACCATCATCGGCAGGGTCACCTTCGACGACCACGGCCAGAACGTGGTGCCGCTGATCACCAAGTATGTGGTGGAAGACGGCAAGTGGGTGATCTGGGAAGACAGCACCTACGGCAAGGGCAAGAAGAAGCTGACCGGCCTGTAAGCATGGCGGCCGGGTTCGGGGCAATCCTGCCCCCGCCCGGCCCCGCGCCCGCCTGGGCATCCGGAATTCGGGGGATACCGATGAGTGTATTAGGGCAGTACGTCTTTAACGGGCTGATGCTCGGGATGATCTACGCAATGGTAGCGGTAGGCTTCACGCTGTTCTTCGGCGTGCTCGACGTGATCAAGTTTTCTCATGGCGATGTGCTGATGGTGGGTGCGTTTGCCGGGCTGGCGGCATCAGCCGGCGTGGTGGCGATGCATGTGGATTCCCCGTGGCTGCAGCTGCTGGCCATCGTGGTGTGCGCGGTGACGGTGACCGGCCTGCTGGGCGCCGGCATCGCCCGCGTCCTGATCCTGCCGCTGCGCCGTGCGCCGCCGCTGAACACATTGCTGGCCACGCTGATGCTGGGCACGGTGCTGCGTGAGGCGGTCCGGCTGTTCTACCCGGACGGCTCGAACCCGAAACCATTTCCCGCGCTGCTGCCCGCTGGCGAGTTCACCATCGGCGCGCTCTCCATGCGCGCGGACAACCTGATCCTGCTGGCCGCCGGCGTGGCCATCATCCTCGGCGTGCATCTGCTGATCACCCGCACGCGCTTTGGCATGGCCATTCGTGCCGTGGCCCAGGATGGCGAGACGGCCCGGCTGATGGGCATCAACTTCGAGGTGGTGGTACTGGTCACGTTTGCGCTGGGGTCCGCCATGGCGGCACTGGCGGGCGTGATGAACGGCCTCTACTACAACGAGATCAACTTCAACGTCGGGCTGCTGTTGGGGGTGATCGGCTTTGCCGCTGCCATCCTTGGCGGGCTAGGCAATATCTACGGCGCCATCCTCGGCGGCTTCCTGTTTGCGGCGCTGCAGGTACTGGGCAGTGCCATGCTGCCGGCCCTGGTGCCCGACATCCCGAGCGCCTACAAGGACGTATTCGCCTTTGCCGTGGTCATCGTGCTGATGGCCTGGAAGCCGACCGGACTCATCGCGGAGAAAGCCAGTGAACGTGTCTGACAACGTCTCGAAGCCGCTGCCGGCGGCCTCCGCCGCCACGGCCGAGGGCCCGCAGCGGCGCCCGGCCATGGTGCTGGCCATCTCGGCCATCGCCCTGGTGGCCTATCTCTACTTCTTCCTGCATGCGGAATCGCAACTGGCGGTAGCCGTGCTGCTGGCGCTGGCCGGGGCCGCGGTGTTCGCGGCGGGCCGGCTGGGCCTGACGCAGGCCGTGGAGCAGGCAGCATCGCGGCGGCCAGGGCAGTCCAGGCTATGGACGCTGGCCGGCACGCTGGCGCTGGTCGCGCTGTTCCACGAGAGCCATTTCGTCCTGCTGATGCTGTGTGCCGTGCTGCTTTACACCACCGCCTGCCTGGGGCTGACAGTCCAGTTCGGGTTTTCCGGCGTGTCCAATTTCGCGGGCGCGGCGTTCTTTGGCATCGGCGCCTACACCACGGCCGTGCTGGCCACGCACACGGGCATTCCTCACGTGCTGGTGATCGTGCTGTCTGGCCTGGCAGCGGCCGTGATCGGCTCGGTGCTGGTTGCGCCCGTGCTGCGCACGCGCGGCCACTATGCGGCGCTGGTGACCATCGCGTTCGGCATCCTGTTCAAGACCTTCCTTGAGGTCAACGACGTGCTGGGCGGGCCGCAGGGCCTGCAGGTGCCCGGGATGACGCTGTTCGGCTTCGCGTTCAATGAGAGCGTGACACTGTTCGGCGTGGACGTGTCGTTCTACGCCAGCTATGCGCTGCTGAGCCTGCTGATCTGTGCGGGCACGTTTGCCGTGGTCAAGGCGCTGGAGCGCTCGTGGGTAGGCCTGGCGATGGACGTGGTGCGCACCGACGAGACCGCCGCCGCCGCGTTCGGCCTGCACATCGCCCGGTGGAAGGTGATTGCGTTCATGCTCGGCAACTTCTTTGCCGGCATCGCCGGCAGTGTCTACGGCATGGTCACTGCGTTCGTGGCGCCCAACAACTTCACCTTCGCCGACTCGCTGCTGATGCTGTCGATCGTGATCCTGGGCGGCCTCGGCAACGTGGTGGGCCTGGTGCCGGCGGCCATTATCGTGCTGGTGCTGCCCGAAAAGCTGCAGTTCATCCAGGAATACCGCTTCCTGTTCTACGCGGCGCTGGTGATCGCCATCCTGCTGTTCCGCCCGGACGGCCTGATGCCGCGCAAGACCCGCCTGTTCTTTCCCCGGGAGGATGCGCAATGAGCGACGCAATGATCCAGGTGCGCGACCTGACCATGCGCTTTGGCGGCCTGACCGCGCTGGACAACCTCCAGCTCGAGATCCGCCGTGGCGAGATCCTGGGCCTGCTGGGCCCCAACGGCTCCGGCAAGACCACGTTCTTCAACGTGCTGACGGGGCTGTACAAGGCAAGCGCCGGAACCATTACCTATGACGGCAACAACGTCATCGGCAAGACGCCACAGCAGATCTACCGCAGCGGCGTGGCGCGGACGTTCCAGCGTTCGCGCTTGTCGCTGCCGCTGACGGTGTTCGACAACATCGTGATCGGCGATTACCAGAACATGCGTCACGGGCTGGTCTTCAACCTGTTCCGGCGCAAGGCGTTCCGCGCCGAGTACGAACGCTACGTGGAGTCGGTGCGCGAGCTGCTGGGCATCTTCAGCCCGCCACTGGTGGCGCGGCTGTTCGAGCCGGTGGAAACGTTCACGATGATCGACCGCCGCCGCATCGAGGTGTGCCGGGCCCTGATGAGCCGCCCCCGCCTGCTGCTGCTCGACGAGCCTTCGGCGGGCATGACGCATGACGAGACCCATGAACTGATGGACGATATCCTGCAGGTGCGCGGCAAGCTGCAGGACCTGTCGGTGGTGCTGATCGAGCACGAAATGAACGTGATCGAGCGCATCACCGACCGCTGCATCGTGCTGAACTACGGCAAGAAGATTGCCGAGGGAACCTACGCCGAGATTACCGCCGATCCCGACGTGCAGACCGCCTATCTGGGGGAGGAAGCCGCATGAGCGACAGCACACTGCGCGTGGAAGGGCTGACCACGGGCTACGACAGGGTCAACGTCCTGCACGATGTCTCGATCGAGGTGCCGCCGGGCAAGATCACATGCATCCTTGGCGCCAACGGCGCCGGCAAGAGCACGCTGATCCGTTCGATCCTGGGCCTGACACCGCCGCGCCAGGGACGCATCCTGTGGGACGGCACGGACATCGCGGGCGAGAAGACCCACAACATCATCGCACGCGGCATCTCCTGCATTCCCGAAGGCCGCAAGGTGTTCCCGCGCATGACGGTGGCCGAAAACCTTGCGCTGGGCGCATTCCTTGAGGCGGACCCGGCCAGGGTGCGCGAGCGCATCGAGCGCGTGTACACGATCTTCCCCCGGCTGCGCGAGCGCGCGGGCCAACTCGCCGGCACCATGTCCGGCGGCGAACAGGCGATGGTGTCGATCGGGCGCGGACTGATGGCGCAGCCGCGGCTGCTGGTCATCGACGAGCCGTCGCTGGGCCTGTCGCCGCTCTATGTGAAGGAAAACTTCAAGGTCATCCAGCAGATCAACGAACTGGGCATGACGGTGCTGCTGGTGGAACAGAACGCGCGCCAGACGCTGGCCATCTCACACCAGGGCTATGTGCTGACCCAGGGCCGTGTCGTGGCCCAGGGCACCGCGCAGGCGCTGCGCGAGAACGATGAGGTTCGCGCAGCCTATTTCGGCTGATCCGGAGAACATGCGATGGACGACTTCCTCGATCTTCCGGTCCGCACCCTGGCGGCGATGGTGTCGCGGCGCGAACTGAGCGCCGAAGCGGTGGTCCGTGCGGCACTGGCCCGCATTGCGGCGCAAGACGCAGGCATTCTGGCCTGGCAGCACGTGGGTGGCGACACCGCCGTGGCGCAGGCGCGGCGGCTGGATGCCGGCGGCGCGTCAGGCGCGTTGCCGGGCGTCCCGCTTGGCGCCAAGGACCTGATGGATACAGCCGACATGCCGACCACTTATGGTTCGCCGATATACGCCGGACATCGGCCGGGCGTGGATGCGGCGGCGGTGGCACTGGCCCGGTCGGCGGGCGCGGTCGTGGTCGGCAAGACCGTCACCACCGAATTCGCCACGTTTCAGCCGGGGCCGACCCGCAACCCGCGCGCGCCGGCGGACAGGCCCCGCACCCCCGGCGGCTCGTCGAGCGGATCGGCCGCCGCCGTCGCCGCAGGCATGGTGCCGCTGGCCTTTGGCACACAGACCGCGGGATCGATTGTGCGGCCGGCCGCCTATTGCGGCGTGGTGGGCTACAAGCCCACGCATGGCACACTGCCGCTGGCCGGTATCAAGCCGCTGGCACCAAGCCTGGATACGGTGGGCGTGCTGGCCCGCCGCGTGGACGACGCGGCCTTCTTCATCGGCACCCTGGCGCGCGATGCCGCGCTAGCGGACGCGTCGACGCTACGCCACGCGCCGCTGCGCATCGGCATTTGCCGCACGCCGCATTGGGAACGTGCTGGTGCCGATACACAAGCCGCACTGGACACCGCGATCCGTGCGCTCGAACGCATCGGTGGCACGGTGCGCGACTTCAACCTGCCGCAGGCTTGCCACGGGCTGACTGAAGCCCAACTGGACATCATGGCATTCGAGGCACTCGCCGCATTCGCGCCGGAAGCACGCGAGCACGCAGAAGACTTCAGCGCGGCTTTCGCGCGCCAGCTCGAAGCGGGCCGCGCCGTCACCGGCCAGCGCTTCCATGTCGCGCTGGCATACGCGGAAGCGGCCCGCACGGCGTTCAACACGGCGATGGCAGGATTCGACGTCGTGCTGGCCCCGAGCGCCGAAGGCGAAGCGCCTGCTGGCCTTGGCGCCACCGGCGATCCGATTTTCTGCCGCATGTGGTCGCTGCTGGGCACCCCATGCGTCCATGTGCCGACGGGCACCGGCGCCACCGGCATGCCGGTTGGCGTGACCGTGACGGGGCCGCGCCATGCCGATGCCCGCGTGCTCGGCATGGCTCATCGCCTTGAGCAGGCGCTTGGCGCCAGCCTTGCCTGATATCTGGAGACCAAATTGACCGTATCGAACCCGCCCCCCCTCGCCAACGCACAAGCCATTGCCGAACGCGCACAGGATCATGTGGGCGCCGGGCGCCTGGCCGCATCGCTGGCAGCCCTGGCCTGCTTTGGCCTGCGCCACGACGGCGGCGTTTCCCGCGAAACACTGACCGCGACCGACCTGGCCGCCCGGCGCCACCTGATCGACCAGGCACGCGCGCTGGGCTGCACCGTCGGCATCGACGATTGCGGCAACCTGTTCTTCCGCCGCCCCGGCCGCGAAGACCTGCCGCCGGTGCTGACCGGCAGCCACGCCGATACCCAGCCGGTGGGCGGCAAGTACGACGGCGCGTACGGCGTGCTGGCCGGCCTGGAAGTGATTGCCGCGCTCAACGCGGCCGGCATCGAGACCTTGCGCCCCATCGAGGTCGTGTCCTGGACCAACGAGGAAGGCAGCCGCTTCGGTCCCGGCGCGATGGGGTCGAGCGCTTTCGTCGAACCCGCCCGGCTGGCAGGCTATCGCGACGTGGCTGACGCCGCCGGCATTCGCTTCGGCGAGGCGCTCGATGCCGCGCTCGCGGAAAGCCACGATGTCACCAGGGTGCCGATGGCGCGGCCCATGGCGGCATGCGTCGAACTGCACATCGAACAGGGGCCGGTGCTGGAAGGCGCAAATGTGCCGCTGGGCGTGGTCACCGGCATCCAGGCGGTGCGCTGGTTCCGCGTGGAATGCACGGGTACGATGGCCCATGCCGGCACCACGCCGATGGCGGTACGATGCGATGCGATGGCCGCGGCCATGGCCATCGCGCAAGACCTGTACGCGCTGGCGCCGCGCCATGCGGCCACCCCCGGCACTCCTGAACTGCGCCTGACGCTGGGCCGCTGGAGCGTGGCGCCGAACTCGGTCAACACCATTCCCGGCCACGTCACGTTCACGGTCGATATGCGCTGCCTGGACGACGCCGCGCTTGACCGCGCCGAAGCGGCACTGCGCGCGGCGTGCGTCAGGCACGCACATGCGCCCGAAGCGGTCACGGTCACGCGCTTCTTCCATCGCGAGCCGACGCATTTCCCCGAGGCCATGCTGGGCACCATCGAGCGCGCCTGCGCGCGTGCCAGCCGCAACGCCGGCCGCGCGCTGCCGGTGCAGCTGACCTCCGGCGCGTTCCACGACGCCATGTACCTGGCCGACCATTGCCCCACGGCGATGATCTTCGTGCCAAGCAAAGGGGGCATCAGCCACAATGCCGCCGAAGATACGGAAGGCGCCGATCTGTTCCTTGGAGCCCAGGCACTGGCTTACACTGTCGCCGAACTGGCCAGCCGCTGAACGCATTGACGTACGGCGCCTGGTGGCCGACCCAAGTCCAACCAATTCCGAGCCTGCATGGCAAAGACCGAGCAACCCACACCTGAAGCGGCCGACAGCAAGTCGGCCACCCTGACGCTTGGCGTCAAGCTGCGCCACGCCCGGCTGGTGGCCGGCTACACGCTGCTGCAGCTCGCCGGAAAGGCGGGTTGCTCGGAAAGCCTGATTTCAAAGATTGAGCGCGGGCTGGCAACCCCGTCGTTTACCACGCTGCACCGGCTGGCCGTGGCGCTGGACACCAATATCGGCGCGCTGACCAGCGACGAGGAGCCAAACCAGTCACCGATCCTGCGGCATGGTGAACGCCCGGTGATCCGGGCCGGCGGCGTGGCGCTCGAACGCGTGGTGCTGCCCAAGCGTGGCGGCCTGCTGCAGGCCAACATCCACATCGTCTGGCCCGGCGAGGCCAGCGACGGGCAGATCGAGCACCAGGGCGAGGAAGTTGGCTACGTGCTCGAAGGGCAGCTCGAACTGATGCTCGGCGACGACGTCTACCTGATCGGCCCGGGCGATGCTTTCACGTTCTCCAGCCAGGTGCCGCATGGCTACCGCAATGTGGGCGACGTGGTGGCCAGGGTGCTGTGGGTGAATTCGCCCGCCACCTTCTGAGACGGGAGCGGGCTTGCGCAGGGAAGCCCGTGGCTCGGGTCAGGCCCGCACGAAGGCAGACTTGGCTCAGAGCCCCGACGGCTTCAATCGTCATCGTGCCAGCGGTGCCACTCGCGATGGCGCCGCCTCCACTCGCGTTCCCTCCACCGCTGCTCGCGCCACTGTTGTTCACGCCATGCGCGTGCCTGCCAATCGTCGTAGTAATCAGGCGCCACTACCACCGGGCGCGGAGCAACGTAGACAGGGGCCGGTTCGTAGTACACCGGGGGCGGAGGCGCTGCAACCACGACACCTGGAATACCGATGCCAATTCCGACGTCTACCCTTGCCTGGGCGGCGCCAGACGCAAGCATGGATGCGGCTGCGATTGCACAAACTGCCAGGATCTTCTGCATGATGCTGTTCCGTCGAATGTTGCCAATACCTTATGGCGTTCTCGCCCTGTTTGGTATGAGCAAAACCTAAAGCTGGTTACCTCGTGTAACGGCGGCAGGTTGTGACAGTTGACCACGGCGCTTGAGAGTCTTGTAAGGCTTTGTATCCACTGCGAAGTCAGAGGCTGTCGCATCAATCCTTGTTACGGTCTCTGCCGCGACCGTTGCCACCGTCGGCGTCACGATTCCGCCCACGGTCATCACCGCGGTTACCGCCACGGTCATTGCCCCGGTCCCCGCCATGCTCTCCGCGCCGGTCCCGGCCGCGATTCTCTGCTCGCTCATCGCCCCGGTTCCATCCACGCTTCTCGCCGCGGTTTTCGCCTTGGTCTCCACCACGGTTCCAGCCGCGGTTATCACGGCCGCTCCAGTCACGGCCCCTGTTTCGCTGCTCGTCCCGGTCCCAGCCTCGATCCCAGTCACCGCCCCACTTTCGGTTGCCGCCGTAGTACCTTCCGCCGTCCCAATCGGAGTAACCGCCGCCGTAAATCGGACGCGAGTATCCGCCGTGGTAGTAGCCGTCATCATAGGGAGCGACGGCGCAGCCGGTGAGAAGTGCTGCCGTGACCACGGTGAGCACAAATAGGGGTTTCATGGTGACCTGCGCTTGCAGTTGGCGAATTTGCCGCAAGGATACCGACGGGCACCTCCCCCGGTTGTAAGAAATCGTGTCCCGAGCGCGAAGTCGCCGATGACGGCAGCACCGATCGTCAACGTGCCTGAGATGGCGAGCCAGTCGGTGCAGGGATCGAAACGATTTGGGGTAGCCGCATGGGGCTACAAGCCGGTCTTAGTGTTCTCGACGCATGCTTTTGCGTAAGCGATTGCTTCGGTCATTGCCTCGCCCTCGCTATTGAACGAGGCTTTGATCTTGTGCCGCAAGCCTGGGACAAACTCGTTTGCGTGATCGATTCTTCGCTCGAACAATACCGATGCCTCCCAGGTCCCGGACTTAGACTTCCAGACCGTGCAGTGGCAGTAGTACTCCCCTTCTTCGACCCAGACATGGCTCGACATGGCGACCTCCCAGCGTTTCGAGGCATCCTAGCATGACGAAAGAACGCACCATCCGGCATCAACTGCGGCGGCGCATAGGTGCCAATCCGTGGGTCTGGGTGGGCGATTTCAGAGGGGTTCAGCCGTGATCATCTACCCACGCTTTCGCCCAGGCAATGCCGGCTGCCGCGGCACGCTCAAACGAGGGGTAGTACCCCAAGGGATCCGATCCTTCTTCGATGCGGCCGTCCTTCTCAACTGCACCGGATGCCTCGAAGGATCCGTCGCCAAGCTGCTTTGCAAAGCCGCGGACGATGTAGCCCTGGTAGCTTTCGATTGTCATGACGACCTCCGACTTAGATAGGAAAATCGTAGCATGAAGAAACTGGTCAACCCGACCCTCTGACAGAAATGGGGTTCACCCGCCATAGGGACGATACACTTGCAAGCTCGGGCTATATCAAACTCACGCTTGGAGGAACCACGATGGCAAAGCTAGTGGTGCTATACAAGAAGCCTGCGGACACGGCGGCGTTTGATTCATATTACTTCTCGACCCATGTTCCGATCGCCAAGAAGATCGCCGGCCTGCGACGCTACGAGGTCAGCAGCGGCCCGGTTGCAAGCCCGGCCGGCGATTCGCCGTTTCACCTGGTTGCGGTGCTGAGCTTCGATTCGCTGGCGGCGCTCCAGCAGGCAATGGCTTCGCCTGAGGGCGCCGCAGCAGCAGCTGACCTGGCCAATTTTGCCCAGGCCGGGGTTGACATGCTCATCTTCGACACGAAGGAAGTTTAGGCCGGCGGCGGTGCAAAGCACATGGCCGCCCCCAGCGCTCCGCCTCTTCTGGCCTCCCAAGAGCCAAAGCCGACTTAATTTGCAGCTGCCTTTGAGGCCTGTGCTGCGCGACGTTGCATGCCTTTCGAGGCCACCTGCGCAGCAGTATTGAAGCTGCTCTCGGCCGCTTGCACGGCCTGTTTTGCCGTCGTTTGCATCGACTCATAGAGCGTAGTGGTCGCGCTGACGGCCTCCTGCCAGGCAGCCAATGGCGCCGCCGCCGCGCCGCCGGGCGTTTGGCTCACCACGCTTCCAAGGAAGTCGTGCAGACCCTGCTTGCCTGCCGTGTACTGGACCTCGGCGACCTTCTCGAACTCCGCCCGGGTGGCGGCGAGGATGTCGTACAGTTGACGACGATATGCCAGTACATTGTCGGCCGCGGGTTGAAATAACGCGATTTGCAATTCGACCAATTCTTGCGGGTCCTTGGCTGAGAGCGCTTTCCTTGCGCCTTCTCGTGAATCAGCCAGCGCCGTCTTCATCGCTTGCAGATTCAGCTCCAGCAGTTTTTCGAAGCCTTCAAAGGCCTTGCCGGTCAGCCCGGTCAGGGCTTCAATGCCTGCCATCTGGACCTTAATGAATTGCTCGGGGGACCACTGAGTCATCTTGCGTCTCCTAAGTGCGACCCGCCACCTGAGCTATCCGAAGAGAGCTCCGACGGGACCGGAATCGAGTGGAAAACAATTGCTGCATCGTGACCCTGGCAGGCCACGCCGATCAGACGAAAGCGCGCCAACGCCGGCAGTCGCTTCCAGCTAAAGCAATACGCTCATAAGGAGGCCTGGCGAGCCTGACCCTCGCTTGCGCGAACTCGCCCGAGGGCTTTCAGAAAAGCGTAGCCCTGGATTGTCACCTGAGGGCGGCTGTGGTTTGGCCCAAGGCGCTCAAGCGTAACCAGTTTATACGCGAGCAGCGCGTCCATATCCGCGCGGTCCAGCCCCGTTGGGTCGGAGCTGCCGCTTACCAGCACAAGCGTGGCGAATTCATGATGACTCAGCACAGTCGTCTCCCAAGCTGTAGGTTTACTTTTGCTACGGGACTTCACTACTGTCCGTGACAGCCGGCCTGGTTTGCACAGGCCGCTTGTTTCGTCTCGGACGCGAGGTTCTGGCTGGCGGGTGCTTGTTTTCGCACCCGGAACGTTCATCTTAGTTGCTCGCCACCTTGTGTTCAATGTGATTGCAAGCATGTTTGCCGTAATCCCCGGTATTTTCTCCTTTACCAAAACGTGCGCAGGGGCAGATCAACGAATATCGCAACATGACATACATTCAGGTTCGGGAGCACCATTCGCCGACCGACCGGACGGCTTGCATTAGCGCAACTCGCCGAGGTCCGCTACCGATATGTCGCTGCTGGGGAAAGGCATGGAGCTTCAGGCCGAATGAGGACCGCTCTGCGTCAAAAAAAACGCGTCGCCGGAGTGGTGACGCGGGTGGTAGTAGCAGGACTTCAGGGCGATTCTATATTGACTTAGATTTTTCTTACGTCAGAATTAAGCAAGACCTTGACTCTCCAGATCTGAAGCCAAGGGGCAAGGTGAGCAGGGCAACGCTGAGTTGAATTCAGTAGCACATTGAATCAGACCGGCAACCCCGCGCGGGATGGTGTGAGTGGAGGCAGAAATGACAACGGCTCGGGCTGGAACCAAAGGGGAAGCCATCAGGCTCCTGGAGGCAGAGGGGGTCGCGCTGGTCGAGCTCGACTATGAGTCAGGTTGGCAAGATGCTATTGAGCTCGGGCGCCTTGGTAATAAGGTAGGGATACGGGTGGAGTACCGCGGACACGAAAGCATTGCCGTGAAGTCCCTCGCGGCGCTCATTGCTGGCCTCAGCCGGCCGAAGGTGTCCTTCCGGCAACGGAACCTGTACTGCCAGTTTGCATTGGACCAGCTGGCAGCCAACGAGTTGGTTGCCTTGGAGACAAAGGCCATGAAGGCTGGCGACTACATCCTGGCCGGGCACCTGCTGCGGGACGTCGATGCCGTTTGGACTGAGTAAGCCTGGATCGAGGGGATTTTCCTCGGATTCGGCGATCGGAAATTTGCGCACTCAGCCCGTATCGCGACTCGCCCGCCTCATCATCAGCGCTCTGATCCAGAGGTTAACCCGCAGATGCTGCCCGCCCTCCTCTTCGGTATGCTAGGGGTTCGGCGCGCCGTAACGCATCCAACCATATTTTGGCGACGGGGCGATTCTGGGGCGGGACTTCTCAGCACGCAACCTGTGTGCACCAAATGTCGAGGACGAGATGGCGACTGGCATCGTGAAGTGGTTTAACAGTGAAAAGGGCTATGGGTTCATCACGCCGGATGATGGCGGCAAGGACTTGTTTGCCCACCACAGCGAAATCCAAGGCACCGGGTTCAAATCGCTGGAGGAAGGTGCGAGAGTGGAATTCGAAGTCACGCAAGGTCAGAAGGGCCCACAAGCGTCAAAGATTCGCCCGCTATAGTCGACCTGCCCACCCGACGGCCTGAATTGACGAAGCCCTCCACGAATTGCGAAGGGCTTTTCTGTTTTGCGGCTGGTGCCAGCCGCATCCGGGGGGTCGCTATTTCCTGCGCCAATATCGACTGACAACAGCATTCCGGGCTCAGCGCGACAGACCTCGGGCTCATGGCGACGGAGGTAGTCGACCACCGTTGCGAGTTCCAAACGGAGCCGCTTGCCGCCCCGTGTAAACTCCTGCATCGGCGGATCGCCAACCATCCCCTATTGAGGAAGAACATGACTCGACAATCACTTCGTACGCTGTGCCTGACCCTGCTGCTGACCGCTGCCACCACACCGGTGCTGGCCGATGACCTGAAGAACGCCGTGGGCGGCGGTCTGGGTGGTGCCGCGGGCGCCGCCGTCGGTGGCGCACTGGGCGGCAGCACGGGTGCCGTGGTCGGCGGTGCCGTGGGCGGCGGTGCGGGCGGCGCGGTGACTGCCAACAAGAAGGAACGAACCGGCGCCATCGTGGGTGGCGCGCTGGGCGGTGGCGCCGGCGCGGCGGCCGGCAATGCCTTGGGCGGCCGAACCGGCGGCATCGTCGGTGCCGCGGCCGGTGGTGCAGCGGGTTCGGCGCTGGGCGGCAATGTGTCGCGCAACAACTATGCCGATGACCACAAGAACGGCAATCGCGGCAAGCACAAGGGCCACAAGAAGCATCGTCACGACGACTGAGTGAGGCGACGCGCGATGGCGCCCGTCACTTGGGCATCCATCCCATCGCGCTCTTAACCGCATCGCGCGGCGGCACCTGCGAAAGCGAATGTCGCGTCCGCCAGCGACGACATCAGAATTTCCAGAACAGGAATTGCCGATGCTGTCGCGCATGGGGCTTGCGAGGAGCCCGGGTCTCAGGACTGAACCGCGCATCCGGGTCGATCACTCGTGCGCGCAGCGCCATGTCGTAGAACGCGCCCACCATCGGCAGCGCGCTATGCGCGCCCTGGCCCCAGTCGTTACCGAGCGTCACACGTCCATCGTCAAAACCCACCCACGCGCCCGCGACCAGTTGCGGATGCATCAGGATGAACCAGCCATCCGCGTTGTCCTGCGTGGTGCCCGTCTTGCCGGCCACGTCGGCGCGAATCCCGAAGCGCGTGCGGATGCCTGCGCCGGTGCCGCGGATAATGACGTCGCGCATCACATCGACGAGCGTTTGCGCGGCGGCGGCGGACAGTGCCTGTTCCGGCGATGCGCTCGCAAATTCGGCGAGCACCTTGCCGTCGTGATCCTCGATCCGGGTAACCATGCGCGGTTCGACATAGGCACCGCGGTTCGCGATCGTGCTGTACGCCGATACCATTTCCTTGAGCGTGACCGGGCTCGTGCCGAGCGCGAGCGACGGCACCGCTTCGAGGGGACTGTCGCGCACGCCCATCGCGCGCGCGAGCCGTGCGACCTTCTCGGGGCTTTCCTTTTGCATGAGCTGAGCGGTGACGCGGTTGCGCGAATACACTAGCGCGTCGCGCAGCGTCATCGGCCGGTCGGTGGGCGGCGCCGCATCGGTAGGCCGCCAGATCGCCTGGCCGGCCAGTGGAATGGCGACGTTCCGGTCTACGATCGTATCGCCTGGCCGCGCGCCGTCCGCGAACGCCGCCCCGTAGACGAATGGCTTGAAGGTAGAACCCGGCTGGCGCCGGGCCTGCTGCACGTGATCGAATGGTGCATCACCGAAATCGCGACTACCCACCCATGCCTTGATATCGCCGTTGCGCGGATCGATCGCGACAAAACCCGCCTGGACCTGAGTCTTGCTCCGGCAGAGTGCGCGGACAAACGTGCGATTCATGCCGAGCTTCCTGAGCGCGACCTGATCCGATTGACCAGCATCGCGTGCTGCACGATAGTCAGGCGTTTGCCGGATGAATGTCCGGAACAGGTCGTTGCCTGGCCAACAGCCAGTGCGTTCGTTCCATGCCCCGTTCGCGATCCATTGCAACTGGCTCGCCTGCCAGTCCATCGCCTGCACCGCCATCGTCTGCAGACGGTAATCTATGGTTGTGCGCACGACAAGCCCGTCGGCATAGATGTTGTAGCCGTTGCGCTCGGCCCATGTGATCAGCCACTTGCGCAGTTGCGCGGAAAAATGCGGCGCCGCGCTTCGTGGCGCGCTCTGCAACCCGAAATTGACGTTGAGCGGTTGCCGCCTCAGCCAGGTGTAAGCGTCGGGCTTGAGCTTCCCGTACTTGTTCATCTGCCCTAGCACGGTGTTTCGCCGCTCCAATGCGCGCTCGGGATTCAGCACTGGGTTGTAGGTGCTGTTGGCCTTCAGCATGCCGACGAGTGTCGCGCTCTCGAGGATGTCGAGTTGATGCGCCGATTTGCCGAAATACGTGCGTGCGGCCATTTCCACGCCGTAGGCGTTGTACAGGAACGGCACATTGTTCAGGTATGTCTCAAGGATCTGATCCTTGCTGTACACGGCTTCGATCTTGAGCGCCGTGATCGCTTCCCTGAGCTTGCGTGCGAGGGTCGGCGCGCGGCCGATTTCGTCGGGATACAGGTTGCGCGCAAGCTGCTGCGTGATCGTCGAGCCACCCTGTCGGTCGCCGGAGAACGTATGCAGCGCAGCCGACGCGGTACGCAGCCAGTCGATCCCGTGATGCTCATAAAAGCGGCGATCTTCGGTGGCGATCAATGCAGCGACCATGTACGGCGAGATCTGCCCGAGCGATACCCACTCGCGATTGACCGGTTTGAATTCGTCGATCACTCTGCCGTCGGCCGATACGATCAGCGCTGGGCGGTCGATGCGGGCTTTGCGGATGTCGCCGATGCCCGGCGTAAACGGCACGAGCGCCAGCACGTACAGCAGAAACAGCGCCGGCACCGCGGCGAGCGTCAGCATGATGCCGCGTCGCGTCGGGTGGCCAAGGCGGCGCAGCGCGCCGGGAAAGACGCGCCTGGCTATCGTGATGCCGGCAGCGGCCAGCGATTGGATGCGGATGAGCCACCGTGCGCAATACTCACGAAAAAACAATATACAGCGGCGATTCACGGTGGCGGGACGCTTTGCGGAAAGAGCGGCATCGTACCAAAGCGGAAGGAAGCATCTGTTGGCAACACGGGGCTGCGGGGGCGGCATTAACAAACGATTACATTTGTTTCGTACGGCGCACGTTCGCTGCCTGTGCCTCTGGCTTTGCGGTCATTTTTGCGATCAATGCCGGCCGGCGGCGTATTGCATGCGAGCGCGCGTCGGCGATCCGAACTCCTGCGCTCGGTCCAACATCTTGTCGGACAGAGGCGGATAGCACTGCGACAGCGTTATCCCTAAGATTGGCTCGCTCGATCTGGCATCTTCGTGGGAGGCGCAAGGCATGCAGGACATTCTGATTCTCACCGGCGGAGGACTATTGCTCGCCGCGATCCTTTTCCCCGGGCTCCGGCGCCGGCCAAGAAAGTGAACGACGCGGAGTCGCGACTGCAATTACCAAGCCCGTCAGAGCCGGCGACTAAAGGGGCATGCCTATCGGCGAACCTGCCCTACCTGGCCGAGCGGACCCATACCCTGCGCCAACGCCAGCAGGCCGCCAGGCGCGCTGCTCTGCTGCCAGACGGAGAGGTTGCTCAGGCCCCCAGCCATCGCCACATACTATTGCGGGTGAGAGCACTCGCCGACGCGCTCGCTGAACGGCGCGGACATGGGAAGGCGAATCCGCGTTGAACCCATGGATCGGTCAGGAAGCCTCACGGCAACACCCAGAAGGATCCGGAGGATTTCGCGCTGGCGCTTTGCCCGAGCCATGCCCGCGTCCCCGACGTCCGAGCGTTCTGAAGGGCAGACAGCCGGTCGTGATCTGGCTCGTCAGGGTCCGCTTCCGGAAAGCGGACATCCATTGAATTGACCTCTGACGCGATTCAGCGGCCCATGCGGCGGTTGTAGCTGCGCGAAATTCGCGCCATCAACGCTGGATCGTGTGCAGCCATGCCGTCGAATTCCACCCGCACGTAGCCGTCTGCCTGCTGGTGCACACCGGCCATCACCGTCGTGGTATCCAGACTGCCGACGACCACGCCATTGACCGGGTCCTCGACGCTGATCGCCAGGCCCTGGTCGCGCATGGCCCCGGCTGCTGCGGTGAAGGTGCGATCGAAGCTGGCCGGCCCCATGACTGTAAAGGCGCCTGTTCCGGCCGGTTCCAATGTACATGCCGAAAGCGCCAGCATGGCGCCGCTGACTATTAGTGAGAGTCGCATGATGATGACTCCTTCCGCTAGCCCCGGATCGAAAATGTACGCGTTGCGACTTCAGGCGAGTTTTCCACTCGCTGATCGCTAAGACACAAGATTAGGCGACGTTGGCGCATAGACCCAGCTTGCCAGGTGCGCGCCCGCACCCTGCGGATGCCGGCCTGCTCACATGACTAGGCTGCGCCCGCCCCGCGCCCCGCGCGTGCCAATGCCAGCGCAAGCCTTGCTCCCACCTCGGCGTTGTGTTTCACAAGCGCGATGTTTGTCGCCAGGCTGCGTCCGCTCGTCAGCGCCTTGATGCGAGCCAGCAGGAAAGGCGTCACGGCCTTGCCGGTGATTCCCTGCGCCCTGGCCTCGGCAAGCGCCTGCCGAGTCAGCGCGTCGATCTCCCCGGACGTCATCGCTGCCGCTTGCGGCACCGGTGTGCTCAACACCACGCCGCCCGCCAGGCCCAAGTCCCACTTGGTGCGGATGAAGCGTGCCTGCTCCGCCGCGTCGTCCAGCCTGAAGTCAGCACGAAAGCCGCTGTCGCGCGTGTAGAACGCAGCAACATTGTCTTGCTCACAACTGAGCACCGGCACACCGTGTGTTTCCAGGTATTCCAGCGTGAGCCCGATGTCCAGGATGGACTTCGCCCCGGCACAGACCACCGCCACCGAGGTCCTGGCCAGTTCCTGCAGGTCAGCCGAGATGTCGAAGGTTTCCTGCGCACCGCGGTGCACGCCGCCAATCCCGCCGGTGACGAAGACCTCAATGCCCGCCAGCGCGGCACATATCATCGTGCCGGCCACGGTCGTGGCGCCGAGCCCGCCGCCGGCCAGCACGGCTGGCAGGTCGCGGCGGCTCACCTTGTGTGCCCGCTCCGAGCGCCCCAGCAGCTCCAGCTCGTCGTTCGAAAGCCCGATGCGGATTCGCCCGCCAATCAGCGCGATCGTCGCGGGCTCGGCTCCCAGGTCGCGGATCAGGGCCTCCACTTCGCGCGCCGTGCGAACGTTCTCCGGGTAGGGCATGCCGTGGGCGATGATGGTGGATTCGAGCGCCACGAGCGGGCGGCCGGCAGCCTGTGCAGCGGCCACAGGCGCGCTGAAGGTCAACCAGGAACGGGCAAGGTCGGCAACCATGTCGATGCATTCGGTGGCGTGAGCCGCATAGTGTGCAGCACAAGGCTGGTCCATGAGATGCAAGCGCGGGACCACCTCAAGGCGCCAATGGTACCGCGAGCAGGAATCGGACGGCTGACTCTGGCACCCACTGAATCGCCTGCCCGCGGGTGCCACCTCATCACGGCCTGGAATATCGTTGTCATAGCCGGGCGGGGTGCTGCCGGGAACCTCACGCTGAGGTATGCTGCCGCTTTCGGATCGATTCTCTCCAGAGGGGCAAATGCGGCGCGTCGTGTTCAATCAGAAGGGTGGGGTCGGAAAATCGACCATTGTGTGCAATCTCGCGGCGATCAGCGCCAGCGAGGGCTTGCGCACCCTGGTCATTGACCTGGATGCACAAGGCAACTCCACCCAGTACCTGCTTGGCGCGCGGGCCGCGGAGGCAAGTCCGACCGCGGCGAACTTCTTCGAGACCTCCCTGACCTACAACTTCAGGCCGGTGGAATTTACGTCCTTTGTCCACCCGACGCCGTTCGAGAACCTCGATGTGATGCCGGCGCATCCTGACCTGGATTCCCTCCACGGCAAGCTCGAATCCCGCTACAAGATCTACAAGCTACGCGACGCCCTGCTCGAGCTGGAGGCAGTCTATGACGCCATTTACATCGACACGCCACCGGCCCTGAATTTTTATACCCGCTCCGCACTGATCGCCGTGGAGCGCTGCCTGATCCCGTTCGATTGCGATGACTTCTCGCGCCGTGCCCTCTACACGCTGCTCGATAACGTGAAGGAAATCCAACAGGACCACAACGACGGGCTGCAGGTCGAGGGGATCGTGATCAACCAGTTCCAGCCGCGAGCCAGCTTGCCGCAGAAGCTGGTCGACGAACTGGTAAGCGAGGGCCTGCCAGTACTTGAATCGCGGCTATCTGCATCGGTGAAGATCCGCGAATCGCATCAGCATGCCACCCCCATGATCCATCTGGATCCGCGCCACAAGCTGGCGCAGGAATATGTGGCGTTGCACCGCGAGCTGGCTGGTTGAGGAATCGCCAAGGCGCGCTGAGATCGATTTCCCCACGCAATGACACTGCCGGGCGTCAGCTTCCTCGCGGCCGGTCAGAACCGATGCCGCATCCCCGTGGTAACCACCACCTGATCGCGCCCGGCGGAAGTCGGGTAGCCGAAAATCGCCGCCGTAGTCGCTTCGCCTATAGCACGCTGGTAGCGCCCGATCAGGAAGATGTCAGTACGCCTGGACAGGAACTGGTCCACGAACAGCGGAACGGAAACGGACCAGGCTGCAGCCTCGGGCAGCCGGGGCCGCGAACAGCCTGGCGCGCAGCGCATCGAACTCGGCGCACTGTTACGCCCGCCACGCACGGCGCGTGCTGTCGTCGATCCACGCGGCGTCCAGCCCGTTAAGCATGAACTCGCGCAGGTCGTCCAGGCCAAAGCCGAAATCGCGCACCATCATCCCCCGGGCCTGGCTGGCGGTGACGTGGTGCAGCACGGGGTCGTCGGTGTTGGGGTGCACACGCAAGCCCATGCCCGGCATATGGCGGATCGGGTGATCGAGCGCCCAGCGCTTGCGCGGCAGCGTGCGCAGGTAGTAGGAATTGGTCGGCACCACCGTGAAGACGATGCCGCGGTCCGCGCAACGCTGCGCGAACTCGGGGTTGTCAATGGCGGTGTAGCCATGGTCGATGCGATCCACTTGCAGCAGGTCCAGCGCGGTGGCCACATTGGTCCAGGGCGTGCCGAACTCGCCGGCGTGGGCAGTGGTCTTCAGCCCGGCGGCGCGGGCCTTGCGATAGGCCTCGGCGAACAGCTCGGGCGGCCGGTCATTCTCTCGATAGTCGATGCCGATGCCGATCACCTCGTCGCGGCGGTCGGCGATGACCCAGTCGACCATCTCGACCGCCTCGGCGGATCGGCTTCGCGGTCGATCGACGGCACCAGCCGCCCCACGATGCCAAACCCTGCCTCGGCATCGACGATCGCGCGCACGATGGCTTCCATGGCGGCGCGGTACGGAATGCCGGACTGTCTGACGGTGTCGGTGGGGTTCCAGAAGAACTCGCTGTAGCGGATGCCTTCGGCCGCCGCGTCCTGCAGGTTGCAGTACAGCGAATCGCTCTACAGCCTGGTGCGCGCGGGGCTCGCGGTCGGTCTGCTGTCCCGGCTATACGCCCAGGGCATCAACGATGTGGCGCTGCGTGCCGTGCCCCTGGGCAGCCCCAGCTTCAAGCGCCGCGTGGCGTTGATGATGCGCAAGGAACCGGCGCCCAGGATGCCGGCGGCCGCCGGCTGCTTCCGCTTCCTGTCCGGCGCGATCCGCTGCTGAGCGGCGCCCGTGCCGTCGCCAGGCCTGAAAAGATCAAGGTGTCAGATCCCCCTTCTTGGGGGGATTTGCGGTATTGAACTCTTGCGGTAGCCTTCAGCAACTCCCTCCGGGGACCAAATGCATCGCGCACTCTCGCGCAACGCGTCACGCACGAACAGTTTCACCGATTGCGTCGTAGTACTCGCGGCGTGGTTGCCTTGTCAGGAATATTCCTGCCCGTCCAGCCCCAGAGCATGTGAAAAACACGACGGAAGCCATCCAATGAACTGCCCGCGTGGCTGACTTATGTCGCTTAGGTGCAGTCGGCCAGGTAGTTGGCGGGCGGACAGTTCTCTCCGCCGCCCTAAACATCCCGGCATCCTATTCAACTCCGACGGTTCGTCGATGGAACAATGGCTATGAGGAAATGCTTTAGGGGTGTGCTTTTCGCGACGGTGTTGCCATCACTCGGCGGATGCATCACGGCTGGCGACTTCAACAAGAAGATCGCAGACACAGGCACGACGGTAGTCATTGGCTCGCCTGTCAGCGCTTGTGCACGTGCGAAAGCTGAATACGCCCTGTCCCCAACGACTATGCCGCCGGCCGCAGTGAATGCCAGCTTGTCGGGCAACCAGCGCAATCGCACTGATCTGCAACTCGGGCTGAGTATGCTGGCGTCCGCCACTTCCGGAAGCGCTGTGCCGGCGTCAGCTGCAGCATACGATGATCATCTCACGGGCTTTTCACAAGGGCTGTTCGCACGACTCGGGATTGATCCGAGCGGCATCGAGGTCAATCTCGACGCTCTTGCGCCTGATGCAGTGGATCGCGCCAATCAGGTACTGACTTCGACGCTGTTTCGAGACCTGGCGCCAGCGGACCCTGCGGTTACCTCGTCGAAATTTGGCGGCGGCGAAATTACCATCAGCCGCCGTGAATGGACCGGGATGATTCAGGACGTATCGTTCGCCACCAGCGGCGAAGGGTGGGTCGGTGCGGCAGCGCAAGCGTTGGGCCACTACGCGAAGACCTATGGACTCAACCAGATAACAACTACTACGCAGGCGCAAGATGCCGCTCAGGTGACACTGCGGCTCCTCGTGGCGCGCTATGTGTCGGATTACTTCCGGAATGGAAAAATCGTCACACTCGATTTTGACTACCCCGACCTGAAGTCCAAGCTCCTTGACAAGCTCAAGAAGTCGATCAAGGACGAGACGGTCTTGACGGCTGCGGATGCCCAGATCGACCAGCTTGCCAAGGACCTCGGACAGCGGCTGTGCCAGGAGGAAGGTAAGGTCACCCCCTGCCGGATCCTGGGCGTACTGGGCGAGCAGACGTTTGTGAGTCGTGCGGGCAAGAGCTATGGATTTCCAGGTCTGGCCGCCACGGTCGATCTGGCGGGGGACAAAAAGGTTTCAACAAACAAGATCGACCCCAATGCGGTGGTTTCTGACTTGGTGCGTGTCCTGTTCGAGGCGACGGGTGACGACCGCATCCGCGTCCCTGGGGCAAAAAATTCGTCCCTGTGCAGGGCCTCCGCTTCCATGTGTGCAGGCAAGGACAACACTGACAAGCTCAAGCAAGTGGACAATATCGGCGACCGCGCCGAGGCTGGCACGTTTGCAGCCGTTGGCATTGCGATTCGAGGTGGCTGGCTGTTCTCGATCAACAATGAGGCGCTAGCCACTTCCATACAAACAGCAGTTGCCGTCGGCGTACGCAAAACCGCCGAAGGCGTGATGTGGTCGCGGCTCCAGAATTGTCCCGCCAATTTGGCCGCATTGGCATCCGTCGACGCGTCACCACGCACGGTCACATTGCGCCTGACGGAGTGATGCCGCACGCGGCAAGCAGGAAGGGAGGACTCCTTGCCTCCCCGCAGTTGCGGGTCGAGTCTAACCCGCAGCCGAAAACAATGCTAACGATGGATAGCCGCCTGCGTAAGCCTGAGAGCCGTCACTGCCCATCACGCAAATGAATGATTTCAACGCTCGACGGGCATTCGGACGATGTCAGGCCTGCAAATCGAATGATGCAGGTAGCTGCGTCGGGGTCTCCCTCAACGTATTTGTCCAGAGCATGACCGATTTTATTGGGAAATCTGACAGGGATGAGGCGGAGCCGCGCGAAATGCTCCTCCATCCGAGCTCGGACGAAATGTTCGGATGTGCCTAGACTTGTGTCACCCCAAAAAGTGTCATGAAAGACAAAGAGCTTTGAGAGTGCCAGGTCCCAAGGATTTACTGTGAAAGCCAGATCAACGGGGTGATTTCCCCACTTGTCATAGATGGCTTGGCCAACATGTCCGCTCCCCACTGCCGGCGCAAAGGCTGCGATCTTAATGCTACGAATATTGGGGTTGTCCAGCGGACGGACACGATTCTCCGGATCGTTTCCGAAATTGCGCTCATAAACAGGGTCGGCCACTGCTGAGAGGGCCACAGCCGTACCTCGCGAGTGCACAAGAAAGCGGAGATCGACAGGCTTCGAAAGCCGATTCAAGATGGGCCGCAAACCCCTCTGGCCAGCGTAGTTGGAGCTCAGAAGCGCATCCGGCCAGAAGGTAAGTCGCGTTTGCTCCGTCATGATCTCCGGGTTGCGCGTTCGAAGTCCGTCCCAGTAGACCTCAAGAATAACCGCCGGCTTTTCACTTCCAAGCAGATTACGGGAACCGCTGTACAGCCGTTGCGCGGATTCGAAGTCCTCATTGAAGCCATGCACCAGCACCAGGAGCGTGTCGCCAGCGGCAAGCTTCGAATTGAGCGCTGCAACAACGGCATCTTCCGCTTCCCGCCGTTGCTCTGGACCGTACAGTCGCCGACCGTGATCGCCATGTTCAAGAATGTCGCTCAGTGCAAAGCGAGAATTCATGCCCGGCGCCCGTTGCGGCCAGGGAATGCTGGAAGCGTCTCGGGGATAAACATCCCCAAGCTGGTCGAAAGCCACCCTCACGAGATTGCTGGAAGGCGCTGGCTCACCAGCCAACACATAGTCGCCGGGAGGCCGCACGTGCATGCCTCCGCATGCAGCGAGCAGCAGGCAACTGCAAATCGCCGTTATGAGCCTCTTCATAGAACTCTCCTTCCTCTTGATTTTTAGGGTTTTTTACACCAGCGCCCACGCGATAAAGGAAGCCGACCAGGCGACCGCCAGGGCAGAAGGAAGCCTGCGCGATGCTATCAAAAAGAACGCAGGATGTGCTGGGCACGCAATCCGCAGTAGCATCAATGAAGTCAGCAACAAAGGAATGGCGGGCTGCTGTCCATGCAGGGAACGCATAGGGGTCATCGGCCTTGTCGATGGATGGCGGGGCAGGCCTCCGGGCTTACCCGGAGACGCGCCGACTGCTATTTCGCGGTGCGGAATACTCCGCCGCTTTCCTTGACGATGCCGCGACGCCTATGCAAAAGTCGGTGAAAACGAACGATCGTGCGGGAATACTCCCGACACCTCGTCACCGGGTCGCAACGCCGCCGTCCACGCCGACGCGGCCAGTGCCCCGGCTTGCCGGGCGGCCAGCGCGCCGCATCGCACAGGAGACAACCATGCAGTACCTGCAACACGCATCTGCACACCCGCACCGTGACCGCCACGGCGCGCCCTGGGCCAGGCCATCCCGCCCGCGCATCACAGCGCGCGAGCCGGCGCTGCCGCCCGCCTGAGTTCCACCCCCGACTTCCTGACCGTGGCCGCGCCTGGCGCCGCCGCGACGGAACACGCACGGCCTTTGCCGCTGCGTGCCTGGTTTCCCGAACCGCACGAGGTACCCCTGTGGCATTGTTCCTTCAACAGTTCCTGAACGGCCTGACGCTGGGAGGCGTCTACAGCCTGGTGGCGCTTGGCCTGACGCTGGTCTACGGCATCCTGCACGTGCCCAACTTCGCGCATGGCGCCTTCTACATGGCTGGCGCCTATGTGTCGTACTTCCTGATGACATCGCTGGGCGTGAACTACTGGCTGGCGATGCTTGGCGCGGCGCTGGTGGTGGCCGTATTGTCGATGGCTGCCGACCGGCTGGTGTTCCACCCGCTGCGCAACTCGCCCGAGCTGCACGACATGATCGCCGCGATCGGCATCCTGCTGTTCCTGGAAGCCGGGGCGCAGGCGCTGTGGGGCGCGGACTTCCACCGCATGCCCACGCCCTATGGCCAGATCGTCGACGTGTTCGGGCTGACCGCGCCGCTGCAGCGCCTGCTGATCATCGGCGCCGCCTTTGCGCTGATGGTGCTGCTGCACCTGTTCCTGACGCGCACCATGACCGGCGCCACCATCATGGCCATGGCGCAGAACCGCGAAGGCGCCGCACTGGTCGGCATCGACGCCACCCGCGTGACGCTGCTGGTGTTTGCCATCTCCGGCGCGCTTGCCGCAATCGCCGCCACGCTCTACGCCCCGATCAACCTGGTCTACCCCAGCATGGGCAACCTGGTGATCACCAAGGCCTTCGTCATCATCATCCTGGGCGGCATGGGCAGCATCCCCGGGGCCATCGTCGGCGGGCTGATCATCGGCATGGCCGAGAGCTTCGGCGGCTTCTACGTTTCCACCGACTACAAGGACATCATCGCCTTCGTGCTGCTGGTGGTGATCCTGTCAATCCGGCCGCAGGGCCTGTTTGCCGGCAAGACGGCCTGAGGAGCACAACACAATGAAAGCACTGCAAGGAAAAACCGGCTGGACGCTGCTGCTGGCGCTGGCCATCGCCTTCCCGCTGATCACGCCCAACAGCTACTACCTGACCGTGATGACGCTGGCCTTCATCTATGCCATCGCCACGCTCGGGCTGAACCTGATCACCGGCTACACCGGGCAACTGAACCTGGCCCATGGCGGCTTCATGGCCATCGGCGCCTATACGCTGGGCATCCTGACGGTGGACCACCAGGTGCCGTTCTGGCTGGCCTTCGTGCTGGCCGGCGTGATCTGCATGGTGCTGGGCTATGTGATCGGCGTGGTGTCGCTGCGCCTGAAGGGCCATTACTTCTCGATCTTCACCATGTGCGTGGGCTACATCATCTACCTGCTGATCGAGAAGTGGGAAAGCCTGACGCATGGCACGGTGGGCCTGATCGGAATCCCGGTGCCGGCCGCGATCGGGCCGCTCAGCTTCGACAGCGTGCAGGCGCAGTACTACCTGGTGCTGTTCTTCCTGGCGGTCGGCACCTTCCTGATGCACCGCATCGTCACCTCGCTGCTGGGCCGCAGTTTCATGGCGGTTCGCAACAGCGACGCCCTGGCCGAGGCCCTGGGCATCAACCTGATGCGCACCAAGGTGCTGTCGTTCGTGCTGTCGGTGGGCTACGCCGGCTTTGCCGGTGCGCTGTACGCCGGGCAGGTGCGCTTCCTGGGGCCGGATATCGCGCGCACCGACCTGACCTTCGACATGGTGATGTCGATGCTGGTAGGCGGCATCGGCACCATCTTCGGGCCGCTGCTGGGCGCGGTGCTGGTGCCGTGGATCACGCAGTCGCTGCAGTTCATGCAGGACTACCGCATGCTGGTGTTCGGCCCGGTGCTGATCCTGCTGATCATCTTCGTGCCGGACGGCATCGTGGGTTCCTGGCTGAAGAAGCAGGCACGCAAGGCCGCGGCCGAACGGCGCGGCAAGCTGGCGGCGCAGTTCCCTGCACAACCCGTCACCGCTGTCCCGACCACCCGCGCCGGAGCCGACCATGCTTGAGATCCGCAACCTGACCAAGAAATTCGGCGGCCTGACCGCGGTGCACGATGTCTCGGTGACCTTCGAGCCAGGCCATATCAACGCCATCATCGGCCCCAACGGCGCTGGCAAGACCACCTTCTTTAACCTGGTGGCGGGCACGCATGCGCCCAGCTCCGGCCAGATCCTGTTCAAGGGCCAGGACGTGGCCGGCCTGCGCGCCGACCAGATCGCGCGCCTGGGCGTGGCCCGCACCTTCCAGGCCACGGCGCTGTTCGACCGCGCCACGGTGCTCGACAACCTGATCGTCGGCCACCGCCTGCGCACCCACTCGGGCCTGCGCGACGTGCTGTTCAACACGCGCCGCCTGCGCGAGGAAGAGCGTTTGTGCCGCGACAAGGCCGAAGCGGCGCTGGACTTCGTCGGGCTGTCGCACCTGGCGCATGAGGTCGCCGCCGATATCACGCAAGAGGCGCGCAAACGGGTGGCCTTTGCGCTGGCGCTGGCGACCGACCCGGAACTGCTGCTGCTCGACGAACCCGCTGGCGGCGTGAACCCGGAAGAGACCGTGGGCCTGGCCGAGCTGATCCGCAAGATGGTGCGCCATGGCAAGACGGTCTGCCTGATCGAACACAAGATGGACATGATCATGCGCCTGGCAGACAAGATCATGGTGCTGAACTACGGCGAGAAGATTGCCGAAGGCACGCCCGCGCAGATCCAGCAGGATCCGCATGTCATCGAGGCCTACCTGGGAGCCGACCATGTTGCAGCTTGAACGCGTCTCGCTGTCGTACGGCAGCTTCCGCGCCCTCGACAACATCACCCTGCACGCCGGCGCCGGCGAGCTGGTGGTGCTGCTGGGCGCCAACGGCGCCGGCAAGAGTTCGATCTTCCTGGCGATGAGCGCGATCCACCGCATCAGCGGCGGCAGCATGCGCTTCGATGGGCGCGAGCTGTCGGGCATGAAGCCGTCGCAGATCGTGCAGGCCGGGCTGGTGCACTGCCCGGAGGGCCGCAAGCTGTTCCCGGCGATGAGCGTGGAGAAGAACCTGGTGCTGGGCGCCTACGTGCACCGGCGCGATGGTGCGGGCATCCGCAAGACGCTGGAAGAGGTCTATGAACTGTTCCCGATCCTGCGGCAGAAGAAGGACGACCCGGCCGGCTCGCTGTCCGGCGGGCAGCAGCAGATGGTGGCGCTGGGCCGCGCCCTGATGAGCCGCCCGCGCGCGCTGTTGCTGGACGAACCGTCGCTGGGGCTGGCGCCGCTGGTGGTCAAGCAGATGTTCGAGATCATCCAGCGCATCAACCGTGCCGGCACCACCGTGCTGCTGGCCGAGCAGAACGCCTACGCGGCGCTGGGCATCGCGCATCGCGCCTATGTGATCGAGAGCGGGCGCATCGTGATGGAGGGGGATCGGGATACGTTGCTGAAGGATGAGGGGATTCGGAAGGCGTATATCGGGGGGTAGGTTCAGAGGAGCCGGCCTCGCGACAGCAAAACACAACCAGACCTAGCAAGCGCAGTACTTTCAGGAGAAATAGCAATGCAAAGCAACATCATGCGCCGTATCTTCCCGCTGGCCGCCACCGCCGTGGCCGCCATGCTGGCCTCTGGCGCCGCATTGGCGCAGGAAGTGGTCAAGATCGGCTATACCGGCCCGCTGTCCGGCGGCGCCGCGCTGTATGGCAAGAACGTGCTGTCGGGCGTGCAGATGGCGGTGGACGAGATCAATGCATCCGGCCTGGAAGTCAAGGGCAAGAAGGTCAAGCTGGAGGTGGTGGCGCTGGACGACAAGTACTCGCCCGCCGAGGCCGCCATCAACGGCCGCCGCCTGGTGCAGCAGCACAAGACCCCGGCGGTGTTCGTCCCGCATTCGGGCGGCATCTTCGCGCTGCAGGCCTTCAATGAGCAGGAGAAATTCCTGGTGATGGCCTACTCCAGCGTGCCGCGCATCACCGACGCCGGCAACAAGCTGACCATCCGCATCCCGCCCGCGTACACGGGCTATATCGAGCCCTTCGTCAAGGCACAGATGAAGCGCTACGGCAAGAACGTGGCGCTGGCCCCGGCCGACCACGACTACGCCAAGGCCTGGGTGCAGGCCTTCGTGCCGGCGTGGGAATCGGCCGGCGGCAAGGTGGTGGCCAACAACCCGATGTCGTACACCAAGGCCACGGACTTCTACAGCGGCGTGTCGCGCGCGATGAGCGAGAAGCCGGACCTGATGTTCGTCGGCGGCCCGTCGGAACCGACCGCACTGGTGGTCAAGCAGGCGCGCGAACTGGGCTTCAAGGGCGGCTTTATCGTGATGGACCAGGCCAAGATGGACGAGATGGCCAAGGTCACCAACGGCCTGGGCATGCTCGAGGGTTCCATCGGCGTGCTGCCGCTGGTCAACGACAGCCGCCCCGCCGCGCAGAACTTCAACGCCAAGTACAAGAAGCTGCATGACGGGCGCGATGCCACCACCGAGATGTCGCTGAACTACACCATGGTGTACGCGCTGGCCGGTGCGATGAAGCTGGCCGGCACCACCAGCGACGCGGCAGCGATCCGGGCGAAGATGCCCGACGCGGTCAAGGGCCTGGCCAAGGAGGTCAACCCCAACGAAGTCGACGGCATCGACGCCAAGGGCGGTTCGATGGCCGACACCATCGTCGGCTGGGTGCAGAACGGCAAGATTTCGCAGGTCCGGCTGTCGGAGCTGGCGAAGTAAGCCAGGCCGCGACGGCGCCCGCGCGGCACCGCGCAAGAACAAACCCCGGCAGGCCGCGAGGCCGGCCGGGGTTTCTGCCTTCCGGGCTCCGTCAAGCGGGCCGTGCCACTGCCGGCGATCGCCGTCGCGCCCGTTGCGCGCCTCCATCTCGCCGCGTTAGTTCTGGGCGCGCTGTTGCTGTTGCTGCTGTTGCTGTTGCTGCTGCTGGCGCTGCTGCTCCATCTGCTGCCGCTGGCGCTCCTGCATCTGCCGTTGCTGGTCCTGCTGGTGCCGCTGCTGCTCCTGCATTGCACGTTGCTGCTCCTGCGCGGCACGCTGCTGCTCCTGCATGTGGCGCTGCTGCTGTTCCGCCTGCTGGCGCTGCATGGCCTGCTGTCGTTGCTGCTCCTGCACCTGGCGTTGCTGCTCCTGCATCTGCCGCTGCTGCTCCTGCATCTGGCGTTGCTGTGCCATCTGCTGGCGCTGGGCCGCCTCGGCCTGGCGCTGCTGCGCCTCCTGCATTTGCCGCTGCTGCTCGAAACGCTGGCGCTGCATCTCCTGGCCCTGCCGCTGCTGCTCGGCCATCTGGCGCTGGCGCTCCGCCTGCTGGCGCTGCTGGTCGGCGGCCTGGCGTTGCTGGGCTTCGGACTGGCGCTGCTGCTCCATCTGCTGGCGCTGGATGTCTTGCGCCTGGCGTTGCCGCGATTCCTGCATCTGCCGCTGCTGCTGGGCTTCGGACTGGCGCTGTTGCTCCATCTGCTGGCGCTGGGCGTCTTGCGCCTGGCGCTGCCGCGATTCCTGCATCTGCCGTTGCTGCTGGGCCTCCTGCATCTGGCGCTGTTGCTGGGCATCCTGCATCTGCCGTTGCTGCTCAAAGCGCTGCCGCTGCATTTCCTGCGATTGCCGCCCCGGATCGGGACGGTCCTGCCCATCCGCCCACTGGCGCTGCTGCATGCGCTGCTGATCCTGCTGGCGTTGCTGGTCGCGGGCCTGGTCCTGCCACTGGCGTTGCTGGGCGTCGCGTTGCCGGGCCTCCTGCTGTTGCCGCTGCAGATCAGGCGCCTGCCGCTGCTGCTCGCGCAGCGCGCGCTGCTGTTCCCGCTGCAGCTCCATCTGCTGGCGCTGCAAAACCTGCTGCTGTTCGCGCTGCATGCCCTGCGCCCGCCGTTGCGGGTCGGCCGGTCCGCCCGGCTGGCCCGGCTGGCCAACAAAGCCGCGGGCTTCGTCGGGCCGGCTGCTCTGGCCGCGGCCGTTGCCGCGCCAGGGTTCGCCCGGGGCGTTCGAATAGTTGCGATCGCCACGTGCGGGGCCATCGGCATCGCCGCGGCCGGCGCGCGGCTGCGACGGCGCCTGGTCGCGCGCGGCGATGGCCGCCTGGCTCATGCGCACATCGGGCGCCCGCTGCACGTCGCGCCCGGGCCGCCGCTCATTGCCGCCGCGCCAGGCCGGGCCGGCGCCGGGCACAACCCCGCCCTCGCGCGCGAAGCGGCGGGCCAGGTCGTCCGTGGCGGGCCGGCCCGGCGGGCGGGCGGCGATGGCCTGGCGCTCGAAGCCATGGCGGGCCTGCGGCGGCAGCGGCCGCATCGGGGCCGATCCCACCAGGCTGCCCTTGACCGGCGCCACCGGCGGCGCCCCCCTGGCCTCGCCTGCCGGCAGGTTGCGCCATTCGTCGCGATGCATGCCGCGCACCGGGCGGCCTTCGACGAAATTGCGTGCCGGCATGCCGGTGATGGCGCCGGGCACGTTGCGGTTGGCGTAAGGCGGAGGCCGGCGGTCGCCCATCACGAAGTTGTTCACGGTGACGCGATTGATGCGGGCGACATAGGTCGGGCTGGCGCGATAGACCGGCCGGTACGCGTCATGCGGCCCCAGCGGATACCAGGCCACGCCCGGCCCGCTGCCAACGCGCACGCTCCAGTTCGGGCCGCTAACGCCGACAAAGGCCACCACCGCGGGGGCGTAGCACGGGCGCACGCGCGGGCCCGGCACCCAGCCCCAGCGCGAGCCCACATAGGCCCAGCGGCCGTAGTGCGAAGGCGCGAAGCCCCAGGGCGCGTCGTCGATCCAGGTCCAGCCCCACGGTGCGATCCAGGCCCAGTGCCCGGCGCTGTACGGCGCCCAGCCGGCGCTGACCACGTGCGGGAACCAGACCGCGCCGTAGCCGGGGTCTTCCTGCCAGTCGCCGTAGCCGTCCAGCGCGGCGTAGCCCGGCATCTCGCGCGGCACGTAGCGGGCGGACGGCGAGGCGTCTTCGCGCGCGTCGCGGGCCGCGGTCCAGCGGTCGAAGGCGTCTTCCGGCGCGCCGCCGCCACCGGCGTCGGCCAGGTCGGTGCCGGCAAAGCGCATGCGGTCGCCGCGCTGCAGCTCGATCGAGCGGCTGTCGCCGTAGACCACGGCGCTGCCGTGGCGCATGGTCACGGTGGTGGTGCTGCCGTCAGGCGCCACGTCCAGCCGGTAGTCGCCCGGCTCGCGCGGCACGAAGGCCAGGTTGGGGGTGTCGACCTCGACCGTCTGGCCCGGCGGCAGCGCGCGCACGCGCAGCTGCAGCGTGCCCTGGGTCAGCTTGACCTGCGTGGCGCTGTCGTCCAGGTTCAGGATGCTGGCCGCGGTGGCACCGCCCAGCCGGACCGCCACCGTGCCGGCATGCACCTCGGCACGGCCGCCGTGGTCAAGCCAAAGCCGGTCGCCGGTGGTGAAGGGCCGGTTCAGGCCCGCGGCAGCCCAGTCGTCCGAGCCTGCCGGCGCAAAGCTGAGATTGCCGTCGACGGCGGTCAGCGTGGCAATGCGCGAGGAAGGATCGGCTTGCTGGTACTGGCCGTCAGTCGTCGGCGCATCAAGATAGGCCTCGCCGGGGGGGCCGGCGGGCACCTGGGCCAGTGCAGCCGCCGCCACCGCCAGGCCGGCGGCGGCCATGGCCGTCAGCGCCAGCCTGCCACGGAATTGGCCTCGAGCAGGGGGGACAGATTGGGAAGGATCGAACATGGAAGTCAGGACCAGGACAAAACGCATAACGCACCGGGGCGGCCGGCCGATGTCAGCGGCAACCCTAATGTCACCATACATTGCCCCGGATGCCGCGGCACGCCCGGGGCGGCAGACTTTGTAAGTTCGTATTTCGCCATGCGGCCATGCCGCGCGGGCAGGACCGCTATCCCAGGCAGGCTGCGGGCGGGCGGGGGGTCAGCGGGTGCCCGGGACGAGCAGGCTCGCCGTCAAAGGTGGAAACAACTTCCCTGACAGGGCGGGGGCAAAACGGCGGCGAAAGCGGCTCAGCGGCCGGACTGCTGGCGCAGCATTTCGGTCAGGCGCTCGGCCGGCATCGGGCGGCCGTACAGGTAGCCCTGCGCCTCATGGCAGCCGTTGGCCAGCAGGAAGTCGCGCTGCTCGGGCGTTTCCACGCCTTCTGCGACCACGCCAATGTGCAGGCTTGCGCCCACGTTGATCACCGAGCGCACGATTGCGGCATCGACCGGGTCTTCGGTCACGTTGCGGATAAAGGACTGGTCGATCTTGAGCCGGTCCACCGGGAACGACTTCAGGAAGCTGAGCGAGGCATAGCCGGTGCCGAAGTCATCGCAAGTCAGCGTCACGCCGTCGCGGCGCAGCGCCTGCAGCTGGTCCGCGACCTCGTCGCCCTGCTGCAGCGCGATGGTTTCGGTGATCTCGATCTCCAGGCAGTCCGGGGCCAGTTCCAGCGCGCGCAGCACGTGGCGCACCTCGGTCAGCAGCCGGCTTTCGGACAGCTGGGCCGCGAACAGGTTGATCGCCACCCGCGGCGGCTGGGGAAAGGCCAGCGACCATGCGCGCGCCTGGGCGCAGGCGGTCTGCAGCAGCCACATGCCGACATCGCTGGCGATGCTGCTGCCGGCCAGCGCGTCGATGAAGGCGGCCGGCGCCAGCAGGCCGCGGGTCGGATGGCGCCAGCGCATCAGCGCCTCGGCACCGTGCACGCGGCCGTCGCGCAGGTCGACCTGCGGCTGGTACAGCAGCTCGAACTGGCGCTGGGCATAGGCTTCGTGCAACGCCTGCACCAGCGACAGCCGCGTGGTCACGTCCGAGCGCATCTGCGGCTTGAAGAAGCGGATGGTGCGGCCGCCGTCGTGCTTGGCGCGGGCCAGCGCCAGGCTGGCCGCGGCCAGCACGTCTGACCCCTGTTCGCCGGCGGCGGGGATCACGCAGGCGCCGATGCTGGCCAGCACATGGTGGCGGCCACCCGCGTTCTCATGCGGGGAGGACAGCATCGAGAGGATCGCCGCGCCGACATGGCGCACCAGCGTGGGATCCGCAATGGAGGGAAGCAGCACACCGAACTCGTCGCTGCCAATGCGGCCGATGGCAGCGTCGCGCGGCGAGGCGTCGCGCAGGCGGCGGGCCACGCGCTGCAGGATCAGGTCGCCTTCGGCATGCCCGTGCATGTCGTTGAAGGCGCGGAAATCGTCAATGCCGATCAACAGCAAAGCACAGCGGGGCACCGCCTCGCTCTGCAGGCGTGCCTCCAGCCGCTTCAGAAATCCCTGGCGATTGTCAACGCCGGTCAGCGGATCGAGATCCGAGCCTGGCGAGGCGCCAGTCGCCTTCGCCCCCGACTTGGCCACCATCCCTGCCCCATCTGTAATTGTCGACATTGTTACCCGCTAGCAATTTAGCAAGTGTGACGAAAACTTGGAAAAAATCAAGCAGTTCCGATTGTGGCGGGAATGGCTATGCGCCCGCGCAACGGCGCCGCATTGCGCGTTGAATCGGGTCCCGGCTTACAGTACCCTACCGCGCGTCGAGGCCGCCCGCCGCCGCCGCGCTGCCCCTTGCTACCCCGAGAGGCGCCCCTGAGGCGGCTTTGCGGGGAATGGCCGCTCCTGAACAAGAACATCACCGGGACCACACCGTGAACGAATGGACCATCCGCACGCGCATCCTGGCAAGCTTCTCGCTGATCCTGCTTGTCATGGCGCTGATGGGCGTTGTCTCCTACACCCGCCTGAGCGCCATTGAGCGCGAAACCACGCTGATGCTGAAGGACGCGCTGCCCGGACTGAACCACAGTACCGGCATCCGCGGCATCTGGGGCGAGCGCTACGTGCTGGCGTGGCAGACCATCAATGCCGCCGACGAGGCCGAGCGGCGCAGCTTCCAGCAACAGGGCCAGGACGCCGCAAGCCGGCTCGACAAGGTCGAGCAGCAGTACGAGACCTCGATCACGCGCGACGAAGACCGCGCCGCCTTCAGGGCCTATCGGGACGTGCGCGCGCAATACGAACAGGCAGCCCAGATCCTGACCCGGACGGGCGAGTGGAACGGCGCCGCCGCCTCAGCCGCGTTGCGCGGCACCGTGCATGACCGCTGGATCGAGGCGCGCAAGGCCGCCCAGCACCTGGTGGACGACAACAGCGCGGTCAATGCGCGGGCGGCGCGCGGCATCGACGACGCCGTCAATGCCGCCAAGATCGGCATCGAAGCGGCACTGATCGTGGCCCTGGTGGTCGCCATCGTCTGCGGCTACCTGCTGCTGCGCGCGATCACAGTGCCGATGCAGTCGATCGTCAACCTGCTGTCCGGCATCCGCGGCGGCGACCTGCGCCTGCGCATGGCGCTGCGCCGCAAGGACGAATTCCAGGAAGTGGAGGCAGGTTTCAACCAGATGACGGGAGAGCTGACCTCGCTGGTGGGCCAGGCGCAGCGCACCGCGATCCAGGTCACCACCTCGGTCAACGAGATCGCCGCGACGGCGCGCCAGCAGCAGGCCACCGCCACCGAGACCGCCGCCACCACGACCCAGATCGGCGCGACCTCGCGCGAGATCTCGGCCACCGCGCGCGACCTGGTGCGCACCATCCATGAAGTCTCCAGCGCCGCCGAGCAGGCGGCCGGGCTGGCCGGCACCGGCCAGGTCGGGCTGTCGCGCATGGAAGGCACCATGCAGCATGTGATGGACGCCGCCGGCTCGGTCAATGCCAAGCTGGCCACGCTCAACGAAAAGGCCAGCAATATCAACCAGGTCGTGACCACCATCGCCAAGGTGGCCGACCAGACCAACCTGCTGTCGCTGAACGCCGCGATCGAGGCCGAGAAGGCCGGCGAATACGGCCGCGGCTTTGCCGTGGTGGCGACCGAGATCCGCCGCCTGGCCGACCAGACCGCGGTGGCCACCTACGATATCGAGCAGATGGTGCGCGAGATCCAGTCGGCGGTGTCGGCGGGCGTGATGGGCATGGACAAGTTCTCGGAGGAAGTGCGCCGCGGCATGTCCGAGGTCACGCAGGTCGGCGACCAGCTGTCGCAGATCATCGCGCAGGTGCAGTCGCTGGCGCCGCGCGTGCTGATGGTCAATGAAGGCATGCAGGCCCAGGCCGGCGGCGCCGAGCAGATCAACCAGGCGCTGATGCAGCTGTCCGAGGCCGCGCAGCAGACCGTGGAGTCGCTGCGCCAGTCGAGCCAGGCGATCGACGAACTGACGCTGGTGGCCAACGACCTGCGCAGCGGCGTCTCGCGCTTCAAGGTCTAGGGCCTGCGCCCCGCCGCCATGAAACTCTTCCTGCTGTTCCGCCTCGGCGCTGACCACTATGCGCTCGATGCCGCCGAGGTGGCCGAGGTGCTGCCGCTCACGCGGCTCAAGCAGATCCCCGGCGCGCCGGCCTGGGTGGCGGGCCTGATGGAGCGCCGCGGCCAGCCGGTGCCGGTGATCGACCTGCCGGCGCTGGCCACCGGCGTGCCAGCGGCGCTGCGCACCAGCACGCGCACGGTGCTGGTCCACTACCGCCGCCATGGCGGCGAGGCCGGCCGGCTGCTGGGCCTGCGCCTGGAATCGGCCACCCAGACGCTGCGCTGCCCGGTGGAATCGTTTGTCGACGGCGGCATCGCCGGAGCCAGCCCGCGCTACCTTGGGCCGGTGCGGCACGACGCGCGCGGCCTGCTGCAGTGGGTGCGGGTCGATGCCCTGCTGCCGGACGACGTCCATGCCATGCTGTTTGCCGACACCTCCGGGGGGGCCGCGGCATGAGCACTGCCACGCACATCGAGGCCCTGCTCAAGGCCCGCATCGGCCTGGACGCCGGCGCCATCGGCACCGGCGCGGTAGCACGCGCCGTGCGTGAGCGCCAGCAGGCACGGCAGGCGCCGGACACCCAGGCCTACTGGGACTTGCTGCACGGCACCGCCGATGAATTCCAGGCCCTGATCGAGGCCGTGGTGGTGCCCGAGACCTGGTTCTTCCGGCATCGCGAAGCACTGCTGGCGCTGGGCCGCCTTGCCGCCGAGCGCGCCTTTGCCGACGGCAGGCGCACCCTGCGCGTGCTGAGCCTGCCCTGCTCCACCGGCGAAGAGCCCTACTCGATCGCCATGGCCATGCTCGATGCGGGCGTGCCGGCGGGCCGCTTTGCCATCGATGCGGTGGACATCAGCGCCCGCGCGCTGGCCCGCGCACGCCAGGGCGAATACGGCGCAAACGCGTTTCGCAGCGCGCCGCTGGATTTCCGCGACCGCTATTTCAGGGCCACGCCCAGCGGCTATGTGCTGGATGCACGCGTGCGCGCACAGGTGCGGCTGCTGCAGGGCAACCTGGTCGATCCCGGCCTGCTGGCCGGCGAGCGGCCCTATGACTTCGTGTTCTGCCGCAACCTGCTGATCTACTTCGACGCGCCGGGGCAGCGGCATGCGGTGCAGACGCTGGCGCGGCTGGCCGCTGCCGACGGCATTCTCTTTGTCGGGCCGGCCGAGGCCAGCGTGCTGAGCGCGCAGGGCCTGGAGCCGGTCGGCCTGCCGCTGACCTTTGCCTTCCGCAAGCCGTCCGCCGTGCCCGCCGCCAGGGCGGCGCCGCGTGCGCCCGTGCACGCGGCCCAGCCGCCGCGCATGGCCGCACCGCCACGGCTGCCGCGGCCGCCTGCCTCGATGCGGCCCGTCCCGGTCACGCCCCCGCCCCTGCGGCCCGCAGCGCCCGCGCCTGGCAACGATCAGCGCGCCGCGCTGGCTGCCATTGCCGCCCAGGCCGACCGCGGCGAGCTGGAGACTGCCACCGCAGCCTGCCTGGCGCTGCTCGAGCGCACCGCGGATGCCAACGCCGACGCCTATTGCATGCTGGGTGTGCTGCACGACGCCGCGGGCCGCGCCGCGCAGGCCCATGCCGCCTACCGCAAGGCGCTGTACCTGGACCCGGCGCACCAGGAAAGCCTGTACCACCTGGCCGCGCTGCTCGATACCGAAGGCGATCACGCTGGCGCCATGCACCTGCGCCAGCGCGCGCAACGCCACACCCGCAAGCACCATGGCTGAGTCCCCAGGCATTCTCCGGCGCACCGAAAACGTCGACGACTGCTGGCGGCGCATCGGCGTGCGCGGCGACGGCTCGTGCCCCGCCCTGGCCGAGCACGCGCACTGCCGCAACTGCCCCACCTACGCCCGGGCCGCGGCCATGCTGCTGGACGCGCAACGGCTGGACGTAATGCCGGAGGCACTGCCCGATGCCGCCACGTTCACCGACGATGACGGGGCCTTGCCGGCAGAACGCGGCACCGCGCTGGCCTGCCTGGTGTTCCGCATCGGCGATGAGTGGCTGGCCTTGCCAACCGCAGCGCTGAGCGAAATCACCGCCCCCTGCCCGATCCATTCGCTGCCGCACCGGCGCGATGCCGCCGTGCTGGGGCTGGCCGCGGTGCGCGGCAACCTGCTGGCCTGCCTGTCGCTGGCCCGGCTGTTCGACGCGGGCGCCGGTGAAAGTGCCAGCGGCAGCCGTTTCCTGATCCTCGGGCAGGGCCGCGCCGCGATCGCGCTGCCGGTGGCCGAGGTGTCAGGCATCGCCCGCGTGCCGCAGTCCGCGCTGCAGCCGCTGCCCGCCACCCTTGCGCGGGCCTCGGCGCGCTACACGCAGGCGCTGTTCCTCGACCAGGGCCGCAGCGTCGCGCTGCTCGATGCCGCACTGGTACGCCAGGCGCTGGCCAGGAGCCTGGCATGAATTCCGAGCAACTGCGCGACGCCTCGCTGCTGGAACTGTTCGCGCTCGAGGCCGATGCCCAGGCCGAAGTCCTCAATGCCGGCCTGCTGGCGCTGGAGCGCAACCCGGCAGCCGCCGAGCAGCTCGAAGCCTGCATGCGTGCCGCCCACTCGCTCAAGGGCGCGGCCCGCATCGTCGGGCTCGATGGCGGCGTGCGCGTAGCACACGCCATGGAAGACTGCCTGGTCGCCGCACAGGGCGGCATGCCGCTGACCGCCGCGCATATCGACGCGCTGCTGCAAGGCACCGACCTGCTGCTGCGCATCGGCCATCCGCCCGGCGGCAATCCGGGCTGGGCCGAGCACGCGGGCCGCGCCGAGATCGATGCAGTGGTGCAGCGGCTGGGCACGGTCGATGGCGGTGCCGCGGCGCCGGTCGTGCAGGCACAGCCAGCGCCGGCCCCGTTACCGGAACCAGCGCCCGCGATACCGGCGCCGCCGGCACCGGCAGACGACACACAGGAGCGCATGCTGCGCGTGAATGCCGACGCGCTTGACCAGTTGCTGGCGCTGTCCGGCGAGGCCATGGTCGAGTCGCACTGGCTGCGCCCCTTCGGCACCTCGCTGCAGAAGGCAAGGCGGCAACAGGCACGCGCACTGCGCGCCGTCGATGCGCTGCGGGAAGCCTTGCAGGACGGCAACGCGGGCGCGGCTGCGCACACCGCGCTGGCAGAACTGCGCCAGCTGCTGGACGAAAGCCACGATCAGCTGGCCGCGCGGCTGGAAGAGTTCGAACAGTACGATCACCGCGCCACGCGGCTGGCGCGCCGGCTCTATGACAGCGCGCTGGCCTCGCGCATGCGCCCGCTGGCGGACGCGCTGACCGGCTATGCGCGCATGGTGCGCGACCTCGGGCGCGCGCTCGGCAAGCCGGTGCACCTGGACCTGATCGGCGCCGGCACCCAGGTGGACCGCGATATCCTGGAAGCACTGGACGCGCCGCTGGCGCACCTGCTGCGCAACGCGGTGGACCACGGCATCGAAGCGCCCGAGGTGCGCGCGGCGCAGGGCAAGCCGGCGGAAGGCCGCGTCACGCTGCAGGCGCGCCACAACGCGGGCCGCCTGGTGATCGAAATCTTCGACGACGGCGCCGGCGTCGACCTGGAAGCCCTGCGCCACGCCATCGTGCGGCGGCGGCTGGCGTCCGCAGAGACCGCGGCACGGCTGTCGCAGGCAGAGCTGCTCGACTTCCTGCTGCTGCCGGGTTTCAGCATGCGCGACTCGGTCTCCGAGGTCTCCGGCCGCGGCGTGGGCCTCGATGCCGTGCAGGAGATGGTGCGCCGCGTGCGTGGCAGCCTGCGCCTGACGCAGCAGCCGGGCCAGGGCCTGCACTTCCGGATGGAGTTGCCACTGACGCTGTCGGTGGTGCGCGCTCTGCTGGTGGAGGTCGCGGGCGAAGCCTATGCCTTCCCGCTGGGCCGCGTGCTGCGCGCGGCCTCGGTGGCGCGCAGCGAGATCGAGCAGACCGAAGGGCACCAGCATTTCCGCCACGAAGGCCGCGCCATCGGGCTGGTCAGCGCGGCGCAGGTGCTGCAACGCCCCGAGGCTGACGCTGCCAATGCGCACGCGCAAGTGCCAGTGGTGGTCATCGGCGAGGCCGAGCGCATCTATGGCATTGCCGTCGACCGCATGCTGGGCGAGCGCCTGCTGGTGGTGCAGCCGCTGCCGGCGGCACTGGGCAAGGTCCGCGACATCGCCGCCGGCAGCCTCACCGACGACGGCACGCCGGTGCTGATCTTCGATGTCGAGGACGTGATCCGCTCGGTCGAGAAGCTGGTCTCCGAGGGCCGCATCGAAGGCGTGCGGCAGGCGGCCGTGGCCAGCGTCCAGGCGCGCGCGCGGCGCGTGCTGGTGGTGGATGACTCGCTCACCGTGCGCGAGCTGCAGCGCAAGCTGCTGGCCGGGCGCGGCTATGACGTGGCGGTGGCGGTCGACGGCATGGACGGCTGGAATGTGCTGCGCGCCGAGCCCTTCGACCTGGTCATCACCGATATCGACATGCCGCGCATGGACGGCATCGAGCTGGTGCGCCGGATCCGGCAGGACGCCGCGCTGCGGCAGCTGCCGGTGATGGTGGTGTCGTACAAGGACCGCGAACAGGACCGCCAGCGCGGGCTCGAGGCCGGCGCGGACTATTATCTGGCCAAGGGCAGTTTCCACGACGCCGCGTTGCTCGACGCGGTCCATGACCTGATCGGCGAGGCACGCCCATGAAGATCGGCATCGTCAATGACTCGGCGCTTGCGGTAGCCGCGCTGCGCCGCGCGCTTGCGCTGGATCCGTCGTTCGAGATCGCCTGGGTCGCCGGCGACGGCGAACAGGCGGTGCAGATGGCCGCGCGCCAGACCCCGGACCTGATCCTGATGGACCTGCTGATGCCGGTCATGGACGGCGTCGAGGCGACCCGGCGCATCATGTCCGCCACCCCCTGCGCCATCGTGGTGGTGACCATGGACCTGGGCCGCAATGCCTCGCAGGTGTTCGACGCAATGGGCCACGGCGCCATCGACGCGGTCGACACCCCCACGCTGGTCGAGCCCGACGCCCAGCTTGCCGCCGGGCCGCTGCTGCGCAAGCTGCGCAATATCGGCCGCCTGCTGGCCGGCCGCGTGGCCCCGCAGCATAGGCTGACGGCAGCGCCGCGCGCAGTGGCCGCACCACGGCTGGTGGCGATCGGCGCCTCGGCCGGCGGCCCGGCCGCGCTGGCCACGCTGCTGGGCGCGCTGCCGGCGGACTTCGGCGCCGCGGTGGTCACCGTGCAGCATGTGGACGAAGCCTTTGCCGCCGGCATGGCCGACTGGCTCGACGGACAGTGCAAGCTGCCGGTGCGCATTGCCCGCGCCGGCGACGCGCCCCAGGCCGGCACGGTGCTGCTGGCCGGCACCAACGACCACCTGCGCCTGGCCAGTCCCACGCGCATGGCCTACTCCGAACAGCCCTGCGACTACCTGTACCGCCCCTCCATCGATGTGTTCTTTGAAAGCGTGGTGGAGCACTGGCGCGGCGACGTGATCGGCGTGCTGCTCACCGGCATGGGCCGCGACGGCGCGCTGGGGCTGAAGGCGATGCGCGAGCGCGGCTTCCTGACCATCGCCCAGGACCGCGCCACCAGCGCCGTGTACGGTATGCCCAAGGCCGCCGCAGCCATGGGCGCGGCCGCGGAGATCCTGCCGCTGCCGCGCATTGCGCCGCGGCTGGTGCAGGCATGCGGCGGCACCGTGCCGCTTTGACCCGATGCAATACGTCGCGGCCGGCACCGGGACCGTGACACCCAGGAACTGAACATGCAACCCGAATTACCCAACCGACCCGCAGCGCCTGCGGCCGACAAGGACTACCTTGCCATGGTGCTGCTGGTGGACGACCAGGCCATGGTCGGCGAAGCGGTGCGCCGCGCGCTCTCCACCGAAGCCGACATCGACTTCCACTACTGCGCGCAGCCCGACGACGCCGTGGCGGTGGCGCAGCGCACCAAGCCCACCGTGATCCTGCAGGACCTGGTGATGCCGGGCGTGGACGGCCTGACGCTGGTGCAGCGCTATCGCGAGAACCCCGCCACGCGCGACATCCCCATCATCGTGCTTTCGACCAAGGAAGATGCCGCGACCAAGGGCGCGGCATTTGCCTCCGGCGCCAACGACTACCTGGTCAAGCTGCCCGACAGCATCGAGCTGATTGCGCGCATCCGCTACCACTCGCGCTCCTACCTGAACCAGCTGCAGCGCGACGAAGCCTATCGCGCGCTGCGGCAAAGCCAGCAACAACTGCTGGAAACCAACCTGGAGCTGCAGCGGCTGACCAATTCAGACGGCCTGACCGGCTTGTCCAACCGGCGCTATTTCGATGAATACCTCGGCGCGGAATGGCGCCGCGCGCTGCGCGAGCAAACCCAGGTGGCGCTGCTGATGATCGACGTCGACGCGTTCAAGGCCTACAACGACACCTACGGCCACGTCGCCGGAGACGAGGTGCTGCGCCGCGTGGCCGCTGTGATCCGCGACAATTGCGTGCGCCCCACCGACCTGCCCGCGCGTTTTGGCGGAGAGGAATTCGCCATGGTGCTGCCGGCGACCTCGCCGGGCGGCGTGCGGCTGCTGGCCGAAAAGGTGCGGCGCGCAGTGCAGGGGCTGGCCATTGCCCACGGCGGCTCCCCCACCGCCGACTGCGTCACCGTCAGCATCGGCGGCGCCGTGCTGGTGCCCCAGCCTGACCAGGCGCCGAACCAGGTAGTGGAAGCCGCTGATGCAGGCCTCTACCAGGCCAAGCGCAATGGCCGCAACCAGGTGATGATGGCGCAAGGCTGAGTCACTGCAGCAGCACAGCCGCAACAACCAGTTACACACTGGCGGCCACCGGCCAACCGGGCCACCAGCCCGGCCAACGTCCCGCCAGGCCCCGCACCTGCGGGCCTGGCCGACCCCGCCACGCACGCACGCGTCACCGCTTGTCGGAATTGTCCGACATGCGATTCGGAGCCCCGCGCCTGTCTCGCCCCTGGGTTGATACCTATCGTTGCATCACGACAGGTGCAATCGCTGCGCCTGCAACAACAGACAGCCAACTGGCCACGCGACCGGCGCGCCCCCGCGCGGGCATGGGCCAGATCGTCTCTGACTCCTCCAACAGCAAGAGGTGACCCATGTTCCGATCCAAGACCCTGTTTATCGGCCTCGCGTTAGCTGCCACTGCAGTCCTGACTGCCTGCGGCGGCGGTGATGACGGCATCGACGACCGCATCGGGCTGAGCAAGCCGACGATCCGCGTGATCCACGCCATCACCGGCGGCCCGAACGTCGACGTGCTGCAGAACGGCACCCTGACCAGCTTCGTGAACAAGCCTTACAAGTTCGTCTCGACCTACTTCAATGTCGAAACCGGCAACCAGCTGATCTCCTTCAACACGGCTGGCACGCAGACGGAACTGGGCCGCGCCACCCTGACCGCCGCCACCGGCCACAAATACACCGTGGTCGCGCTGCCGGGTGCGAGCTCCGCTGAAACGCTGACGATCGACGATCCGTTCGAGAAGGGCCTGCTGTCGCACAAGGCACGCGTGCGCAGCCTGAACGCCTCGTTCAATGCGCAGAACATTGACATCTACCTGACCTTGCCGGCCATCGACCTGAACTCGGTGGGCCCGACCTTCGCCAACGTGGGCTACAAGCAGGCTGTGCCAGCCTCGGGCACCGACTCGATCGACGTGGATGGCAACACCACCTACCGCCTGCGCATCACCACCGCGGGGACCAAGACCGTGATCTTCGATTCCGGCGCACTGACCCTGGCCAACAACGCTGACTGGCTGATCACCACGATCCCGGTGGATGGCATTGCCGGCCTGACGCCGAACAAGATCAAGGTGCTGGTGGCACGCGGCGATGATGAGTCGCAAGCTGGTCTTGAACTCGTAACGCAGTAACAGCGTGCTTGCAGCTGCCTGCGGCAGGCGGGCAGCATGCAGAAGGCCGGTCCGATGGGCCGGCCTTTTTTGTCTGACGGGTGGCAGCTGACTGCCCCTACTCTTCTGCCCCCGGCTCCAGCTCCGCCTTCAGCACCGCCAGGTGCGACATATAAGCCTCCAGCTCCGCCCGCCCCTGCTCGGTGATGCAATAGACGCGGCCACAGCCTTCAACCAGCTCGGCAGTAATGGCCCGCGCCATCATCAGGCTGCGCAGGATCGGCCGCAACGAGCGGATATTCTTGTCGATGCCGCGCTCGCGCAGCCGGTCGACCAGGCTCAGGACCGTGGACGGGCTCGACTGCACAAGCTTGAGCACATGGATGCGTGAGAAAAGCCGGTCAAAGATGGGCGGTTTCATGGGCGCTGTCGGCGCACCCGATGGTGCGGGAATCCTGATCATCATGCGCAGCCCATGACTGCTGCCGCAGTCGGGCGCTCTCTGGTCTTGATGGCGGGCGGATACGCGATCGGCCCGCGAAAGCAAACGGGGTGCGCGAAGGCACCCCGTTTGCTTGCGTTGCGTGCGCCGGCCGGCATCAAACAGGCCGGCGCCCTTCCGGGGAGCGCGCGTGGCGCTATTCTTCCTGGAACGCTTCTTCGCGCTTGGCCTTGATCGACGGCAGCGCCACTACTGCAACCAGGGCAGCGGCTGCGATCAGCAGTCCGACCGACAGCGGCCGGGTCACGAACACGGTGAAGTCACCACGCGACAGCAGCAGCGTGCGGCGGAAGTTCTCTTCCATCATCGGCCCCAGCACGAAGCCCAGCAGCAGCGGAGCGGGTTCGCAGCGCAGCTTCAGGAACAGGTAGCCGATGATGCCAAAGCCGGCGGCCATGAACACGTCGAAGGTCTGGTTGTTGACTGAGTACACGCCAATGCCGCAGAACACCAGGATCGCCGGGTACAGGAAGCGGTACGGCACGGTCAGCAGCTTCACCCAGATGCCGATCATCGGCAGGTTCAGGATGATCAGCATCAGGTTGCCGATCCACATCGAGGCGATCAGGCCCCAGAACAGCGCCGGGTTGCTGGTCATCACCTGCGGGCCGGGCTGGATGTTGTGGATGGTCATCGCACCCACCATCAGCGCCATCACCGCGTTGGGCGGAATGCCCAGCGTCAGCAGCGGGATGAACGAGGTTTGTGCCGCGGCGTTGTTGGCAGACTCCGGACCTGCCACGCCTTCGATCGCGCCCTTGCCGAATTCATGTGCGTACTTGGAGGTCTTCTTCTCCAGCGAGTACGCCGCGAACGAGGCCAGCGCCGCGCCACCACCGGGCAGGATGCCAAGCGCGGAGCCCAGCGCGGTGCCGCGCAGCACAGCCGGGATCATGCGCCTGAAGTCTTCCCTGGTCGGGAACAGGTTGGTCACGCGGTTGGTGAAGGTCTCGCGCGCTTCCTTCTGCTCCAGGTTGGCGATGATCTCGGCAAAGCCGAACATGCCCATGGCCAGCGCCACGAAGTCGATGCCATCGGTCAGTTCCGGCACATCGAATGAGAAGCGCGCCGCGCCCGAGTTCACGTCGGTGCCGATCAGGCCCAGCAACAGCCCCAGCACGATCATCGAGATCGCCTTGGGCAGCGACCCCGAGGCCAGCACCACGGCGCCGATCAGGCCCAGCACCATCAGCGAGAAGTATTCGGCAGGGCCGAACTTGAACGCCAGTTCAGACAGCGGCGTGGCAAAGGCTGCCAGGATCAGGGTGGCCACGCAGCCGGCAAAGAACGAGCCCAGGCCGGCGGTGGCCAGCGCCACCCCCGCTCGTCCTCGCCTTGCCATCTGGTAGCCGTCGATGGTGGTCACCACCGATGACGATTCGCCAGGCAGGTTGACCAGGATGGCGGTGGTCGAACCGCCGTACTGGGCGCCGTAGTAGATGCCGGCCAGCATGATCAGCGCGGCCACCGGCGGCAGCGTGTAGGTGATCGGCAGCAGCATGGCGATGGTGGCCAGCGGCCCCAGGCCCGGCAGCACGCCGATCAGGGTACCCAGCACGCAGCCCAGGAAGGCGTAGGCCAGGTTCTGCAGCGACAGGGCCGTGGAAAAGCCCAGCGCAAGGTGATCAAACAATTCCATGGTCGGCGCTCCTTAACCGGTGATAAAGGCCGGCCACACCGGCATCTGCAGGTTGATGCCGTAGACGAATGCGCCAAGGCTGATCAGCACCAGCACCACGGCGTTGAGCAGCGCGCCCTTCCAGCTGAATTCATGGCTGGCCATCGACGACACCATCACCAGCACGAACACCGACAGCACCATGCCCAGCGGCTTGAGCAGCAGGCCGAACAGCACCACCGAACCGAGGATCCACAGCAGCGTCTTCAGGTCCCAGCGCGCCAGATGGTCTTCCTCGCCCTTGGGCGACAGCGAGGACAGCAGCACCACCGCCCCCAGCACTGCCAGCACCAGTCCCAGCAGGAATGGAAAATATCCGGGTCCCATCTTCGCGGCCGTTCCCATGGAATAGCCGCGAGCGACCCAGGAAAAGCCCAGACCGACCAGAACGAACATCAGGCCGGAGGCAAAGTCCTTTTGGCTGCGTATGCGCAAAACGATTCTCCTCAAAGTTCACGAAATGCCATGCCGGGGACGCACTGGCTCGAGCGGCAAGGCATGCGGCGCGCATGCTCCCCGACGGTTGACCCGAACCTTAGAGACGTGATCTTTCAGGTGCCTTTCATTTGTCTTGGTTTAGGGGTATTCACCGATACCCCTTGGAAACAAGGGCAAATCCAGCCTATTCATGAAAAAAATACATCACAACGTGATGTATTTTTCGATGAAGAATCCGGAAGAAAAGTCGACGGGAATGTCAGGCGAACAAGACGGCACGCGCACTTGCATCAAGGCAAGGCGCGGCCGGAAGGATGCGCGCCTGCTCTGGCCAGGCAGGCGACACGTGCGCTGGGAGGGAGTGCCAGCGATGACACGATGACACACCGATCTTTCGAATGGCTTTCAAAGCCGGCGGCACGATCGCGGGCCGCTGCAGCTCAGCGCACGACTGCGGGCTCGGGCGTTGCAGAGGCGGTCTCCTCGACGACCTCGCCCGCGTCTTCGCAGGGCGCTCCCATGCTGGTATCGGGCGCCTGCCCCACGGCTTGCGCCGGGTGCGGCACGGTGGGCAGGATATGGCTGCGGCGCCAGTTGCCGAAGCGGTAGTAGCCGGCCGCCAGCACCAGCGACACCACCGAGCCCAGCGGAAAGCTCCACCAGATCGCCTCGGCGCCGATGCGCGGTCCCAGCAACCACGCGAACGGCAGCCGGATCACCCACATCGACAGGAACAGGATCACCAGCGGCGCCATCACCGCGCCGGTGGCGCGCACCGTGCCGAAGATGACGATGGTGAAGCCAAACAGGATGAACGACCACAGCACCACCACGTTGATATGCTGCGCGATGCCGATGGCGACGCCGTCAGTGCCCAGGAACAGCCCCAGCGAATGCCGGTTGAACAGATAGATCAGCGCGACCAGCGCACCGGTCATCACCACATTGATCAGCAGCCCCACGCGCGTGATGCGCGACACCCGCTGCCACAGTCCGGCGCCGACGTTCTGCGCCACCATCGATGACACGCTCGCGCCTACCGCCAGCGCGGGCATCTGCACATAGGTCCACAGCTGCGAGGCCACGCCGTAGGCGGCGGTGGTCTGCGAGCCATAGGCATTGACCAGCGCCATCATCACGATCGCCGACGACGAGATCACCACCATCTGCAGGCCCATCGGCAAGCCCTTGACCACCAGCGCCCGCAGGATTGCCGGATCAGGCCGCAGCAGTGCAAGCTGGCCACGGTGCAGCAGCAGGAAATGGTGGCGCCGGTACAGCAGCACCATCATCGCCGCCAGGCTCGCCAGCTGTGCCATCAGCGTGGCCAGCGCCGAGCCCGCGATACCCAGCGGCGGGACCGGGCCCATACCGAAGATCAGCACCGGGTTGAGCGCCACGTCCAGCACCACCGACAACAGCATGAACCAGAACGGCGTGCGCGAATCGCCCGCGCCGCGCAGCGTCATCATCACGAAGTTGTAGAAGTACATGAATGGCAGCGCCAGGAAGATGATGCGCAGGTAGCTCACCGCCAGCGGCGCGGCGTCTTCCGGCGTGTGCATCGCCGCGAGGATGGCCGGCGTATAGAAATAGCCCAGCGCCGAGGCCAGCACCGACAGCCCGACAAAGAAGGTGGTGCTGGTGCCGACCACGCGACGCGCCTCGTCCAGGTCGCGCGCGCCCACGGCCTGTCCGATCATGATGGTGTTGGCCATGCTGATACCGAACACCACGCCCAGCAGGAAGAACAGAATGATGTTGGCGTTGGAGGTTGCCGTCAGCGCGGCCTCGCCCAGGAAGCGGCCGACCCAGACCGAATTGATCGAGGCGTTCAGCGACTGCAGGATGTTGCTGCCGAGCACCGGCAGCGAGAACAGCAGCAGGGTGCGGCCGATCGGGCCGGTGGTCAGTCTGGCGTCTGGCTTCATGAGGCGTCGCGCATGGGGAAATCCGCCCAGTCTATTCCTGCCCGGAGGCAGCTACAAGGACACACGGCCGGCACAGCGCCGTGCTCTTTACCTGAATGAGTTATTCCCCTCCGGTTGCGGCCCCCTGCATACTCGGCACGGGACCACCGCGTCCCAGGCCGGCTGCCGGAAGCAATGCCCGGCATGCGCGTGCGCCCTTCAGTCGCAGTCAAAACGAGGAGGTGGGGTCATGTTTGTCGGTTTCCAGCCTGTTTCCGGCGCCCTGGTGCCGTTTGCCTATGACTGGCCGATGGTGGGCCTGTCGTTCCTGATCTCTGTCTGCGGCGCCTACGTGGGCCTGCGCTGGTCGCGGCGCGTGCGCATGCCCGACGGCCGCCTGGACGTGGACCGGCTGTTGTGCGCCAGCGTGGCGCTGGGCGGCGGCGCGGTCTGGTCGATGCATTTCATCGGCATGGTGGCCTACCAGACCCCGACGCACCGCGAGTTCGGACTGTTCATGACGCTGGCTTCGCTGGTGGTCGTGATGGTGCTGGCCGGCGCCGGACTGGCGATCGCCTCGCGCCCGTGCGGCAGCCGTACCGACAACGTGGTCAAGGGCGGCGTGCTGACCGGGCTGGGCGTGGTGGCGATGCACTACACCGGCATGGCCGCGATCCGCTCCAACACCCGCTTCGACTGGGACCTGGCCATCATCGGGCTGTCGGTGGTGATCGCCGTGGTGGTGTCGGTGGTGGCGCTGTGGCTGGCCACCACGGTGAAGACCCGCGGCAAGCAGCTGGCAGCTGCAGTGGTCATGGGCGTTGCCGTCTGCGGCATGCACTACACCGGCATGTCTGCGGGCACCATGATCTGCACCAGCCCGACCTACGCGCCCAGCCTGTTCGCCATCGAGGGCGACAGCATCGGCTATGCGGTGTTCGGCCTGACGCTGATCACGCTGCTCGTGATCCTGGTGGTGGAAGCCACCCGCACCGGGGCTGAAGTCGTGCCGGTGGCGCGCACGCGCGATGCCGCCTGACATCGGCTGAACCGGCCGCGGGGACATTCCCGCACATTCCTCCTGGGAACACACCCGGCGCGCTGCATGAACGCGGCCGCCGGGTTAAGCTTGCGGTTTCACCGCCCACCAGGAGAACACGCATGTACCAGGATCTCGCCCTCTATATCGACGGAGAATTCATCAAGGGAGGCGACCGGCGCGAGCAGGATGTCATCAACCCGGCCACGCAGGAAGTGCTGGGCAAGCTGCCGCACGCCAGCCGCGCCGACCTGGACCGCGCGCTGGCCGCCGCGCAGCGCGCCTTTGAAACCTGGAAGAAGACCTCGCCGCTGGAGCGCGCCAGGATCCTGCGCCGCGTGGGCGAGCTCACCCGCGAGCGCGCCAAGGAGATCGGCCGCAATATCACGCTGGACCAGGGCAAGCCGCTGGCCGAAGCCGTCGGCGAAGTGATGGTCTGCGCCGAGCACGCCGACTGGCATGCCGAGGAATGCCGCCGCATCTACGGCCGCGTGATCCCGCCGCGCCAGCCCAATGTGCGCCAGATCGTGGTGCGCGAGCCGATCGGCGTGTGCGCCGCCTTCACGCCGTGGAACTTCCCGTTCAACCAGGCCATCCGCAAGATCGTGTCGGCGCTGGGCGCGGGCTGCACGCTGATCCTGAAGGGGCCGGAAGACTCGCCCAGCGCGGTGGTGGCGCTGGCGCAGCTGTTCCATGATGCGGGCCTGCCCCCGGGCGTGCTCAACATCGTCTGGGGCGTGCCCAGCGAGGTCTCGACCTACCTGATCGAATCGCCGATCGTGCGCAAGATTTCATTCACCGGCTCGGTGCCGGTGGGCAAGCAGCTGGCGGCGCTGGCCGGCGCGCATATGAAGCGCGTGACCATGGAGCTGGGCGGCCATTCGCCGGTGCTGGTGTTCGACGACGCCGACATCGACCCCGCCGCCGAGATGCTGGCGCGCTTCAAGCTGCGCAATGCCGGCCAGGTATGCGTGTCGCCGACGCGCTTCTATGTCCAGGAGAAAGCCTATGACCGCTTCCTGGCGCGCTTTACCGAGGTGATCGGCTCGATCAAGGTCGGCAACGGCCTGGAGGACGGCACCCAGATGGGGCCGCTGGCGCATGAGCGCCGCGTGCTGTCAATGGAGCAGTTCCTGGACGATGCCAGCCAGCGTGGCGGCAAGGTGGTGGCAGGCGGCTCGCGCCTGGGGGACAAGGGCTATTTCTTCGCGCCCACCGTGGTCACCGACCTGCCCGACGACTCGCGTCTGATGACCGACGAGCCGTTCGGCCCGGTGGCGCCCGTGACGCGCTTCAAGGACACGGCCGAGGTGCTGCGCCGCGCCAACAGCCTGCCCTTTGGCCTGGCCTCGTATGTGTTCACCAACTCGCTGAAGACCGCGACCGAAGTATCCAACGGCCTGGAAGCCGGCATGGTCAACATCAACCACTTCGGCATGGCGCTGGCCGAGACCCCGTTCGGGGGCATCAAGGATTCGGGCATCGGCAGCGAAGGCGGCCAGGAGACCTTCGATGGCTACCTGGTAACCAAGTTCATCACCCAGGCCTGAGCGCCCGGGCGCGGTGCAAGGCGGCTTGCCGCCGGCTCCCTCCCCGGGGCCGGCGGCGCCTCCCCGTCAGCGGAAGAAGATACCGCGCGTCAGGAACGTATGATTCGCTTCTTCCGCCATCAGCCAGACCAGCACCAGCAGGCACAGCGGCGGTACCAGGATGGCGCAGATCAGCGCCATGCGCTCCCATGCCATGTGCATGAACACTGCCACGATCAGCCCCGCCTTCAGCCCCATGAACACCAGGATCAGCGTCCAGCGCAGGTAGCCGGTGACATGGAAATAGTCGACCAGGTACGACAGCGTCGACAGAACGAACAGCAGCAGCCAGATCTTCAGGTACAGCCCGATAGGATGCTGCTGGCCGGAGTGCGCGGCATGCCCGGCATCGTTGCCGGAGCCATGCGCTGGCGTCACCGGGGTTGCGGGAGTTGCCGGATTCGATGCCATGGCCGTCACCAGAGATAGAACAACGCAAAGATAAACACCCAGACCAGGTCGACGAAGTGCCAGTACAGGCCCGCGATCTCCACGATCTGGTAGTTGCCGGTGGCCTCGTAGCGTCCGCGCAGCACGCGCGTGGCCACGATCAGCAGGTACACCACGCCGCACGACACATGCAGCCCGTGGAAGCCCGTGATCATGAAGAAGGTCGAGCCGAACTGCGCCGCCCCCATCGGGTTGGTCCACGGGCGCACGCCCTCGTCCACGATCAGCTTGGTCCATTCGAAGGCCTGCATGCCGACGAACATGACGCCGAACAGCGCGGTGACGAACATCAGCAGCGCGCACTCGCGGCGCGCGCGCCGGTAGGCAAAGTTGACCGCCATCGCCATGGTGCCGCTGCTGGTGATCAGCACGAAGGTCATGATGGCGATCAGCAGCAACGGAATGTCGGCGCCACCCACGTGCAGCGCGAACACCTCGCTGGGGTTGGGCCACGGCACCGTGGTCGACATGCGCACGGTCATGTAGCCGGTCAGGAAGCAGCTGAAGACGAAGGTGTCGGACAGCAGGAAGATCCACATCATGGCCTTGCCCCACGACACCTTGAAGGCCTGCTGGTCCGACGACCAGTCGGCCAGCAGGCCGCGCACGCCGCCCACCGGGGGCGCGGGCGCCACGCCGGGTGGGCTCGATGGTGAAGACAGTTGCGTTGACATGCCGGTCCTCCTTGCTGCCGCCGCCGCTAGGCCGTGCCGCAGATATAGCGCACCAGTTCGGGCGTAAGCCACCCCAGCGCCGCCAGCAGCACCACCCATACCGCCAGCAGGAAATGCCAGTAGCGCGCGCACAGCCGCATGCGCAGCACCGCGGCCTCGCCGCTGCCGCGCGACGACATGGCAAAGCCCCAGCCGGCCAGGCCGCCCAGCACGTGCAGGCCGTGCATCGCTGTCAGCAGGTAGAAGAAGCTGCCGGCCGGGTTGCCGGCAGGCATCACCTGCATCGCGCCCAGTGCCTGCCAGGCCCACAGCTGCGAGGCGACGAAGCCGGCCGCGCCCAGACCGCCCAGGCGCAGCGCCTGCCTGGCCACGGCCATCTCGCCCCGGCCCGCGGCGCGCGACGACACCGCCATCGCCACGCTGCCGGCGCCCAGCAGCGCGGTGGACAGCCACACCTGCCAGGGCAGCCCGATGCGGTGCCAGTCCGGGCTGTCCATGCGCAGCGCATAGGCGGTCAGGAACAGCGCAAACAGCGAGGTCACCACGCCCATGAACACCCACAGGCCGATGCTCGCGGGGGCGCGCCCTTGCGGCCGGTGGTTGGCGGCATTCTCGTCGGACGGGCTGCCGCCGAAATCGTCGCGGCTGACCTTGTACAGGGCTTCGGCGTTCATGCGACGGCTCCGCGGCTGGCATGCGGTTCAGGCTCGGCCCCGCCCTCTTCCGGCGGCGCGTTCTGCGCGATAAAGTCCTCGCGCGCGCCCGGCACGCTGTAGGCATAGGCCCAGCGGTACACCACCGGCAGGTGCGGCCCCCAGTTGCCGTGCGCGGGCGGCGTCTGCGGCGTCTGCCATTCCAGCGAGGCCGCGCGCCACGGGTTGGCGTCGGCCTTGCGGCCATGCCACAGGCTCCACACCAGGTTGAAGACAAAGAGCAGCTGCGCCGTGGCGACGATGAAGGCGGCCACCGAGATGTACATGTTCATCACATGCGCCGACTCCGGGATAAAGGCGTAGTTCTCGTAGGCGTAGTAGCGGCGCGGCATGCCCAGCACGCCCAGGTAGTGCATCGGGAAGAAGATGGCGTAGGTGCCGACGAAGGTGACCCAGAAATGGATCCGGCCCATGCTGTCGTCCAGCATCCGGCCAGTGACCTTCGGGTACCAGTGGTAGAGGCCGCCGAACACCACCAGGATCGGCGACACGCCCATCACCATATGGAAGTGCGCCACCACGAAGTAGGTGTTGGACAGCGGGATATCCACGCTGACATTGCCCAGGAACAGCCCGGTCAGGCCGCCGATGACGAAGGTGCTGATGAAGGCGATCGCGAACAGCATCGGCACGGTGAAATGGATATCGCCGCGCCATAGCGTGATGACCCAGTTGTAGACCTTGATCGCGGTGGGGATGGCGATGATCAGCGTGGTGGTGGCAAAGAAGAAGCCGAAGTACGGGTTCATGCCGCTGACGAACATGTGGTGGGCCCACACCACCACCGATAGCACCCCGATCGCCAGGATTGCCCACACCATGGTGCGGTAGCCGAAGATGCTCTTGCGCGAATGCACGCTGACCAGGTCCGAGACGATGCCGAAGGCCGGCAGCGCGACGATATACACCTCGGGGTGGCCGAAGAACCAGAACAGGTGCTGGAACAGCAGGGGGCTGCCGCCCTTGTACTGCAGCTGCTGCCCCATCGACACCATCGCCGGCATGAAGAAGCTGGTGCCGAGGGTCTTGTCCAGCAGCATCATCACCGCCGACACGAACAGCGCCGGGAACGCCAGCAGCGCCAGGATGGTGGCCATGAAGATGCCCCATACCGACAGCGGCATGCGCAGCAGCGTCATTCCTTCCGTGCGCGCCTGCAGCACGGTGGTGACGTAGTTGAGGCCGCCCATGGTGGCCGCGACGATAAAGATCGCCAGCGACACCAGCATCAGGATGATGCCCCAGTCATGGCCTGGGGTGCCGGGCAGGATGGCCTGCGGCGGGTATAGCGTCCAGCCCGCGCCGGTGGGCCCTCCGGGCACGAAGAAGCTGGCCAGCAGCACGATCACCGACAGCAGGTAGACCCAGAAGCTGAGCATGTTGAGGAAGGGGAACACCATGTCGCGCGCCCCCACCATCAGCGGGATCAGGTAGTTGCCGAAGCCGCCCAGGAACAGCGCCGTCAGCAGGTAGATCACCATGATCATGCCGTGCATGGTGACGAACTGGTAGTAGCGGTTGGCGTCGATGAACTCGAAGCGCCCCGGGAAGCCAAGCTGCATGCGCATCAGGTTGGACAGCGCCACGCCCACCAGGCCCACCACGATCGCCACGATGGTGTACTGCACGGCGATCACCTTGTGGTCCTGGCTCCAGACATAGCGGGTCCAGAAGCTCTGCGGCGCGTGATGGGCGGCATCGTCGGCGTAAGCCATGCGGGTCTCCTCACTTCCTGGCGGGCGCGGGTGCCGCCGAGGGCGGCACGGCCACGGCCGTCGAAGTCGTATAGGTGCCGGACGCGGCCCCGGGCGTGGCAGCGGGCGCCCCAGAGCCAGCGGTTGCCGTGGTGGCGGCGCTGGTCGCGGCAGCCGGGCCGGCGGGCACGTCCGCGGGCGCCACCGGCGCCACCGTGCCGGCTTCCGCCGCGCCGCTGCCGGCCGACTTGATATAGGCGGTCAGTGCCGCGACCTCATCCTCGCTCATCGGCAACTTCGGCATCACCGGGCCGAAGCCCTTGACCAGCCGCGCATTGGGGTCGGTGATCTCCTTGTGCAGGAAGGCATCGTCCACCTTGGCGCTGCTGCCGTCGACAAAGGTCTCGGTCTTGCCGTACAGGCCCTTCCAGGTCGGCCCCACGCCCGGATTGCCGTCGATGCTGTGGCAGCCGACGCAGCCCTTGCTCTGCGCCAGCGCGCGTCCCTTCTCGACGGTGCCGGCGTCGCCCGCGGCGCCGGGTGCGGCAGCGGCCATTGCCGCCGGCGGTGCCGCGGCCTTCGCCAGCGTCATGGCAAAGGTCTGCTGCCTGGCCAGCCATGCCTCGTACGCAGCCGGTTCTTCCACCACCACCGTGCCGCGCATGTTGTAGTGCCCCACGCCGCACAGCTGCGCGCACAGGATATCGAAGCGCCCCGCCTGCGTCGGCGTGAACCAGAACGACGTCACCATGCCCGGCACCATGTTCATGCGCGCGCGGAACGGCGGCACGTAGAAGTCATGCAGCACGTCCTTGGAGCGCAACAGCACTTTGACCGGCTTGTTCAGCGGCAGGTGCACCTCCGGTCCGACGATCACGATATTGTCCAGGCCACGCGGATCGTCGGGGTCCAGCCCGAGCGGATTCGCACCGGTGACAAAGCGCGCATCGGAAGCACCCAGCTGGCCGCTCTTGCCGGGAAAGCGGAAGGCCCAGGACCACTGCTGCCCCACCACTTCCATCACCATCGCTTCGCGCGGCGGGCGCACGTAGTCGGCGTAGACGAACAGGCCCGGCGCCAGCAGCAGCACCACGCCCAGCGTGGTGCCGCCGATCAGCCACAGTTCGAGCTTGCTGTTCTCCGGGTGGTAGGACGCGCGGTGGCCGGTGCCGCCATTGGGATGCGGCGCCTCATGCCGGAAGCGCCAGACGATGTAGCCGACAAACAGGTTGATGCCGATGAAGAAAATGCCGGTGATGACCAGGGTAATGGTCAGCGTGTCGTCCATCTGCTGCCAGTTGGACGCCAGCGGGGTCGCCCACCACGGGCTCATGAAATGGAAGAGCACCGAACCGACGACCATGACTACGAGTGCGATGGCCAACGCCATATCCACCCTCCTCCTCGCGCGCGGCGAGGGATGCGCAAGTCACGCAGGTAGACATAAGACTAGTGCATGCCGTCAGGTCACTGCAAGGCGACATGCCAATGCATTGGTGTCGCACTGCACAAGCGCGCAGCGCGAGAAAAAGCGGCGGCGGGAACCCCTGGTTCCGGCCGCCGCAGGTCTTGCGCGCGTACCCGCCCAAAAGCTGGCGCGCGCAACGCAACCGCCATGAGCCGGCGCTCGCCGCGCCCTGCCCCGAAGCGCTGTCAGTGCGATACGTCCTTGCTCTCCAGCTTCCAGTAGCATGCCGCCGCGGCCATCCCAAAGATCAGATGCCCGATGAAGGTATGCCACCCGCGCACCTCGACAAACCAGTGGAAGGCCAACGTCATCACATAGAAATTGAAGAAGTACACTACCATGCCAAACACGGCGCCCGCCAGCATTGCCATGCCCAGGCTCGAATCCAGCGTGAATGGCGCGATGATGGCCGCCAGGATCATGCCCAGCACGGCGCCCAGCACGAAATGGATCACCAGCGCCGCGGCCACCGTGCCGACGGTAAACGTTGCGCTCTGCAGCACGTCCTGGCCCATCAGGATCCCGGCGATCATGCGCGTGGCGATCCACGGGTTCACGCCCGACACCATCGACGACCAGAACAGCTCCAGCACCAGCAGCAACGCCCCGGCCGCCAGCCCCGAGACCGCTGCCGCGGTCCAGTCCGGCTGCCGCCGCACGTAGTGGTGCGATTGCATGTGAAGTTCCATAGCCACCTCCGTCTCTCTCGGTCCGCGGGGCATTGGACTTGAATGGGAACGGGGCCCCGCGTCTCTGATCAGCATAGGACACGTGTTTCCCGCTTCGGGGGTTCGCATGGCGAAAAACGTGGGGCATGCGTACGCAGCGCAACGCCTGAACCGTCCTAAGTGCGCGCATCGGTACCTGGGTGGCATCCGCATCTCCCGGGTTCGGGACAATCCCGATGCACGCAGCCATGCATCGGGCACACACTGCCTATACTGGAATCACAAAAGAGAGACAGGAGACCGCCATGCACTTCACCGCGCATGATCTTGTATTCCTGATTCCGATGGCGCTGGTAGGCGTGATCGCCATGGGTTCGATCCCGGTGACTGCCAAGTACCTGCGCATCAGTTGCCGGACCATGGGCGCCCTGATCGGCGCACTGGTTGCCGTGTTGGTGCTAGAGGCATTACCGCTGCTGATCTGACCCCAGAGGTCGGACAGACGGTTTTTGGGGAGGAGGGCCGTTATGTCGATCGGCCTGCTTGCTGCCGTCATGGCGGCGCTGCTGTTCATTACCGTCTTGCGGGCCATCTGGCGCTGCAGCCATCCGTACCGGATGCGCTACCGGCGTTGCGCTGCACAACGGCAACGCGCCGGGCTGTGCCGGCATACGCTGCGACGGCACGGCTAGGCCCCAACAAGCGTTCTTCTGCACCATTGCCCGGTACGCGAACCGGGCAGTAGTCCATCATGCCGTCGGCGCGCGCAACGCCGCCAGCGGCGCGTTCACTGACTCCCCCAGCCGCTCCATCAGCGAATAGCGCGCCACGTAGTGGCGGAAGTGCTCGATGAACGCGGCCTCGGCCGGCGTCTGGCGCCGCTCCGGATTCCACAGCAGGTACATGTCGATATCGGCCACGCCCTCTTCGGGCGGCAGGCGCCACAACCGTTGCTGGGCGACATCGTCGGCAACGATATGTTCGGGCAGGCAGCCAATGCCATAGCCCGCGAACACCAGCCGCCGGATTTCATCGAGGCTGGGCGAGGTCGCGACGATCTGGCCGGAAAAGCCGTGCTGGTCGCGGAATACGGCCAATGGCGCCAGCACGTCGCCAAGCTGGTCGCTGCTGAACGAGACGAAGTGCTCGGCCAGCAGGTCGGCAATGGCCAGCCCGGTGCGCCCGAACAGCCGGTGATGGCGCCCGCAGAAGATGGCATAGCGCTGGCGCAGGAACAGCATGTGCTCAAGCCCGTCGCCCGACTGCCGGCCCGGCTGCCGGTACAGGCTCAGGCCCACGCCGCCAGCCTTCTGCGCGAGCGCGTCCGCAATCTCGGTGCTGCGCATCACGTCCACCTGCAGCGTGACGCGCGGATGCTGCCGATGGAACGCGGCCAGGCATTCGTCATAGACGCCTGAATGGATACGGCTCACGGTCAGCAGCCGCAGCAGGCCGCTGACTTCGTCCTGCTGCTCCGCCAGTTCAGCCCCCAGCCGCGCCACGCTGCCATAGACGTCGGTGGCGATGCGCAGCACTTCTTCGCCGGCCCGGGTCAGGCGGAAATTGCTGCCGCGCCGCTCGATCAGCGTGTGTCCCAGATGCTCTTCGAGCCGGCGCAAGGCCAGGCTCACCGCCGGCTGGGTGATATGCAGCCGCACCGCGGCGCGGCTCAGGCTGCGCTCGTGGACGATGGTCAGGAAGGTGCGCAGCAGGTTCCAGTCGAGCCGGTCGGTCAGCAGGGCCCGGTCCAGGGCAGAACGCTCCATCACGCCACGTATAAATTGAAGTTATATGAAAAATAAATATTAGAAATTTGACTGATATTTGTCAACGCGCGATAACTCCTCCCACAGCTGCCCCTGATGCAGCGGCACAAACATAGTGAGGAGCCAGTCCATGCAAGTGTCCCCTTCCGGCACGCGCCAGCCCGTGCGCGCCGCCACCGCCGCCTTTGTCGGCACCATGATCGAGTGGTACGACTTCTACATCTACGCCACCGCCGCCGCGCTGGTGTTCGGCCCGTTGTTCTTTCCCGGCGGCGATCCCTTCCTGAGCACGCTGGCGTCATTCGGCACCTTCGCGGTCGGCTTCTTTGCCCGTCCGCTCGGCGGCATCGTGTTCGGCCACTGGGGCGACCGCATCGGCCGCAAGCAGGCGCTGATGATCACGCTCATGATGATGGGCGTGGCCACCATCGGCATCGGCCTGCTGCCGACCTACGCCACCGCGGGCGCGATCGCGCCGGTGCTGCTGGTCCTGCTGCGCGTGGTGCAGGGCATCGCCGTGGGCGGCGAATGGGGCGGCGCGGTGCTGATGGCGGGCGAGCATGCCCCCAAGGGCCGCCGCACCTTCTTCGCCTCGTTCGCGCAGCTCGGCAGCCCGGCCGGCCTGATCCTGTCGCTGCTGGCTTTCCGCGCGGTCACGTCGATGGAGCACGAGGTGTTCATGGACTGGGGCTGGCGCCTGCCATTCCTGGCCAGCGCGGCGCTGCTGCTGGTGGGCGTGGCGATCCGGCTGGGCGTGAATGAATCGCCCGAGTTCGCGCAGGTGCAGGCGCAGCGCAAGACCGCCAGGCTGCCGCTTGCCGAGGTCTGGCGCACGGCCCGCGTGCCGGTGCTGCTGTGCATCGGCGCCAATACCATCGGCATTGCGGGGGTGTACTTCACCAACACCTTCATGATTGCCTACACCACGCAATACCTGTCGCTGCCCAGGACGCTGATCCTCGACTGCCTGTTCGCCGTCGCCATCATCCAGTTCCTGGCGCAGCCGCTGGCCGCCTGGCTGGCAGAGAAGCTTGGCGGCGCGCGCTTCCTCAAGCTGGCCGCGCTGCTGGCGATGGCTTCACCCTATCCGATGTTCCTGCTGGTGCAGACGCGCCAGGCGCCGGCCATCGTGCTCGGCATCGCGCTGGCGGTGGTGTGCATGGCGAGCTTCTATTCGGTGATCGCGGGCTTTGTCAGCGGTGTCTTCGAAACGCGCGTGCGCTACTCGGCGATCTCGTTGTCCTACCAGGTCTGCGGCGCGGTGGCGGGCGGGCTGACACCGCTGGTGGGGACCGTCCTCGCGCAGCGCTTCCAGGGCCAATGGTGGCCGCTGGCGGTGTTCTACACCTTGCTGGCCGGCGTGTCGCTGCTGTGCATCGCCAGCATCGATGCACGCCAGCGCCAGCAACCACAACCGGCCGCGCAAGCCGCGCAGGCCTGACGCCTTTCCACGGACATTGCAAACCCCATGCTGACGTTTTTCCATCCCGAGCAATTGCTGCACCATCCGCAGAGCTACTACTCGCGCGGCAGGATGCGCTCGCCGCAGGAGCTGCCTGCGCGGGCGCAGCGGCTGGTCCAGGCGGCAGAGGCGCTTGGCTTCGCGCTCCACGCCCCCGCCGACCACGGCCTCGCGCCGCTTGCCGCGGTGCACGACCAGCCTTACCTGCAGTTCCTGCAGGACGCCCATGCCAGCTGGCGCGAGCTGCCGGAGGACTGGGGCGACGAGGTCATGTCCAATATCTTCGTGCGCGAGCCCAACGCCCTGCGCGGCGTGCTGGCGCAGGCCGCGCGCTATCTCGCCGATGGCAGCTGCCCGGTGGGCCTGAACACCTGGCGCTCGGCCTACTGGTCGGCGCAGAGCGCGGTGGCCGGGGCCCGGGCGCTGCTGGACGGCGCACGCCGCGCCTACGCCTTGTGCCGGCCGCCTGGCCATCATGCCCGGCGCGACGCGGCGGGCGGCTTCTGCTACCTGAACAATGCCGCGATCGCCGCCCAGGCCCTGCGCGCGCGCCTTGGCCGCGTGGCCATCCTCGATACCGACATGCACCACGGCCAGGGCATCCAGGAGATCTTCTACGACCGGGCCGATGTGCTCTACGTGTCGATCCACGGCGACCCGACCAACTTCTACCCGGTGGTCGCGGGCTTCGACGATGAGCACGGCCGCGGCGCCGGCACCGGCCACAACCTCAACCTGCCGATGCCGCACCGTTCGCCCGAGTCCGTCTTCTTCGACAAGCTGGACACCGCACGCGGCGCCATCGAACGCTTCCAGGCAGACGCGCTGGTGCTGTCGCTCGGCTTCGACATCTACCGCGAGGATCCGCAGTCGCTGGTGGACGTGTCCACCGCAGGCTTCGGCCGCCTCGGCCGCGCCGTTGCCGCACTGGGCCTGCCCACGCTGGTCGTGCAGGAAGGCGGCTACCACCTCGATTCGCTCGCCGCCAATGCAACGGCCTTCTTCGGCGGCATCCAACAGTCAGGGACGGGCGTATGAACGCAATCACGATCAATGGCGAACGCCTGTCGCAAGCGCTGATGGACCTGGCGCGGATCGGCGCCACGCCCAGGGGCGGCAATGCGCGTCTGGCCCTGACCGCGCTGGACGGGCAGGCGCGCGACCTCGTCACCGGCTGGATGCGCGACGCCGGCCTGGCGGTGCGCATCGACCGCGTGGGCAATATCTTCGGGCGCCGGGCGGGCCGCAACGACGCGCTTGCCCCGGTCATGACCGGCAGCCATATCGACACCCAGCCCACCGGCGGCAAGTTCGACGGATGCTATGGCGTGATGGCCGGGCTGGAAGTCATGCGCACGCTCAACCAGCACGGCGTGACCACCGAGGCGCCGCTGGAACTGGCGATCTGGACCAATGAGGAAGGCGCGCGCTTCGTGCCGGTGATGATGGGATCGGGCGTGTTCGCCGGCGTTTTCCCCGAAGCCACCGCTTTGACGGCAACCGACAACGCCGGCAAGTCCGTTGCCGGCGAACTCGCGGCGATCGGCTATGCGGGCACCGCGCCGGTCGGCCACAAGGTTGGCGCGTACTTCGAGGCGCATATCGAGCAAGGCCCGATCCTCGAGGCCGAGGACAAGGTCATCGGCGTGGTGACGGGGTCGCTTGGCCTGCGCTGGTATGACGTCACGGTGACGGGCATGGAGGCGCATGCCGGCCCCACCCCCATGCCGCTGCGCCGGGACGCCCTGCATGGCGCTTCGTTCCTGTTCCAGGAAGTGGCGAAGATCGCGGACGACTTTGCCCCCGATGGCCGGGGGACGGTCGGGGTGGTCAATGTCCACCCGTCTTCACGCAACGTCATTCCGGGGCGGGTACAGTTCAGCGTCGACCTTCGCCATCTCGATGGCGGCCAGCTCGACCGGATGGAAGCAAGGCTGCGCGCAGCGTGCGCGGCGCTGGCCAGCGGCAGCACTACAGGTGCCGCGCTGGCGGTGGAAGTCGAAGCGATCCAGCGCTTCGAGCCGACGCCCTTCGCGCCCGAGCTTGTGGCCCATGTCCGGCACGCGGCCGCGGCGCGTGGCTACACGCATTGCGACATCGTCACCGGCGCTGGCCACGACGCGGTCTACCTGGCCAGGGTAGCGCCGGCGGCAATGATCTTCGTGCCGTGCAAGGACGGCATCAGCCATAACGAGATCGAGGACGCCAGGCCCGAGCATCTCGAGGCGGGCGCCAATGTGCTGCTTGCCGCCATGCTGGCGCAAGCCCGGGGCTGAGCCCGCATGGGTCGGCCGGACAGGAAAGTGCGTGCGGCGTTACAGCTCGATCATGGCGAATTCGGCCTTGCCGACGTCGCATTCCGGGCAGCGCCAGTCCTCGGGGATGTCTTCCCAGCGCGTGCCGGGGGCGATGCCGTCTTCCGGCCAGCCCTGTTCTTCGTCGTAGACCCAGCCGCAGATCACGCACACCCAGGTCTTGTAGGCGACGGCGGCTTCCAATTGATCCTGCTGCAAAACACACTCCTGAATCGGCTATGGAACGGATTGTCCGGGCCGAATCATACCGGTTTTCCGGGCCGGGCCTGTGGCGGCGCCGCACCGTGCGGCGCTGCCGCCCCGGCTAGCCGCGAATGGAGAAGTCCACGCGGTTGGGCGCGCCCTTGTCCTTGATGCCCTCGGCGCTGAGCTTGGGCGCGGTCAGGAACAGCCGGCTCTCCGGCACCTTGCCCTCGCGTTCGAGCGACTGCTTGACCACCAGTGCGCGTTGCTCGGCCAGGCGCTTCAGGTCGGCCTCGGTGACCGTGGCGTTGGCCATCAGCAGCTTTTCCATTTCCTCGGGCGGCAGGGATTTGGTGAAGCCGACGAAGTTGCGCGGCTTCTTCATCGATGTGCGCTTGTAGACCTGCTCCAGGTACTTCGGGTACTCCTGTTTCGAGACCTTGATCTCGGCGCCCTGCTCGCCGGCTTCGTCGTTGTCGGCCTCGCCGCCCACCTGTGCGCTGTCGCGCTGGTCGCGCCGCTTCTGCTCGGCCACGCGCGCATCCAGCCACGCGCGGCGCGCGCCGGCCTCGTCGGTGGCCGGGTCGATGCGGCCGCTGATTTCCAGCCGCAGCGCGGGCCTGTCATTGAGCGCCTGGCCCAGCTTGGTGATCTTGTCCCTGGCCGCCGGCGTCAGCGCCGCGGTGCCGGGCGCGAACTCGACATAGCCCAGCTCCTCGCCCCCGCCGCCGCCAAAGGCCGAGGCGATCAGCGAGAACGGCGACGTGATCGCCTTGGTCAGCAGGTTGACGATCACGCGCACGATCACGCCGCCGATGCTGAACTCCGGATCCGACAACGAGCCCGACACCGGCAGGTTCACGTCGATCACGCCGTTGCGGTCCTTCAGCAGCGACACCGCCAGCAGCACCGGCAGCTTGGTCGCATCCGGGCTGTCGACGCGCTCGCCGAAGGTGAGCTGGTCCAGGAACAGGTGGTTGCTCGCATCGAGCTTGCCGTTCTCGATCTTGTAGGCCACGTCCACCGTCAGCTTGCCCTTGGTGATCGGGTAGCCGGCGTACTTGGCCGCATACGGCGTGAGCCGCGTCAGTTCCACGCCCGAGGCCTTGGCGGCAATGTCCAGGAACAGCTGCTCACCCAGCGGATTGAGCTTGCCGCTGATATTGACCGGCGCATCGTCGTCGATGCGGCCATCCAGCACCAGGTCGGCCGGCGTGGGGTCGCCCGACGACACCTTGGACACCTTGCCCTTCATGCCGGTCAGGTTGGCCGTGTAGTTGGGCTTGACGAAGAAGTCCGAGAAATTGATATTGCCCTTCTCGACCGAGACCCCGCCGATGCGCACCTGCGGCTTGGGGCCGCCCGGCTTCTGCTCGACCTGGGCCGTACGCGTATCACCGGTCTGCACCGGCGGCGTTGCCGGTGCCGAGGCCGGGTTGGCCTGCGTCAGGCTGGTCGATGGCGCCGCCTCGCCCTTCTCGGCGCCGCCGGCCATCACGTCCTGCAGGTTCAGGCGGCCGTTGGCGTTCAGGATCACGCGGGCATAGAAGTCAGACAGCGCGACATTGCCCAGGCTCACGCGCATCGGGCCCTTGCTCTCGTCCATGGCGAAGTCGATGCCCGATACCGCCAGCGAACGCCAGCGCAGGAAGTCTTCGCCGCTGACGCGGTCCACCGTGCGCACGTTGCCGGTTTGCACGTTGCCGCTGAACTGCGCGGCGATGGGCTTGCCGGTTGGCGCATCGACATTGAGCTTGCCCCTTGCCGTCAGCGTGCCGGTGCGCAGGGCGGCGTTGAAGCGGTCAGCCAGGTAGGGCTGGAGCGGGCTCACCTCGACCTCGCGCAGGTCCAGCTGCAGCCGGCTGGCGGGGACGGTCGGCAACACCGTGCCATCCACGCCGATCACGCCGCGGCGACCGGATTCGGCATGCAGCTTGAGCGGCACCGCCGCCGGCGTCAGCGGCCAGGCGACCGAGCCGGTGCTCAGCGCGATATTGCGGAACTGGTGGATCACCGGGCGGCCGCGGTTGGCCCCGGCCGGCTGGTAGTCGGCCAGGCGGGCGCTGCCGCCTTCCACCGTGACCTTGCCGATGTCTGCCTTCCAGCCGCCACCCGCTGGCTTGCCGTTGGTGGCGGGTGCGGCTGCTCCATTCCGGCGCGGCGTGGCGCGCACCTGCTGCGCCGATTCGGTAGCCCACAGGCGCGCCGTCTCGATCAGCTCGCCGCTGTGGTCGCGCGTGGCAGCGAGCTGCGGCCTGGCCAGGGTGACCTGGCTGGTGGCGAAGGTCTGCTTGGCCAGGTCGAACTGGATATCGTCCAGCACCAGTTTTTCAGCCTGCAGCAGCGGCAGGTTGGCGCCCTCGCGGTCGGCGGCGCGCTCACGCGCGCGGCGTGCGCTGCGCGGGGCGGCATTGTCGTTGCCGGCGGGTCTTGCACTGGCATCGGCATCGCGTGCGGCGGCCGGAACCGGCATCGTCACCGGATCGCGCGTGGCCACGTAGAGCGGCGCCAGTTCCAGCCGCGATTTTTCCAGCACGAACTGGAACTGCGGCGTGCCCCACGACATGCGGTAGTTCAGTTCGGCATTGACCGCGGTAGTGCCGAACTGGCTGCGCAGCTCGCGCGGCCACCATGCGGCAAACCCCTGCGGCCGCAGGCCGGTGGTTTCCAGCGTGCCGGCCATCGAGCCGTCGCGCAGCAGCAGGTCGCCGGCATGGTGCAGGGTCTGGCCATCGGCCACGGTCAGCGTGGCCTCGATCCTGGCCGGCTTGTCGCCGTCGGTGCCGGCGAAGCCCTTGACCTCGGCATCGAGCGGGCCGAGTGCAAGCTTGCCCGGGCCCGATGGCGCCAGCGCATCTTCAAACCCCAGCCGGGCCTGCCTGACGACGATGCGGTCGACCGCATAGCGCCACGGCACGTCTTTTGGCGCCGCCTTGGCCGGCGCCGCCTGCACCCCCGAGGCGGCGGCCGCTGCCGGCGCCCAGG
>NZ_JBYSZW010000004.1:116165-175069 GCF_058787575.1 Cupriavidus sp. FW305-3-2-15-C-LB2
CCTCGGGGGTGCAGGCGGCGCCGAGGCAGGCGCCGGCGCGGGCGCCACGCCATCCGTGGATTTGCTGACCGCCTGTGGCAGGAACGCCGTGGCCAGGTTCAGCGAGCCATCCGCGCGCCGCGCGGCTTCCACGCCCAGCCCCTCGATCTCAACGCTGCGCAGCTGCGCGCGGTGAGCCAGCGGCTCGAGCTTGCCGATATCCACCGCCAGGCGGCCGCTCTTGACCAGCGGCTGGCCGACGCGCGTGACGACCTCGGCATCGCGCAACGCGGCCGTGCCCATCACCAGCATCTCCTGCGTGTCCTTCTGCTGTCGGAAGGCCACGGTCAGGCGCGTATCGAGCTTGCCGGACTTGACCTCGGCATCGCGCAGCGGCGGCGCGAACGCCATCAGGCGCGCGACCTCCAGGCCGTCTAGGTTGACGTTGAGCCGGGTCTGGCGCGAATCGGCAAACGGCAGCACTTCGCCGTCCAGCGCCAGCGGCGTGCCGTTGACCCGTGCGCTCAGCGTGGGCCGCGTCACGATCTCGACGTCATGCGGCAGGTTCGACAGGAACGGCAGGGTCAGCGTCAGGTTGTCGACGCGCAGGCTGGAACCGAGCTGCTTGTCGTCATAGCCGAAGCTGCTGCCGGTAACTGCGATGTTGTTGACCGAAAAGCGCGCCGGCTTGGCATCGGGCGGCTTGGGCGGCAGGGCAGCAAGCTTCTCCTGGACGTCGGCAAAGCTCATGCGGCCGTCGGCGTCGCGCACCACGTGCACGGCCAGCCGGTCGACGTGGAGGTTGTCCACCACCGGCGCCAGGTGCCAGACCGAGGCCAGCGAGGTATTGGCCTCGGCCTCGCCCAGCGTCAGCGCGGGGGTCTTGCCATCGCGCTCATAGATAGTGAGATCGGTCAGCGTGGCCGCCAGCTCGAACGGGCGCACGTGGGCCCTGCCCAGCGTGACCTTGCGCCCCAGCGCGTCGGTCGCGTTCTTTTCAATCAGGTATTTGAGCAGCGGCGGGCCGCCAAAATACCCGGCCAGCCCAAACACCGCGAGCGCCGCGACCACGCCGCCGGCGACGCGCGTCGTCAGCCGGCCGCGTGGCGTGGCAGCCACTGCCTGGATGGATTGCTTGAAAGCCATGTCGTTCCAGAAGATCTGACCCCGCATTCCGGCGCTGCACGATGGTTTGTGCCCCGGATTTCACATTTTTCGACATTATGGCAACGGTTTCGGACAAAGCAAAGAAATCAGAATTGACCCCTCAACGCTGCGTAGGCCGATCTGGTATCTTTACGCCCTTTGCGAAGCGTTTCGTCGCAAGCCTGCGGCTTACCCGCCACATCGGGCCTGCCTCCCCTGCGCTGTACCCTCCGGCCACACCCATCACGTATTCCGTGCTGCGCGCTTCGCATGCGATCTCTTCCATGCGAGTCCATTCATGTCTACCACCAGCAGTACCGCCGCAGGTGTCGGCGCGCCGCGAGCCAGCGCGCGCCCGCTGACCGGCCAGGATTACAAGACCCTTGCCCTTGCCGCGCTTGGCGGCGCCCTTGAGTTCTACGACTTCATCATCTTCGTTTTTTTCGCGACGGTCATCGGGCAGCTGTTCTTCCCGCCGTCGGTGCCGGACTGGCTGCGCCAGTTGCAGACCTTCGGCATTTTCGCGGCCGGCTACCTGGCCCGGCCGCTGGGCGGCATCATCATGGCGCACTTCGGTGACCTGCTCGGCCGCAAGAAGATGTTCACGCTGTCGATCCTGCTGATGTCGGTGCCCACGCTGCTGATGGGCCTGATGCCCACCTACCAGTCGATCGGCCTGGCCGCGCCGGTGCTGCTGCTGGTGCTGCGCATCCTGCAAGGCGCGGCCGTCGGCGGCGAAGTGCCCGGCGCCTGGGTGTTCGTATCGGAGCACGTGCCGGCGCGCCATGTCGGCTATGCCTGCGGCACGCTGACCGCGGGGCTGACTGCCGGCATCCTGCTGGGTTCGCTGGTCGCCACCGGCATCAACAGCGTCTTCACCCCGGCCGAGCTGGCCGACCACGGCTGGCGCGTGCCGTTCCTGATCGGCGGCGTGTTCGGCATCGCCTCGATGTACCTGCGGCGCTGGCTGCATGAGACGCCGGTCTTCGCCGAACTGCAGAAGCGCAAGGCGCTGGCCGCGGAAATGCCGCTGAAGTCGGTGGTGCGCAACCACCGCGGCAGCGTCGCGGTGTCGATGCTGCTGACCTGGATGCTGTCGGCCGGCATCGTGGTGGTGATCCTGATGACGCCCACCTTCCTGCAGAAGCTGTATGGCTTTGACGCGCGCACGGCACTGGTCGCCAACAGCGTCGCCACGCTGTGCCTGACGATCGGCTGTGTCGTCTCCGGCGCATTGGCCGACCGCATCGGTGCGCGCCGCACGCTGTTCGTCGGCGGCCTGCTGCTGGCCATCTGCGCCTATATGTTCTACACGACGATCTTCACCCGCCCCGACCTGCTGCTGCCGCTCTATGCGCTGACCGGCTTCCTGGTCGGCACCATCGGCGCGGTGCCGTTCGTGCTGGTCAATGCGTTCCCGGCGCAGGTGCGCTTCTCGGGCCTGTCATTCTCGTACAACGTGTCGTATGCGATCTTCGGCGGGCTGACGCCGATGGTCGTCACGCTGATGCTGAAGCAGGATCCGCTGGCACCGGCCCACTATGTGGTCGCGCTGTGCGTGCTGGGCATGGTGACTGCGCTGTTCGTCAAGGACCGCTCGCGCGGCTGACGCGGCTGCTGCAAGGAAAAAGGGAGGGCAGGCGCCCTCCCTTTACTTGTGCGCGCTTGATGCGCATTGGTGCTGCCCGACTTCAACGGCGGTGCTGGCTGAAGAACTGCCACATCATCGTGCTGGCATCCGGGCCGATATCGCTGTGGTAGCCATAGCTGGCATCGCCGCCGCTCCAGGCGTGGCCCAAGCCCTCCACTTCCACCAGCGTGACCAGGTCGCGGCGCCAGCGGCCGAAGCGGTATTCATGAGACCGGCCCGGCGCTTCGTCCTCCGGGCCGGACTGCGCGGGCGCACCGGCGAGCCGGTCTTCCAGGCCGTTGTAAGCCAGGAACTGCCGCGCCAGCAGACGGCCATTGACCGGATGGACCGCGTCGTCGGCCAGGCCGTGGATCACCAGCGCGGGCATCTCGGGACCGCCCGGCGTCACGCCGGCGGCATCCAGCAGCCATGACGGATCGGCCGCCGAGCCTTGCTGCATGGCCCGCAGGCCGGCGCGCGGGTTGTCGGCGGCGCCGATGACCACGCCGGAATGCAGCGCCGCGGCCGCCACCTTGCCCGGGTAGCGCAACGCCACCACCGCGGCCATGGCCGCGCCGGCGGACATGCCGGCCAGGTAGATCTCGCGCTCGCGCACGTCGTGGCGCGCAGCCAGCGCATCGATCAGCGCGGCCACCGCCTGCGCCTCGCGTCCGCCCTCAGCGGCGCCCAGGTCGAACCACTGCCAGCAGCGCTGCACCTGGCGCCGCAAGGGCTGTTGCGGGTAGGCCACGATAAATCCCTCGCGCTCGGCCAGCGCATTCATGCGGGTGCCGGCCGACAGGTCATCCGGCGTCTGGCGACAGCCATGCAGCACCACCACCACCGGCAACGGGCCGCGATGGGCCTTGGACGGTATGTAGAGGTGATACGAGAGTTGCGGCACCAGTTCGCCCGGCAGCGGCGCCAGGCGCAGCCTGTGCGCCTGCCAGGTACCGGGCAGGGAACCCGGCGCGGGTGCTGGCCGGGCGGGCCGGACCTTGCCCGGCGGGCGGTCAGGCCGAGCCGGCGTGAGCGGATTAAGCGAATCCACGCGGTCCAGCCAGGACTTCACCTGGGCTTCCGTGCGGGCTTGCGCACGGCTCAGTCGCCGGATCTGCGCGTGCCAGTCAGCGGCAAAGCTTTTGGTCATGAGGACTCCTGATCGTGTGACGCGATCTCCTCCTATGCCTTTATTGTTGCGTTGCAGCATATCACAATCCGCATTACGCCCGCCGGCGTGCTCCCGCGCTTATGGCACAAACGCAACGAGCCTCGCCCCCGTAAAGCGAAATTTTTAAACCAGCCATACGAAAGAATGCAGATCGCAGCGAGATGGCTTGCGTTGCCGGCGTTTTATACTTGGCCATCGTCACCGGAGGACAATGACACCATGCCGGACAGCGGCGCCCCAGCCTGCCTGCTCTGCCTCTTTCGCCACGTTTGCCACAATGCCAGGCCACAAGCCCCGCTGCCGCACGCGCCGATGGCGCTGCAGCCGGAGCTGGTAGAGGTGCGCACCGGCGAGCATGTGTTTCGCCAGGGCCGCCCTGCGCTGACGGTCTACCCGCTGCGCCATGGCAGCGCCAAGCAGGTCTATGAATCGCCGCTGGGCTGGCGGCAGGTAACGGGTTTTTCGCTGCCCGGCGACGTGCTGGGGCTTGAGCCGCACGAAGGTCCGGTCTATGGGACTGGTGCAATCGCGCTGCAGGATGCAATGGTTTGTGCGGTCTCGGTCGAATCCCTGCGCACCCTCATGCAGGCCGCCCCATTCCGTGAAACGGTGCTGGAAGCGATGCGCCGCAACGCCGAGCGCGAACGCGTGCTGCTGGTGGCGGTGGGGTCGATGAGGGCGCCACAGCGCCTGGCCATGCTGCTGCTCGACCTCGCCGGCGAGCAGGCGCGCCGCGACGGCAACCGCGACGGCGCGCTGACGCTGGCGATGTCGCGCACGGACATCGCCAGCCTGCTTGGGCTAACCCTGGAAACGGTGTCGCGGCTGCTGTCGCGCTTTGCCTCGGTCGGGCTGATCTCGGTGCGCCAGCGGCACCTGCGCATCATCGACCGCGACGGGCTGGCCGCGGTCTATGCCGACCTGGATCCGGCCCCGCGCCAGGCGGCGGCCAGATCAGAAGCCTACGGCGGGGAGTTCGGCGAACCCCGGCTGGCCTAGACGGCTGGCCGGGGCGCAGGGGCCAAGGGCTCAGCGGTCCGCCACGCGCTGCCAGCCGGCAGGCGAAAAACTGCGGATGGCCTTGGCGCGCGATGCGGTGCCGGGCCCGAGGTCGCGCTCATAGAAGACGCGGTCGCTGCCGAGCATGAAGCTATGCACGCCGGTATCGCCATAGCGGGCCGGCCAGGCAATCAGGCCATACTTGGCGTCGCTGCCCTTGGCCGGCGGCAGGATCCGGTAATGGTAGCCGTAGAAAGCATCTGCGGCGGGCGTATCCGGGCCCATGGCAAGCGCATCGGGGCCGATCGGGCTGGCGTCCTGCTCGCTGGCCGCGGGCCAGTACAGGCCGTTGGTCTTGCCCGGCGCGCTGATCAACTGGGTCGCGTAGCGCCCCAGCCCCACCTGCTCCGCGTAGCGCTGCTGGGCATCGGCCAGCTGCAGCAGCGTTTCCATCGTCACCAGTTCATTGCGCCCGAGCCGGCGGCGGCGCACTTCCTGCTGGCCGGCACGCAGGTCGAACTGCCAACCGTCCTTCTGCTTTGCCAGCGGCACGGGGAAGGTCCATCCGCTCTGCCCGACCGCGATCAGCGCGCGGCGCTCGCCATCGGGCTGCACGGCATGGTGGCGCGCCCAGGCGCCAAGGAATTCGTACACGTCGTCGCGGTTGATGGAGCCCTCCGGCACCAGCGACTGGTATTGCTTGCCCAGCACGCGCTGCAATGCATCGCCGTCGCTGCGCGCGATGGCATCACCCAGCGCCTCGGCGGCAGCGTCAGGGCTGGGGAAGACCTGCTGGGCCATCGCCGGCAGGGCCAGGGACAGGGCCGCGGCCGCCGCCAGCGTGCGCAGCGCGCGCGCTCGGGCTGCGGCAGAGAAGGGATTAGCGGTCATGTGCATCATGACTTACCTCCGACCATGGCCGAAATGTTCGCCGCCGCCGAGCCGGCCTCCACCGCCGCCGCCCAGACCACCGCCCTGGTGCCCGCCGCCCTGGTGGAGCCCGGCCGGGCGCGCATGCGGCGCTTCCCGCTGCGGCGTCGCCGCGCGCTGGGTCTGCTGGCGCACGCGGTCGCCGTTGCCGGCATCGCGCAGCGCGCTGTCCCGGTTGGCATTGCGCGCACGGTCGCGGGCCTGGGCCTGGTCTGCGCGCTGGCGGTCGGCGCCGGCCGGCCGCGGATTCTGCACGCCACCGCCGGCGGCACCCGGGCGCGAGCGGTCTGCCACCCCGCCCGCATGGCCCGGTATGGATTGTCCGGTACGGCCCTCGAACGACTGCGCGGCGCGCTCACGCGCCTGGTCGCGCTCGGAAGGCTGGCGCTGCACCCCGCCGCCGGCGGCCCCCACGCGCTGGCCGGGTTGCGCAGCCTGCTGGCGGCTGGCGAGGCCGGACTGGCGCTGCTGGTCATAGCGGCCGCGCACCGCCGCATTGTTGTAGGGCACGTTGCCGCGGTTGGCGGGGTTGTGCTGCCAGTTCACGTTGGCACGGTTGACGTCCAGGCGCTGGTTGACGTTGATGTTGTTGTAGCGGTTCACATTGATGTTGACGTCGTGGCTATTCCAGTTGAACCCGCCCCACATCGCATCGACCGCCGCCACGCCAAGCCCGAAGCCGATGCCCGTTACCAGTGCCGTGGCAAACACGGAGCCGGGCGGCGGCGGGTAATAGGCCGGCGGATACGCGGGATACGCCCAGGTACCGTAAACCGTGGTCGGGTTGTAGGTCGGCACGTAGACCACTTGCGGATTGGCCGGCTCGATCTGCACGATCGTGGTGCCGCCGGTGGTCTGCGTCACGACCTTCTGCTGCTCGGTCGTCTTCAGCGTGCCGGCTTTCTGCGCCTGCACCCGCAGCCGCTGCACCGAATCCATCACGTCATTGGGCTGGGCCAGGAAAGCGTCGCCGACCGACTGCACCCACTGCGGCTGGCGGCCCATCATGTCGAGCACGGAGGGGAACGCGGCCAGCGACTGCACGCTGGGGTCCCAGGCCTGGCTGGCGACCGCCTTGGTCGCGGCATCGCCAGACAGGCTGGGATTGGCCTTGGACCATTGCGCCGCAGCTGCGACGTCGGCCGGATAGGTGGCAGCCATCAGCACCTGCGACAACAGCGCATCGGGATACAGGGCAATCGGCGCGGTCAGCTGGTCAAGCTGGGCATTGCTCAGCTTGGACTGCGCCATCGCTGGCCCGAGCGGCGCCATCAGCATCAGTGCCAGGCACCATGCGAAGAGGTGTTTGAAACGGTGCATGTCGGCTCTCCACAAATACGCAGGTGACGGCCCGCTGCCGGGGGGCGCCTCAGCGGCGCTGCTGCGTGCATTCCTGGCGATACGCCTCTTCCAGGCGCTTGCGGTCTGCCTGGCGTTCCAGTGTCGGATATGTGCGCCCGTCGGCAGTGGTTACCGACGACTTGCCAGTGGACCACTGCGGCCCGCCGGGCAGCGCGTTGACCTGGTCCAGCAATGACTGGCAGTGCTGCCGCTGCGACGCAGACACCTTGCCATCAGGTCCTTCCACCACGGCCGTGGCTTCGTCCAGCATCCGTGGCGGCGGCGGGGCCACCATCGGAGTGCCGGCGGCCGCAGCCGCCGATGCAGCACTGGCTGCCCACGCCGGGACAACCACCATGGCGGCGCATGCCAGCACGCCCGCCTTGATCAGAAACTTCGTCAAACCAATACTCCAGAACCCTCCGCGGCACGTGGAAGCGACACCGCGGCGCATTGCAAGTTGCAAGAACCGTCCGCCGCTAGCGATCCTTGCCAGTGCCATTGCGGCGGCCGGTACGGTTGCGCATCAGCTCAAGCTTGAGCAGCGCATCCGCAAGCATACTCTTCAGCCGGGCATTCTCTTCCTGCAGCTCGCGCAGCTTGCGGCCGTCACGTGCATCACCCTGGCTGGGCTGGCCGTAACGGGCCCGCCATCCGTAGAACGAAGCATCGCTGAAACCATAGCGCGCGCACAGCTCACGCACCGGCACGCCGCTGGCCGCCTCGGCCAGGTAGCCGCGGATCTGCTCTTCCGAATACCGTCTGTTCACGAATCTCTCCGCATCACAACGGCGGGCCACAAGCGGCGCCAGCCGCGCCGCCAACCGTGCCGACTCTGGCCCTACGTTAGCCCACGGCCGCGCCAAAAAGCAATTCAGTGTCTTCGCTGCGCGAGTTAAGAAAATTATCTCTGCACAAGCTGCCGCCGGCGCTGGCGCGCATTGCCAAATTTCGTTAAGCCAATTTGGAGTCCAGTTAGATCATTCGCGCTGCGCATCGCGGAAACGAAGATGCCGGCCGCGATAACACATGGGCATGACGACCTTCTGCACGGCAGTGATCGTGGATGAATCGCCCGGTGGCCCCGATTTCAAGCCATGTATTGATGTACAGACAAAGAGGTACTAAACAAAATTAGAAGACTGCCATCAATTCAAGTTTCTATGACTTTTGCTGAGCATGTATTAAGATTCCTCGGCACAACTAAATTTCGCACGCCTTCGCGCGGCGCCCTGGCGGCGCCGGCAGAAGAGCGGCCAGGCAGCCCGCACCACCCAGACGTGGTGCGCGTTCACGCTGCCAACAGTACCGGGCCTGAAGGATCGAATCGTCACTGCGCCATTTGTCGACGCAAGTCGGACATTCAGGAGTCGTGCCATGCGTTTTCCCAGCATCCTGCCCGGGCTTTCGCCCACCTGTCTTTCATCCGGACATGCCCGCAGCGCGCGCCGTGCATGTCGCTTGCGCCTGTCACTGTCAGGGACCGGATCATTGCCCTGACACCAGGCCGCGCTTGCGCCCTTTGTTTCGACGCAGTGCTGTAGGTGTCGGACCAACAAGAAAATAGAGAAAACAAAGTCATGGATCGGGAGAAGTCGGAATGCGTCACGTCAGCACGAAGTTGTTGCATGTCTTTGTCCTGGTCATGGAATACCGGGACCTCAGCGCCGTTGCGGCCTGCACGCAGGGACGCGTGCCGACGGTGGCCTACAGCCTCGCGCGCTTGCGCGAAATCACCGGCGATCCGCTGTTCGTCAAGCGCAACGGGATGCTCGAACCCACACCGCATGCGCTGCGCCTGGAGCAGACGGCGCGGCAGATCCTGGCCAAATGGAACCAGCTGGTGCGCCCCGGCGAGCCTGGCCTGAGCAAGCGCCGTGACGACGGCAGACGCGTTTCGATCGGCTTTTCATCGTCGATCGGCGACCCGGTCATCACCGAGATCCTGACCGCACTGTGCGAGCAGTTTCCGCGCGACAGCTTTATCACGCGCCCGGTGATCGCCGACGCCACCCTTGCCGGCCATCTCGGCAGCGGCGAACTGGACTGCGCCTTCATCGTCGACAGCGGCCACGATCCCGAACGCGTGCGCCAGCACAACATCATGGCCACGCCGCGCCGGCTGGTCAGCGCCACGCGCGGCGGCAGCCATGACGAAGGCGAAAGCGACTGGATCCTGCTGCAGGAAGACTGCGAGGCCGGCAGCCCGCTGCGGGCCTTCCTGAGCCGCCAGGCCAGCACTCCGGGGCATCGCGAGACCGTGGTCCCATCATGGCATACCCAGATCACGCTGCTGCATTCGGCCGGGGGCATCTGCCCGGTGCTGGACTTCAACGTGCCGCTGGTCACGCGCGAGCGCAAGACGCGCCTGCTGGCACCGCCGAGCAGCTTCCCGGAATGGGCCGCACTGCATTTCTGGGCACCGGAGCGCAGCGGCGACAAGGGCGTGCTGCGCGACATCATGGATGTCGGCAGCGCCGTGCTGCGCGCCCCTCTCAAGGCCATCGACAGCCGCCGCAACGGCCGCGCCGCAGCCCACGCGCAATCCGCACTGGCGTGACGCAACGCCCCGCAGCGGCGGCGCCCGCAAGGCGCTGGCAGCCCCATGGCGCCAGCGCCTTTTTCTTTGGCTGCGCAGAAGCGGCGGCGTTCTTATTACAGTCTTGAGACATTTTTCCGAGCGCTGACCCTGCGCTACACTCGCGCCAATTTGACCGGTGCAGGCCGCTGCGCCACGGCGGCGCTTTGCGAATCCTCCTAGTTTCGCCAGACCGCGCGGCCGATATCCTGCAATGGCATTGCCGCGGTCCGGCCGTCTCCCGTTTGGCCCGGTCCCGGGGCAATGCACGCAGTTGTCTGGCGTCGTATTGTTTGGCGTCGTTTTTGCGCCGCACGTCTCGCTGACGTGCGGCGTTTTCTTGATGCCGGCGCTGCCACGAACAAGAATCGAGGAGCAACCAGATGACATTGAGGATCCTGCTTGCCGACGACCACCCCCTGGTCAGCGCAGCCGTCGCGGACCGCCTGCATACCCAGACCGGGTGGGAGGTGTGCGGCTGCGTGACCAGCGCGACGGCCTTGCTGAACAGCGTGGAAAGCCTGCGTCCCGATGTCGTGATCACCGACTACCACATGCCCGCGCACGGCGAAGGCAACAGCGACGGCCTGCGCCTGCTTGCCAGCCTGCGGCGGCGGCATCCGTCGCTGGCCGTGATCGTGCTGACCATGATCACCAATCCGCTGGTGCTGCGCTCCATCCTGGACACCCAGGTGCACGGCCTGCTGCTCAAGGACTCGCCCCTGTCAGAACTGGTGACTGTGGTTTGCCGTATCCAGCGGGGCTTCCACTACATCGGCAAATCCGCGCTTGAAGTACTGTCGCAGGCCGATCCCGGCAACCCGGCCACACCCGGCCAGGCCGGCGCGGAGCGCCTGTCCCGGCGTGAAATGGAAGTATTGCGGCTGTACCTGACCGGACGGTCCGTGAGTGAGATCGCCGTCCTGCTCTGCCGCAGCGTCAAGACCATCAGCCGGCAGAAGAACTGCGCCATGCAGAAGCTCGGCGTCACCAACGACCGGGAACTGTTTGAATTCGCGGCGCTGAACGGCATGCTGCTGACTGCCTGAGCGCCAGCGGCACGGGCGCGGCCGTATCAGGCGGCGTCGGCTGCCTGTGCCGCATGGGCCTGCGCGTATGCAATGCCGGCCTCCAGCCGCGCCAGTCCGCGCGACAGCTCGCGCATGGTCGACGGCGACACCTCGGCAAGCACATCCTCCAGAAAGGCTGAGCGCAGCGGCATGGCGTGCGCCACCACCTGCTGGCCGGTCCGTGACAGCGTGACGTGGGTCACGCGGTTGTCGCGTTCCGAGGTGCTGCGCTCCACCCAGCCAAGTTCCTGCATGGCCTTGAGCTGGCGCGTCAGCGCGCCGGGGTCCATGCCGACCAGGTCAGCCAGCGCCTTCTGGCCGATCGCGCCCTCCTGGTGATGCAGCGCATGCAGGATGCGCCAGCGGGGCAGCGGCAGCCCCAGGCGCTGTTCGAACGCGGCCGCGTAGGCGCGGTAGGTGCGGCCGAACTGCTGCAGTACGGCCACGCTTTGTCGCTCCAGTTCCATCCGTTTTCCTCAGGTTACGTTCTTCAGTCGGCTGCCATGGCGGGCGCCGGCGCCCGGGTCAGCTTGATCGACGGTACCCGGCGGGCGCACCACACACCCAGCGCGGCAGCCACCGCAGCCACCACCAGGCCGAGGTGGATGGCGCTGACCAGCGATACGCGCGCCTGTTCCAGCAGCAGGGCGCCATTGTGCCCGGCCTGCTCCAGCTGGCCGAGCAACGCGACTTGCGAGGCCTTGTCGATCAGCACCTGCGGATCCGCCATGCGCGCCGTCCATTGTCCGGCATTGGCGGCGGACAGCGCATGTTCCACACCACCGGTATAGCTGCGCGTGACCAGCGTGCCCACGATGGCGGTGCCCACCATGCCGCCCACCATGCGCAGCGATTGCAGCATGGCCGTGGCAATGCCCAGGTGCTCGCGCCCTGCCGTCTGCTGCGCAAACACCGTCAGGTTCGGCATGATGAAGCCTAGCCCGAACCCGCCGATCAGCATGATCGTCAGCAAGACGCCGTGCGGCATGCTGCGCGTGGCCTGCGACAGGCCAAGGCAGGACACCGCCAGCATGCCAAAGCCGGCATAGAGCATGGTATTCGGGCGGTGGATGCGCGTGACGATGCGGCCGTTAAGTATGCTGCCCGCGGTGATGCAGACCACCAGTGGCGTGATCAGGATGCCCGCCTCCTTCGGCGAATAGCCAAAGCCGCCCTGGAACAGCAGCGGCGCATAGAGCAGCAGCGCGAACATGGTGAAGCCCGTGAACACCGCCAGCCGGAACAACGGCGCCAGCCCCGGGTTGCGGAACATCTCCACCGGCAGGATCGGGTTGGCACAGCGTTGCTCCCACCGCCACAGCGCCACCAGTGCCACCGCCGCCAGCACCAGCAAGCCCCCCGTATAGGCATCGAACCCGCGCGCCGGCAGCAGTTCAACGCTCAGCTGCACGCACCCCAGCCCGGCTGCGATCAGCAAGGCGCCGAGCCAGTCCACGCGGATCGGCCCGCTATGGGCCTGCTGGCGCAGGTGCGGCAGGTAGCGCCACGCAAACCACAGCCCCAGCACGCCGATCGGCAGGTTGACATAGAACACCGCGCGCCATCCGTACCACTCCGTCAGCAGCCCGCCCAGCGACGGCCCCACCGCATTGGCAATGCCGAAAGCCGCGCTCATCATCACCTGCCAGCGCAGCCGCACATGCGTATCCGGAAACAGGTCGGCAATGCAGGCAAAGGCAGTGCCGACCAGCATGCCCCCGCCAATCCCCTGCAGCGCGCGCGCCAGCACCAGGAACGGCATGCTCGGCGCCATGCCGCACAGCGCCGAGGCCACCGAGAAGACCACGATCGATGCCAGCACGAACGGCTTGCGCCCGTAATAGTCCCCCAGCCGCCCGAACACCGGCACGGTGATCACCGATGTCAGCAGGTAGGCCGTGGCTACCCAGGCGTAGTACTCGAAGCCTTGCAGCTCGGCCACCACGGTCGGTAGCGCCGTGCCGACCACAGTCTGGTCCAGCGCCACCAGCATCACCACAAAGGCCACGCCCAGCATGGCCAGCAGGGATTCGCGAAACGGCAGCACCTGGCCGTTGGCCTCGGACTTTTCTGGCTGTGGGGTCACTTTTATTGCCCGATCAATCGTTGCGTTGTCAAGCATTATAGACACGGTTCGGCCAGCGCGTCATGGCGCAACCAAATTTGACGCCGCGCCCATGCCGCCGGCCTACCCGATTTCAGGGATTTCCGACCATTCCTGCGATAAGTAACATCGGGCTTGGCCGCCTGCTGGCACGCATTGACCGACCCGGAGAGAATCCCATGCCCCTTCCATTGTCCATGCCGCTAATGACAGCAGCCTCCCATCTGGTCCAGGCATACTCCATCGCCAACATTCAACATGGACAGGTCACCCGGCTGACGGGATATGGGCGCCCGATCCTGGATGCCGCGTACGATGCTGCCGACGAACTGCGAGCCTGCTGTGACAGAAAGTACCAGTGGCTGGTCTCCTTCCTGGATTACCTGCGGCCCAGCCAGTTCGCTACCATCAAGGTCGATGCAATCAAGCGCATAAATGCCGCATTCAACATCACGGCAAGCGCCCTCCCGGAGATCAACTCCCTGTCGCGATGGAAAGCGCTTGGCGAGGCATGCGCTCGCGTGGCACAGCAGGACAGGATCTATCTCGATCGCTTCTATCGGACTCGCAATGCCCGAAGCGCACTGTCGGATATCGAGGAAATCTTTTACACCGCCAACAAGGAAGGAATGGGCGATGATGCGCTGCGCGTGATGAAAGCCGTAATGCAAAACGGGGGCAACGCTGCCGGCATCACGTCCAGAACCATTGTTGCGCTGGCCAGGATGCTGCGTGCCCATCCTCCGTTGAGCGGATTCATGGGATATACGCGCTGGGGGCCGGGCGACCATGGCAATCCCGATGCCAACCTGCGCGCCCATGCGTTGAAGCATGTCTGCCGGCAACCGTTGCTGCTCGAAGTCGGCGTTACCGAAACCATGTTCTGGTGGGATTTCCTGCGCATACGGCTGACCCTGGCAGATTACAACCGCCTCGCCGTCAACCCGAAACCACTGGTTCAAAGCCTGTTTGATGGCCTGAACCCTCTGGCTGGCGACCACTTGCGCCGCTTTCTCATCCATCAGGCATTCAATGACGAACCTCAGCTTGCCGATTTTGCCCTGCAACAGGCACTTAGGCCCTATCGGGACGTTGCCATTGAAACCAGCAGGGTGCTGAATCGGGTCATCATCCAGAGCAATGGCGAGAAGGTTTTCCTCAGCGGCGCCTCGGGAAACATCTTCATCATCGGCAGGTTCGAAGGCACTGAGCTGGGCATCTCCTCGTGCTATTGGGCGACTGATATTGAAAGCAAGCTCAGAGGGGCAAGATCCAACATCTGCTGGGAGGTCCGCAGGTAGGCTAAGCGGGGCTGGCTCCAGATTGCGGGCGGTCGCGTCGTCGAGCACATCCGCGCATCCGGGCTCGGCGAAGCGCTTTCATTTCACGAATTTGTGAAACACGCAAAAAAACGCCTGCTGGGGAAGCAGGCGGCAGGGAAAATTCTCGCGACGGGACGCACCCGGGAGAATGCGGAGCGATCGGGAAGACGCTCCACAAATGCAGTATCGCGCCCGGCGCGTGACCGCTCCATCAGGCATGCCTTAAATCGGCCGTGTAGTTGGCACCCTGCGTGCCGCCTTGCGACTCCAGCCCGTCTGCCAGCAGTTCCAGTTCGGCATGGAAGGCCTGCCAGTCCGGACCGATGGCAACCAGCCCAGAGCGCCGGACCGCCTGCTCCAGCCAGCGGCACGCCTGGCTCTGCAGCGCATGGCCCATTACCGACAGCGCCCCGGCCAAGCCGTGCAAACGTTGGGCAAACGCTTCGGCGTCGCCCGCCAGCAGCGCCTCGGCCAGTGCGCGCTGGTCCCGCCGCAGCGCGTCGGCATGCAGCAGTGTGTCGCCGCCTGCATGCGCGCCCGGCGCTGCCCGCGTCGCCATATGGGTGCCGGACAGATCTTCCAGCAGCTTGCGCAGCGTGCCCAGCCCCACCGGCTTGGTCAGGCATCGGTCGATGCCGGCCTGCTGGCATCGCTCGGCGACATCGGGCCCCACGCTGGCGGTGACGGCAACGATCGGCGTGGCGAGGCCGGCATCGCGCAGGCACCGCGCCAGCGTGAAGCCATCCATGCCAGGCATCTGCAGATCGGTCAGGACCAGGTCGTAATGCCGGCCCGATGCCATCAACAGGGCCTCGGGCCCGTCACCGGCCAGATCGACCTTCTGCCCCAGGTTTTCAAGCTGTTCCCGCATCACCACCTGGTTGATCGGATGGTCTTCCACCAGCAGCAGCGCCAGCTGCACGGCAGGCGTATCGTCGCGCGCCGGCACGGGCGCCTGCGTTGCCGTCACCTCCACGCCTGCCGCTGCCGCGATCGCCGCCAGCAAGCCGCGCCAGGCATAGGGCGATGCCACCACCGGGGTCTGCGTCAGGTCCGGCACTGCCGGCGCCATGGCCGACACCACCACATCGGCGTCGTTGCAGCGAGGCATGGCCTGCTCATCGCACACCAGGACATCGACCGGCGTGGCCGGCGGCGCGGCGGGGTCATACTTGACCGCCCGTGCGCCATAGAACTGCAGCAACTGCTCCACGCCCTGGTAGAGCTCGCGCAAGGTGACATTGAGGCCGACCGTCAGTCCCCGCAACGCGGTCCGCGGCCAGGCATCGGCCGGCGCCTCGGCGCCAGCGCTGGCCAGCGGCAGGCTGACGGTAAAGCAACTGCCCAGGCCGGGCTCGCTGACCAGCCGTATCTCGCCAGACATCAGCCCGACCAGCCGGCGGCAGATCGACAGCCCGAGGCCTGTGCCGCCGTAGTGGCGCGTGTCCGGCTGCTCGGCCTGGACGAAGGGCTCGAACAGCCGGCGCTGGTCTCGCGCGGCGATGCCGATGCCGGTGTCGATGACGCGGATTTCCACGCCGCCGCCCGGCTTGCGCATGGCCGTGACGATCACCTTGCCTTGTTCGGTAAATTTCACCGCATTGCTGACCAGGTTATTCAGGATCTGTTCGAGCTTGACCACGTCAGCTATCACCGGCTCAACCAGCGAAGGATCATTGACGCACAGCAGGCGCAGCTGCTTGCGCGCCGCTTCCACGGCAAAGCGCCGGGTCACGTCCTCGACGATCTCCTCGACGCGGCAGGGCCGCAACTGCAATGACATTTGCCCTGCCTCGATCTTGCTGAAGTCGAGCACGTCATTGATGATGTAGATCAGCGACTGCGACGCGTGCTGCATGACCGCCAGCTGGTCGCGCTGGCGCGAATCGAGCCGGGTCAGGCCAAGCAACTCGATGCTGCCCAGCATACCGTTGAGCGGTGTGCGGATTTCATGGCTCATGGTGGCCAGGAACGAGGACTTGGCGTGGTTGGCGGCATCCGCGGCGCGGATCGCCTCGCGCAGGCGCGCCTCGCTGCGGCGCGCGTCGGTCACGTCGTTCAGCGCGCGGAGCACGGCCGCCCGCCCTTCATAGGTAATCTCCACCTGGCGCACTTCCAGGTACCGGGTCTGGCCGTTGCGGCCGACCAGATCGACATCGAAGCAGGGCTGCACCCGCGGCATGCCTTCGGTTGTGGTGCCCTCGCTCGTCAGCCGCGCGTCACAGGCATCCTGCAACTGCGCCAGGCCGGCGGGCGTGGCCTGGTCGGTAATCGAGTGGGCCGCGGCATTTGCCAGCAGCACCTGCCTGGTGCTGCGCTCGACGATCATCAGGCCCACGCCGGCCACTTCGATCACGAAGCGCCCGAGCGCATCGCTTTCCTGCAGGCGCAAGGACTGACGCTGCGCAGGGCGCATGATGCGGCGGTCGATCAGCCAGATCCACGCCAGGATCAGCATCGACAGCGAGCCGGTCAGCCCCAGCATCCATAAGGCGTTCTGCCGGAACTGGTGCCATACCTGGCCCAGTGCGATCACGCCGACCGTGCGCCAGCCCCACGCGTCAAACTGGTATTCCAGCACGACGACATAGTCCAGCAGCCCTTGCCGTACCAGCGCCGAACTCACCCTACCCGGGCGCGTACCGGGCGCGGCCAGCGATGCCGTGACCGACTGGCCGAGGGTGCCGGCCGGCATGCCATCCGCACTCAGTGCCATGCCGGCATCGGTCACCAGCACGAAATCGCCGTCAATGGTCTGTCCGTCCGGCAGCATCGGCGACAGCGGGAACTCCATGGCCAGCACCGCGGCCGGTTCGCCACCGACTTGCACCAGCGTGGCGAAAGTGACGGTGCGCATGCCGCTGACCCAGTCCAGCGCCGGCGGCAGCACCACCGCCTGGCCCGGATGGGCGCGCAGGCGTGCGACCAGCGCGTCATTGCGCAGGCGCGCGAGCGTGTCACGCAGGAAGGTCTGGCGCACGTCATCGCGCTGCATGAGCGCGCGTGCCGGGTCCAGCCGGCGCGGGATGACATAGAGCTGGTCGGCCTGCAGGTCGACCAGGTAGGCGTTCTGCACGTCGCGGTACTGCAGGTTGTTCACGCGGAAGGTGAATGTCATCAAGTCGGCCAGGCTCTTCAGCCTGGCGCCCGGCGCCCTGGCGCTGGCGGGCGGGACCAGCAGCGGGATGTACTGCCGGTCGCCCCGGCGCCGCAGGCGGTCGGTCCATTGCTCATCGCTGACGGCGGCGAGTTCATCGGCCAGGCCGATATCGGAAAGCCGCGTCAGCGATCCCAGCGCGCGCACGGTCAGCGCCTCGGCCCCGTGCAGCTTTGCCTGCAATTGCTCGGACTGCGACTGCAGCACCATCTCCTGACGCTCGACCGCCTCGTGCAGGCGGTAGCGCAGCAGCACCCCCCACGACAACACGGTCAGCCCAAGCACGCAGGCGGAGAACAGGTAGACCAGATAACGGATCTGGCGAATGCTCAACGGCAACGCGGAGCTGCTGTCGATCGACATCAGCCGTTTCATTGAATACCTCGTTTTGACATCGAGACTGTCCGGAGCGTCCGGACAGTGCATGGGTCGTAGTGCACTTGGCAAGCGACGTACCGGGCCTCACAACATGCCGCGCCGGATGGCAATGGCGGCAAGCTCCACGTCGTTCTCGGCGCCGATCTTGCGCATGAGGCTCTGCTTTTGCGTACTGATCGTCTTGACGGTCCGGCCGGTGCGCATGGCGATCCCGGTCACGGACATGCCCGACAGGTAGAGGCGCAGCACTTCGCTTTCACGCCTGGTCAGCAGCTCCGCCCAATCGCCGTCCGGCGGACCGCTGCAGGGCCTGCCCCAGATCAGCGTGCAAGCGGTTTCCGATACGGAAGCCAGCCCCAGGTATGCCATCCAGACCGCTTTCATGATCTCGTCGACACCGTCCTTGGCTGTCACGACATTGCGGCAGCCGTCCTTGAGCAACTGCAGCACGGCGGCACGGTCGACGACGTTGGCGATCGCGACCACGCGCTGCCCGCCCAGCTCGGCGAGCCGCGTGCCAATGCGCGCATAGCCGGAAGGCTCGCGGTCTTTGGTGTCCCACAGCGGGTAACGCAGTGTCACGACATCACACGAGCCTTGCTGCAGCGCTTGCACCAGGCTCGGTTCGTCGCCCGCCACGCCAGCCAGCTCGATGCAGGCGCTGGCCGCGAGCCGCCGGCCCAGCAGGCGCCGCATGACAGGTTGCGAGTCCGCGATGATCACCCGGATTTTTTCCATGGCCGCCTTAGGCTCCAGCGTTGTCGTTCCTGCATTCAGGATGAACCATGCGCCTGGCTTTCGAAATCAGCCAAGCCTGAAAAAAGCGGGGATATTTCCGAGGAGAGGAATAGCGCACGCGCCGCCGCACGGGAGGAGCCGGCCGGCATCGGCGCAGCCAGGGATGCTATTCAGCGGAGGGAGGGGAAATGCAACGCGGCCCGGGGACCGGCCGCAAGGAAGGGGATGATGCCAGGATCAGGGGCCGCCCAGCAGGCCGTTTGTCCTGGCGTATTCGTAGAGTTCGTAGTCGTTGGTCAGGCCCAGCTTCTTCATGGCGATGCTCTTCTGCGCGCTGATGGTCTTGCTGCTGCGGTTGGCCTGGCGCGCAATCTCGATGACCGGGACACCGGCCGCACACTGCCGTATCACTTCCAGTTCGCGGCGCGTCAGGACCGGCCGCTGTGACGGCTCGTCGAGGCCGCCCGAAGCCAGGATCGCACGCACCGATGCGGGCTGGTAGCTCAGCCCACTGAACGCGGCACGCACCGCCGGCACCAACTCCTGGACCGGATCGGTCTTGTTCAGGATCACGGAAATGCCGACCTTCTGGATATTGCGAATCAGCGCCGGATTATCCAGCATGGTCATCACCACGATCCGGGTGGTGGGATAACGGCGGCGCAGCATCTGCAGCATTGGCAGGCCGTCGCCAAACTGGCCGCCCGGCATGGAGTAGTCGGTCACGATAACGTCGCAATCCGTGCTTTCAAGCAACTCCACCAACTGGGTCGAATTGGCGGCACTCCCCACGATCTGCACGCCCACTTCGTTCGCCAGCACCCGGCTCATCCCGTCAAGGACGACGGGGTGGTCATCTGCAATGATTACCTTGATCATTTACGATCCCCCTGTTTTTTATCGGTTCTGCGGCCGCGTAGCGGTGCGCCGCCGAACTGCCGGCATTCAATGCCGGTCATCTTCGCTGCTCTGAATATTAGGAGTCTTCCGAGAAGACTGAATTAAGGAATTCCTTAAATAGTATCCGGCCAATTGCGTCGTGCCGCATCCTGGCTGCCCTTATCGCTTTCAGGGTCGTCAAAGTATGCTGCAAGATACAACGCCAGGTTGTCGACATGGGCTTGCACGACCGCCAGCGCCTGGGCCGCACCCAGCTCCAGTTCCCGGCACAGTTCGACAATCTCCTCGCCATCTTCGGCATGCGCCATGGCGCCCCTCATACGATGGGCATGGTGGCGGATCGCCTTCATTTCCCCGCTGGCTGCGGCCGCGGACAGTTGCCTGAAATCCTCGCGCATGGTGCGCTCCAGCAACGCCAAGCTGGCAACGTTATCCTCCACATGGGCGGCGCCCGCCGCGCCCGCGGCCCTTTGTGCCAGGCCGGATGCCTGTGCCGGCAGCACGGCGCGCAGACACTCGGCCAGGTCGCCCAGCAGGATGGGCTTGGACAGGTAGCGATTCATGCCGGCTTCGAGGCAGCGCTCGGCCTCACCCTGCGCGATGCTCGCGGTGAGCCCGACGATGGGCAGCGTCGCCCCCTGCGCACGCAGCGTGCGGCTCAGTTCGTAGCCGTCCATGCCGGGCATATGGATATCCGTCAGCATCAGGTCAAACCTGTGCTGGCGCAACACCGCAAGCCCTTCTTCGCCACTGGCAGCAAGCGTCGGCCGGCAGCCAAGGCGCTCAAGCTGCTGCTGCATCAGCAGCCGGTTGTAGGGATGGTCGTCGACCACCAGTATCTCCAGCCCCAACTGCGGCGTGGGGTCGACAGGCGCAGCCAGCGGTGGCGCACTGACCGGCGTCATGCCGGCCGCCTTGCAAAAAGCCCGCAGGATGCCCGCCTGATGATAGGCACTGACCAGCCAGCTGCCAGCGATCTGCTGTGGTTCCGCCGGGCCGTCGGCGCGCGCAAAGACCACGCCGGCATAGCCATCGGGAATGGCCTCGACGTGGCGGGTGGCGACCAACAGCACCATCCCTGGTTCCGGCGCCGGCCCGCGGCAAGCGATCGCCCTGCAGCCCATGGCGCGCAGATTGTCGATGGCATTGTTGCGGATTTCATCATTTTCCGACAGCACGGCCACCGGCGGCAGCACCGGCTCCACCTGTTCGCGCGGCCCGGCTTCCGGCAACCTCAGCAATACCCGGAAGACGCTGCCCTTGCCCGGTTCGCTCTGCACGGAAATGCTGCCGTCCATCAGGGCGGCCAGGCGTCTGCAGATCGACAAGCCCAGGCCCGACCCGCCAAACCGCCTTGCAGTGGAAGCATCTGCCTGCACGAAAGGCTCAAACAGCCGCGCCTGGACCTCGGGCGCAATGCCTGGCCCGGTATCCGCCACCTCAAGCTGGATGCCGATCCTGCCGTCCGCATCGGGCGCTTCACTCTGCGGCGCGCGCTGCAGGCGCACAATGACATGGCCCTGTGCCGTGAATTTCAGCGCGTTGTCGAGCAGATTGCCGATAATCTGGCGCACCCGCACCGGATCCCCGATCAGGCAAGGCAGGCCGGGCTGTGGATAGCACGGCAGCGCGATGCCTTTTTGCAGCGCGATCGGCGCCTGCGCGCGAACCGTCGATTCCAGCAGGTCGACCGGATCGAACGGCACGGCGTCCAGTTCGATCTGGCCGGCTTCCGCGCGGGAGTAGTCCAGCAGGTCATCCAGTATCTGCAGCAGGACCTGCGACGAGGACTGGATGGTCGACAGCATCTCGCGCTGGCTGTGCGCCATCTGTGTCAGGGACAGCAGCTCCAGCGTGCCCAGCATCCCGTACAGCGGCGTGCGGATTTCGTGACTCATGGCGGCCAGGAACTGCGATTTGGCAGCGCTTGCCTCATCCGCCAGCCGGCGCGCGCGCGCGAGAGCGCGGTGCGCTTCGCGTTCGCCGGTGACATCGTGGATCGCACACAGCAGCACGTCTTCACCCTCGAAGCGGGTGTGGCGGCCGACTACCAGCACGTCGCGTGCACCCCCATGGCCGGATGGCACCTGCAGCTCCAGCCGCGCGGGCTGGTCGCCCCGCCGCGCCAGCATCTGGTCCAGCCACGGGCGGCCCGCAGTGCGCGTGTCGAGCGGCAGCCATTGCGCAGCCAGCGCGTTCTCGAGCCGTACATGGGCATCGGCTGTGCGCACCACCCGCAGGCCTACCGGAGCGGCCTGCATCACGGTACGGTTGAAGCGTTCGCTGTCCTCGATCCGTTCGGCGTCTTCCTGCATCGGCACCAACATCCGGCGCCGCAGCATGCCGGCACCGGTCAGCACCGCAAGCACACCAAGCCCGTAGAGCAGAAGCGCGGCCGCCAGCGCCGAGCCATGATCGGCCAGCGCCTGCGACAGCGGATAGGCGTAGGCCGCGCGCCAGCCATGGTCGCGTTCCATGCGGCCAATCATCAGGCTGCCCTGCTCGAACCAGTAGGCTACGCTTTGCCCGCCGCTGCCCAACTCACGCGCCACCCGCTCACCCAGCGCTTGCGGGCGCAGCCAGCCGGCGTCGCTGCCCCGGTACAGCAGGCGCCCTTGGCCATCGAAGAACATTGCCCGGCTGCCTGACGCGGTATGCGTGGCATCCGGGATACTGACGTCGTCCATCAGCGCGCGTACGGGAATGGCAGTCGCGCCATACGCCACGAGATTGCCGCTGGCGTCAAGGACTGGCAGAAAGCAGCTCAGTATAGGGCCCCGCTCGATGGTGCCCTGGTACGGCCCGGTCCACAGCGGTGAGGCGACCGGCGTCTCGGCTTGCGCTTCGCGCGACCGGTTCGCCAGCGCTTTGGCCCAGTTGCTGACAACCTCAGCGAGCAGCGGCCCGTTCAACCCCGGCGCACCCGGAAGCGCTGGTGTCACGTATGCCTGGCTCCCGTCGGCAGCCAGGAAAGCCGAGCGCATCCTCTGCGGCGCCTTACCCCAGTACGCGCGCTCGAAGATGGCGAATCGAACGATGTGCGAAACCGTGGCGGGACGCTGCGCCGCTGGCGCGGACGTGCCCATCAGCATGGTGGCAGGATTGGTCAGTCCAGGCACTTCGACGGCACGGGCACTGCCTGGAGGCACGCCCGTCAGCATGGCTTCGAGCTGGCCAGCCAGCCGGTCGCTGCGCACCAGCCGATACTCCGGCCCGGAGATTTCTGCCATGCGCCGTATGAAATACTCGTGCATGGCCTTCACTTCCAGCACCGCGCCAAAATGCAAGCGGTTGGCCGACGCCTGTTCCCACAGGATGCGCTGGAACAGGCTATGGAGAAACAGGGCAAGGAAGCCGCTCATCACGAGGATCAGCAGGCCAACGACAACGGTGAGCAGGCGGCTGTGCACCTGCCGGTTCGCGCGCGACAGCCAGTTGACCATTGGCGGGCTCCGTCTCGGCAGCCTGCCTGACGCCGCGTAGCGCCCGGCGCGGGGATCGGCAAGCGCCCAAAGTGGGTGAAATACTGTCTCTGGGATTATGCATCACATTGCAGCACGACAGATGTCCTCACCAATCCCATCGCCGGCCAAAACAAGAAACCCAGCGCGGCAGCATACAGCGCCGCACAGGGCTCAGTGGCATTACGCGGAGGGACTCGTCCCTACTGGTAGGTCATGGTGAACGTCATTCCCGAGTTGGCGGCGCCGGCCGCCACCGTGCTTCCGGTCTGGTAGTAGCGTGCCTTCAGTGGAATGACGTAGCTGCCACCAGTGCTGGCTATAGTCGCTCAAGACCTTGGTGGTCCCCAGCCGAAAACATTGCCGGAATCATCGAGCAACTGCACGCCGATGCCGGATGCCGTCGAGGAGGCATCGAGCGATACCACCGAGTTGGCGGCATCGAGAGCCGGGGTCACGGCATCGATGCGATAGCTCACCGAAGTCATGCCGGCCGGGCAGTTGTTCAGCGCGATATTGAATCCCGGCGATGACGTATAAGTGCCCGGCCCGGCAAACTCCTTGTTCTGATGCGTGCCCACCGGGGTATCGCGCGGCACGCCGTATGTACCAGTGGGCGCGGTGAAGTCCAGTGTACCGGCACTCGGTGTGCAGGAGAAGGTCGCGCCGAACGACTGTCCATGCAGTGCCAGGCAAAACAGCAGCGCAGCTGCCTTCAGTATGCCGTGCCATGGCCTGGCCGTCGCCTGGCCTCTGCTCACTGATCGTGTGAGGACAGACAATATCTTGTGCAAGGCGCCACCGCGCTGGCTTTGATATGGGCTTGTAGAATTCAACATCCTGACGTCCTGCGCATGCCGTGGCTGGCATGCATTAAGAAAATGGGGGCGGCACCATTCGCTCCAGCTTTAGCGGCAAACCGCTTCCACGGTCTGATACGAGGCATTCGCGTCTTTTTCAAGCTTCGGCAGGACATAGTCCAGCTTGCATGCTTCCGCAACGGCCCTACCCCACTTCACGCTCAGTTGGCCTGCATCCGTCTTCAGCCCGCGCGCAATGATGCGCCCGCCCTGAGCGACAGTGCCGACGCTCTGGCCTTGTGCATCGAAGACCTCCGCCCCGAACGGCAGCGGCTTGCCATCCGGTCTGTTGGCCCGCAGAAGCGCCGCACGGCCAGGGTTGTCGGTCTCGAACTTCATCTTCACAATCGCGCCTGCGGTCGGCGCCACGTTCTGCTGCGTCGTCTTCAGCTCAACGCTCATGGGCAGCCCCTTCGGGTCGATCTCGATCTGGTTGGTGGCGAATGGCGTCAGGGTCGGCACCACGGCGTGGCCCCAGGGGTCCACGCGCAGGCCGCTGCCGTTGGCCAGGCGCGCACCCGCGGCATCCTTGGCCTCGATGATGGCCATGGTGTCGCCCACCGTGGGCGTGAAGGCCACGCCCCCCGCATAGGCCACGATGCCGCCGCTGATGCCCAGGCCTGCTTGCGAGAAGTCGCGGCCCTTGCTGGCACTGGCCGTCATGGTCGCCATCGGCGACACATAGCCGACGTTGGCGCCGACAGTGGCTGCATCCCTGGTGTCGCCGCCACCGGTGTAGCCGGCGTTCACGCCGTAGGTGAAGGCGCTGTCCTGGCCCAGGGTGCCGGTCACTGTTTCCTGCAGCGACGTGCCCCCGGTGGAATCGTGGCTCAGGCTGGTCATCGAGTACGGCGCGTGCTGACCCTTGCCCAGCGGGATACCCACGTTGAGCATCACCCGGGTGTCCCACTTGCCTGAGCCGACGTTGAACTGGCGCGACGCCGAGACGCCATAGTTGATGCGCTTGTAGCTGTTGTTATAGCCCGCCTGGAACTGGGTATCGGAACCGCCGCGGTTCCAGTAGTTCTGCGTGGAGCCGGACAGGTAGAACGAGCCATAGCCTTGCGGCAGCATCTGGTTGATGGTCACCTGCAGGCGCCCGCGCTGGATGCCGCCGAGGAACGTGCCAGGGCCCAGGCCGCGCTGGTCCAGGTCGCGCAGCGCCATGGCATCGGTCATGCTCAGGTAGCCGCTGCTGGAATAGCGGTAGGCGGCCAGCGTCAGGTTGGTGTTGGTCGGTGCCACCAGCTTGCTGTACGACAGCCGCATGCTCTGGCCGCTCCGGTTGGGTGCATTCTGCAGGTTGGTCCAGGCCTGGGTCACGTCGGCGCCAAAGGCGCCGAAGTCCGTGTTCAGCGCCCCGCCGCCCATCACCGCCGTGTAGTCCTGTGCCGCGATGACGCCGCCGTAGCCGGTCACCATATTGCTGATGCCGTGCTGAACGGTTGCCTGCATCAGCATCGGCCTGCTCTGGATCGACGTATTGCGGTACTGGCCGACGGTCACGCTGTAGCGCGTGACGCCCGGGCGCAGCGCATTGACGGCTGCGGCGTAGGGCACGCGCGAGGTATGGACGCTGCCATCGGCTTCCGTGACCACCACCTCGAGATCGCCGCCGTAGCCGGTCGGATACAGGTCATTGATCTCGAATGCGCCGGGGGCAACCGTGGTTTCGTAGATGATGTTGCCGCCCTGGCGGACCTGCACGCGGGCGTTGCTGTTGGCAATGCCATGGACCACCGGCGCATAGCCGCGCTGGGATTCCGGGTACATCCGGTCGTCGCTGGCAATCTGCACGCCACGGAAGCCGAAACTGTCGAACAGGGTGCCGTCGGTGAAGGCATCGCCGATGATCAGCTGGCTCCTGATCGGCGCAATCGAGCGCTGCAGGTTGGTCTGCACGCTCTGGTAGCGCGTGCCCTCGACGTCGCCGTGCGTCAGGTTGCCCAGATGGCGAAAGCGCCAGCCACCGAAGTTGAGTCCGGCGTTCACCCCGACGTAGCTCTGCGTGGTCGATATCCCGCTGGAGTCGGAGTGATAGACGTTGGCGTTGTACTGCAGGCGCGCCGCGGTCACGCCTTCGTCCCAGTACTTGGGATCGACATAGCCGCGCGCCGAGCGCGACATGGCGATCTGCGGCACCGAGGCGTCCAGGCGCTGCTCGCCGTTGTCGAAGCTGGCCGTGGCATCGGGGATCAGGTCGGGCAGCGACACGCACCCCGTGTCCAGCCGCGCCGACGCCTCCGGTGACAACCTGGCCAGGTCCACGCCCATGCGCTCGATCGCGGCACGGTCAAAGCACGGCTGCACGTTGCGGCTGTCTTCGCCCACCTGGCGCATCGTCACTTCGGCACGGCCCAACCAGACCTGGTTGACGTACAGCTCTGCGCGATAGTTGCCCGGCAAGGCCACGTTGCCCTTGTTGAAGCGGCTCGCGTCGATGCGGGCACCGCCGGGCTGCTGCAGGAAGGTGTCGTTGAATTCCACTTCCGCCACCAGCGTCGGCGCGCTGTTACCACCGGGCGCGGCCCATGCCCCCACGCCGGCGAACAAGGACAATACCACCGCACTGGCCGGACGCAGCCGGGACGGGAAGGAAGAGGTCTTCTGGGTTTTCATGGGTTTATGCCGGATATCTGGCCTTGCGCGGGCAAGACTTGCCCCTGCCGCTGGTTGCGGCATCGTCAATCGGAGAAATCAGCTCGGAAGAACGCCGGACGCGGCCCGGCGTGTGGTCAGCGCGAAGCGGCCTTGGTGGCGCTGCTGCCCAGTGCGGCTTCGCCGCTTACGGCGCCGCCGTAGTCATTGATGGCCTTGTAGCGAACCCTGGCTTCGGTGCCTTGCGCAACATCGCCGGTCAGCGGGAACGTTTTGGCTTCGCCCGGGCCGACCATGCCGCCTTCTTCAAACTTCGCGGTCTTGCCGCCGCCAACCAGTTCGAGGTTGGCGAAAGAAACGTGATACTTGCTGGGGTTGCTTGCCTCAAGCGCCGGCTTGCCGCCTGCATGGGTGACGCGCCAGCTGATGCTGCCAGGGGCGTCGTCGGCGTTGCCCTCCAGGCCCGCGGGGCGGAAGAAAAGCTTGATGCGCGAGCGGAAAGCCAGCTGCAGCTTGTTGACATCGGCTTCTTCGGCGGTGGGCTTTGGCGGGATCTCCAGCACATTGAGCCAGAACACGGATTCGCGGTCCTGCGGCAGTGGCTCGCCGGTGTAGATGATGCGCAGCGTCTGGCCCTTTTTCGGGTCGATGCGCGACACCGGCGGCGTCACGGTGAACGGTACGTCGATGGACGACGGCGCAGCCTTCGCGTCGCCCTTGTCGATCCACGCCTGCGTTAACGCCGGCGACTGACCTTCGTTGGTCAGCTTGATCGTGGTCTCGATGTCTTTTGCCTTGTAGATGACCCGCGTGCCCGCTATGACCACGGAAGCTTGCGCGTGCAGCGCGCTCATGAGCCCCAGCGCAATCACGCCGGCGGAAATCAGGGACTTGATGGACGTTTTCATGATGGTTGCAGCGGACTTGACCGGGTGAAGCGGCACACACTCAATATTCGGAAGGCGCGGAGCGCGCCGGTAACACGCTCCGCGCCCTGTGGTAGCAGGGCTTACTGGTAAGCGATCGAGTACATCACGGTCGAGTTGGCGGCACCGGCCGTTGCCGCGCCAGTTGCGTAGTACTGTGCGTAGTACTCCAGCTTGGCCGCGCCGCTGTTGATGGCGACTACGCCGGAATTCTGCGCGGCGTCGGCAAAGCCGGCCTTGATCGGGCTGTTATCGGTGCCGCCGTTCAGCAGGCGGATCTGCACGTTGGTGGCGCCGCCGGCGTCCACGATCAGGTTACCGGTGGTGGTGTCGGTGGTCGGGCCAGCCTCGAAGTAGGTATGCACGTTGCCGGTGTTCGGCGTGCAGTTGGTCAGGGCGATATAGAACGGCGTCTGGCCAGCGGTGTCACCAGCCTGGACCAGGGTGGAGGCCGAAACGGTCGGCAGTGTCACGGTAAAGTTCTTGCTGCCCGTGCCGTTGCCGTTGATCGTGCAGGTCTGGGCGGTGATCTGGCCGTTGAAGGTGATCTGGCCGTCGGCATTTGCGGCATGTGCAAACTGCGCGCCCATGGCGGTACCGGCGACGATCAGAGCAGCGAGGAGCTTGGTATGGGTCATGATGGGTGATTCAAATAAGTTGATAGGTAGATGGCTTTCGGATCCAACGGATCCCGCCCCGCCCCGTGCCGCCATTGAACCGCCAGATCTGTGTTGCAGTTGCCGGTTGCCCCGGGGACAGCTGAACTATATGTATGGCACCTAATGCCACCAATCAGGCAAGCCTTAGATCTTGCTCGGAATTTTTTCCTTTGCCGCGAACAGCTCGCCGTGGTTCTTATGCGTCATGAGGTGTAAATCTGACTTGCCGGCGCAAGGCAGATGTGCCTGCGAAGAGCCTGGACGGTGAGGAGACAGGCGCCGGATTGATCTGCATCATGGCAGCCGCATTGAAGCGCTGCATCTACGCCAAAGGGTACGCGCCGCTTGCAGCGACTGCATGGTGCAAAGGCCATCTCCGCAGCATCCGTCCGCCCTTAACTGGCCAAAGTCCCGGCCGTGCCAACAGCGCCGTCACACGTCCTGCGCGGCAGGCAGACCTGCAGCGCCAGCCCGCTCGGCGCCACGTTGTGCGCCGACACCGTGCCGCCATGCGCGGCAATGCCCGCCTGCGCGATGCTGAGACCCAGTCCCGCCCCGGTCGGATGCCCCGGACCGCTGCGTACGCGGTAGAAGGGTTCGAACAGGCTCGCCAGCGCGTCTTGCGGAACGCCGGGCCCGCCGTCGACGATGGCGATCCGGATCGCCGTCTCATCAGCCTGCAGCGTCACGGTCACGGGCGCGGGGGGGGCGGTGTACCGGATCGCATTGCGCAGGATGTTCTCGATGGCGCTGCCCAGCGTCGCGGCATCTGCGTCGACGATCAGTTCATCCGGGGGAGTCCAGCAGATCGCCACGCCCCGGGCCACGGCTTCGAAGCGGGCATCGGTGACGATGACGTCGAGCAGTTCCGCCAGGTCGATCGGGCGGAGCACCGGCGCCATCGCATGCAGCCGCGCCAGCTGCAGCGTGCGTTCGACCAGCGCGTCGAGCCGTTCCGTCTCGCGCTCGATGCGCTCGAACTGCAGGTCGAGCATGGCATCGCGCCGCCGCGCCAGTTCCAGCGACAGGCGCAGCCGCCCCAGCGGCGACCGCAGTTCATGCGCGATATTGCGCAGCAGCTGCTCGCGCCAGTCCATCAGGCGCTGCAGGCGGTCGGCCATGGCATCGAAATCGCGCGCGAGCTGGCCCAGCTCGTCGGCGCGGCGGGCCAGCACGGGCGGCGTGCGCGTGGCCAGCTCGCCGTCGGCAAGCGCTTGCGTGGCTTCGCGCAGGCGCCGCACGGGGCCGGTGACATGCCGCGTCAGCGCCCAGCACAGCGGCGCCGAGACGGCCAGCGCGAACAGGCCTAGGGAGAGCACCACAGGCGACAGGTGCAGCACCTCCCAACGCGACGAATCGAACGGCAGGAACAGCATCAGGAGCTCGCCGCCTTGCGGCAGCGCGATGGGTTGCGGGTCCCACCATGACACGCGCGCGCCAGGCCCGGGCACATGCGCGACAGCATGGCCGATCAACCCCGCGCGCCACATCGGCACCAGCCGGTCGGCCAGGCGGTTGCGCAGCCGCGCCGGCAACGGGCGGCCCAGCAGTTCCTGCAGCGTGTCGTCGACAATGTAGATGTCCAGCGCCGAGGCGTGCGAATCGATCGCCCGCAGCCAGCGCTCGAGTCCGGGGCGCCCCTGGGTCTGGGCGACTTCCAGCGCATCCTCGGTCAGCACCGCGGGGCTCAGGCCATCGAGCGCGTCGAAGCGGTACCAGGCCACCGCGGCCGTCAGCGCCATGCCGATGCCGACGATCGCGGCCATGCCCAGCCAGAAGGTCAGGAAGTTGCGCCAGAACAGCGGCAGCGGAAACAGCGCGCGCACGCGGCGGCGCCAGTTCACGGCGCCTGCACCAGCAAATAGCCCTGCCCGCGCAGGTTGCGGATCAGCAGCGGCGAAGTGATGCCGTCCAGCGCCAGCTTGCGGCGCAGCGCGCTGATATGCGTGTCGAGGCTGCGGTCGTAGCGTTCCGGCGCGCGGCCCAGCGCGAACCGGCCGATCTCGGCGCGCGCGACCACCCGGCCCGGCGCCCGCATCAGGATTTCCAGCACGCGCTGCTCGGCCCCGGTCAGCGGCGCCTCGGCGTTGCCGTGGATGGCCAGGCCTGATGCCAGGTTCAGGCGCAGCGCGCCAGCCTCCAGCCACGGCGCCTGTGCGGGCGCGGCAGGCGCGGCGCGGTGGAAACGGCGCAGCACCGCATGCATGCGCGCCTTGAGCTCGCGCGGGCTGAACGGCTTGCTCAGGTAGTCGTCGGCGCCCAGTTCCAGCCCCAGCACGCGGTCGGCTTCATCGCCGTGCGCGGTGAACATGATCACCGGGCGCTGCGAGCGCGCGCGGTGCAGCCTGAGCAGGTCCAGGCCGTTGCCGTCGGGGAGCATCAGGTCCAGCAGGGCGACGTCGTAGTCGTTGCGGGCCAGCAGGGTCTCGCCCTGCTGGCGGGTGTGCGCCAGCGTGACGGTGCAGTGATCGGGCTCCAGGTACTCGCGCAGCATCTGCGCCAGTTCCAGGTCGTCGTCGATCAGCAGCACGCGCGCGAGCGGCGTGTGGAAGCACATCAGCATGCAGCTTGCCGGGGCCTTGCGGACGTGGACGTGGCCGCCGGTCCCCGGTTCCGTCAAGAAACGTCAAGAAAACAAAAGCTATCCAAAGTGACTGGTAGGCACCTTCATCTCGAATTTTAATATGAGAATGATTGTTATTTACAGAAGACAGGGAAAATGATGAAGTTCAGGCAGGTCGCCGGGATCGGGGCGGCAACAAGAGCGGCGGCAGGGTTGCCAGCACCGGCGGGCGTACAACGGGGTCAATGGATGCGGATGCTGGCGGCGGCATGCGCCGCCTCCGGCATGACGGGAGCCTGGGCGCAGGCGCAGGCGCTGAAGACGGAAGCCACCCTCGCCACCGTGGTGGTGACGGCGGCCGGCAGTGAGCAGGACATCCGCGACGCGCCCGCGTCGATCAGCGTGGTCACGCGCAAAGACCTGGAGAACAAGGCCTATCGCGACATCAACGATGCGCTGGTGGAAGTGCCAGGCGTGATCGTCAGCGGCGGCGGCGACCGGACCGACATCAGCCTGCGCGGCATGGGCGCCAAGTACACCCAGATCCTGATCGACGGCAAGCGCCAGAACTCGCGTGAGACCCGCACCAACTCCGACTCGTCCGGCGTGGAAAGCAGCTGGACGCCGCCGCTGTCCGCGATCGAGCGCATCGAGGTGGTGCGCGGGCCGATGTCGTCGCTGTACGGCTCCGACGCCATGGGCGGTGTGATCAACATCATCACGCGCAAGGTGCCCAGGACGTGGACGGGCGAGTTGCGCGGCGACGCCACGCTGCAGGAGAACAGCGACTCCGGCAATCTCTACCAGGGCAACTTCTACCTGGCCGGGCCGCTCAAGAGCGAGCTGCTGGGCCTGCAGCTGTACGGCCAGAGCACGCACCGCATCGAAGACGATATCGACTACGGCTTCCGCGGCCGCCGCGCCGAGAGCCTGACCGCCAAGCTGGCGCTGACGCCCACGCGCAACCACGACATCGTGTTCGAGGCCACCGGCATGCGCCAGCTGCGCAGCGAGACCGTGGGCAAGACCGTGCCGCCGCTGCCGCCCGGCACCGCCTGCCCGCGCTCCGGCTGCCCCACCTCCTCCGAGACCGACTACCGCAGCGAGAAGTACGCGCTGTCGCATACCGGCCGCTGGGGCTTCGGCGTCTCCGACAGCTATATCCAGCAGGAGGAGTTCGACAACCGCAGCCGCCGGATGAAGATCAAGAACCTGGACCTGCGCACCAGCTGGGCCATGCCACTGGGCAACCATATGCTGTCGGTCGGCGGCGAATACCTGAACCAGCGCCTGAACGACCAGACCGGCAACCAGATCGCCGGCGGCCCGAACCAGGTCGAGCGCTACCAGTGGGCGCTGTTTGCCGAGGACGAGTGGCGCCTGGCGCAGAGCTTTGCCCTGACCGGCGGCGTGCGCATGGATCACGACCAGAACTTCGGCCAGCACTACAGCCCGCGCTTGTACGGCGTGTGGCATGCGGCCGAGCGCTGGACGGTCAAGGGCGGGGTGTCGACCGGCTTCCGTGCGCCGGACCTGCGCCAGACCGTGGCCGGCTGGGGCCAGACCAGCCGCGGCGGCAATATGTACGGCAACCCCGACCTGAAGCCCGAGACGATGTTGTCGCAGGAACTGGGCCTGCTCTATGACAAGGGCAACGGCCTGCAGGCGGGCGTGACGCTGTTCAACAACGACTTCAAGGACAAGATCACGCGCGTCGCCTGCCCGGCCACGCAGTGCACCGACGGACCTAACCGGTTCGGCGCCAACCCGACCACCTACATGAACGTGGACCGCGCCTACTCGCGCGGGGTGGAAGCCAGCCTGCGCTGGCCGATCGCGCAGGCGTGGTCACTGACCGGCAGCTATACCTATACCAAGTCGGAACAGAAGAGCGGCCAGTACCAGGGTCAGCCGCTGAACCAGTTGCCGATGCACCTGCTGGTGGCCACGCTGAACTGGCGGCCGAGCGAAAAGGTCAATGCCTGGGCGCGCGTCAACTACCGCGGCAAGGAAAGCCAGCCGATCACGGGGCCGTCATCCAGCACCGTGGTGGCGCCGTCGTACACCTCTGTCGACCTGGGGGCGACCTACACGGTTACCAGGAACGTGTCGGTGTTTGCCGGGATCTACAACCTCTTCGACAAGCAGGTGAACTACACCGACTATGGGCATGTCGAGGATGGGCGCCGGTACTGGATGAGTGTGTCCGTGAAATTTTGAAGGTGGCTGTTCTTGTTGTTGCCATGCGATTCGGCTGTGGCTCTTGGCAGGCGTGGGCTGTTTCGCCGGCGCGGCAAAAACAGCCCACGCTAGTCAAGAGCGACACCCCGACCGCATTGAGCAGCAATCCCCAAATCCCCCCAACGCGATGCAAGCGCAGTGTGCCCACCTCAGCTCGCCAAATCATCCGCCCGGCACCTTGCCGGCACCTCTCCGTATAGAGCCATCAACGCGCCGGCAATCGCGTTGGTCCAGCCAAAGCCATCCTGCAACGGATACTCGCCCCCGCCCCCTCCCCGGGCCGGCCCTTCGATATGCCGGATGCGGTATTTCTCCACCAGCTTGCATTCATGGGTGTAGAGACTGGCCACGGTCGCCAGCCAGCGCTGCGCAATCTCACGCGCCAGGTCGTCATGGCCATAGCGTGCCAGCCCGCGCACGGCCAGCCATTGCAGTGGCGCCCAGCCATTGGGATGGTCCCATTGCTGGCCCGAAGCACATTCCGTGGTGGCCAGCCCGCCGTCAACCAGCAGCCGGTCCTTCACCGCCTGCGCCACGGCTTGCGCCTGCGACGGCAACGCAAGACCGAGATAGAGCGGCATCACCATTGCCGCGGTCAGGCACAGCCGCGGCGCGCCGCGGCACCAGTCGTAGTCGACAAAGGCGCCCGCGGTGTCGTTCCACATGTATTGCAGGATGGCTGCCTCGCGCCGCTGCGCCGCCACGCGGTAAGCCTCCGCCGCGGCATCGCCCGCCTGCTCGCACAGCACGGCGAGGCGCGTTTCCAGGTGCCAGAGCAATGCGTTGAGGTCGACCGGCAGCATCGCCGTGGTCCGGATGGTGGCAAGGTCCGCGGGCTGGCCGGTGGGCGTGGATGGCGAATCGAGCCAGCGCGAGCTGAAGTCCCAGCCCGATTCCGCCGCGGCGCGCAGGTCGCGGAACACCAGGTGATGCGGCCGGCCGCTGCGCATTGCGGTCTCCATGTCTTCCAGGAAGGCCTCTTCGCGCGGCCACGGGCGGTCGTCCCAGTAGCGGTTCAGCACCGCGCCGTCGGGCAGGCACACCACCCGTCGGTGCGCGTGGCCCGGCCGCACGCAGTCGGCACCGTCCATCCAGAAGGCGTATTCCCGGCGCAGCTGCGGCAGGAAGTCGATGGCGCTGGCCAACTGCTCGCGCTCGAGCAGGTCCACCATCAGCGCAAACACCGGCGGCTGCGAGCGGCTCAGGTAGTAGTTGCGCGTGCCGTTCGGCACCAGGCCATAGGTGTCGATCAGGTAGGCGAAGTTCCGCGCCATCTCCACCATCAGGTCGCCGCGCCCGCTGCCGGCCAGCCCCTCCATGGTGAAGTAGGAGTCCCAGTAATACAGCTCGCCGAAGCGCCCGCCCGGCACCACGTAGCGGTGCGGCAGCGGCAACAGCGACGACAACGGCGGATGGGCCACGGGCTCGCGCGTCAGCACCGGCCACAGGCCGTCGATATGCTCGCGCAGGGTGCTGGCCGGGTCTGACACGTAGTGGCTCTCCGGCACGGTGGCGCGGGTGAAATGCGCCTGCACGAAATCCGCCAGACAGAAACCCGGCGTGTCGCGCGTTTCGCGGTAGCGTGCCACGATCAGGTCCGGGTCGCAGTTGGGAATGCAGTCAGGGAAGGTCTTGCTGTCGGCAAACAGGCCGCTGTGCTGGACGTCGACGAACAGCTCGCAGTAGCGCGCCGCGGGCGACAGCATGTCGGCGCAAGCGCAGCCGGGCAGCGTGTGCGGCGGCGGGCAGTCCCGGTCCGTGACCAGCGCCGGCTGCGCCGCCGCATGGACCTTGCCGGGCGCCGCCGATGGCCCCGGCACCGCGCCGGCGCCGTCAGGGGTGGCCGGGGCCGTGTGCGGCACCGTGCTGCCGCCGGAAGTGGCGCCGGACGACGGCGGAATGGCGGGTTCGGTCTCGGGCTTGCCTGTCGGCTGCATGGGCGCCTCCTTGCACCGGGCGCTGCCGGCTCATGTGGATAGGAGCCGCGAAGTGCGGGTAAGTTCGCGGCCGCCCCCGCAAAGCGCCCCATGTGTCACGCAGGCGCCCGGGCGCAGGCGTTCACACCTCCTTCTCGCCATGCTGCACCGGTATCGCCGGCGCGGCTTCGCGCACCCCCAGCTGCATGAAGATCCAGGCCGACGCGCACGTGATCAGCCCCATGCAGACAAAGGTGGCATGAAACGCCGGCAGCACCGCCGTGGAATCGCCGCCGAAGCGGTGCTGGAAGGTCGCCAGCAAGGCGCCCGCCGCGGTCACCGCCAGGCTCATCGACAGCATCTGCACCATTGACAACATGCTGTTGCCGCTGCTGGCGCCTGCCCCGCTCAGGTCCTTCAGCGTGACCGTGTTCATGGCCGTGAACTGGATCGAATTGACCATGCCGAACAGCGCCAGCAGCGGGACCAGCAGCCACAGCGGCAACTGCGGCGTGATCAGCGCAAAGGCTGCCATCACCAGCCCCACCACGAAGGTATTGGCCACCAGCACGCGGCGGTAGCCGTGGCGCTGGATCAGGCGCGTGGCCAGGCGCTTGGAGGCCATGCCGGCGGCGGTGACGGGCAACATCATCAGGCCCGCATCGAACGGCGAATAGCCCAGGCTGATCTGCAGCGTCAGCGGGATCAGGAACGGCATCGAGCCATTGCCGATCCGTGCGAACAGGTTGCCCAGCAGCCCCACGCTGAAGCTGTGGATGCGGAACAGCCGCAGCGGGAACAGCGGCTGCTTGCGCCGGTTGGCGTGCAGCCCGTAGGCGGTCAGCGCGGCCATGCTGGCGATCAGCAGCATCAGCACGGTGGCATGCTGAAAGCCCAGCCCGGCCAGCCCGTCGAGCGAGAACGACAGCGACAGCATGGCGATGGCCAGCAGCAGGTAGCCGGCGATGTCAAAGGGCCCGATGCCGGTCAGCCGCGCGTTGGGCATATAGCGCACCGTGGCCAGTGCGCCCAGCAGCCCGACCGGCACGTTGATCAGGAAGATCCAGTGCCACGACAGCACCTGCGTCAGCCAGCCGCCCAGCGTCGGCCCGATCAGCGGGCCGATCATGCCGGGGATGGCGACGAAGCTGAGCGCCTGCAGGTACTGCTCGCGCGGGAAGGTGCGCAGCACCGAGAGCCGCCCCACCGGCAGCAGCATGGCCCCGCCCACGCCCTGCACCACGCGCGCGCCGATCAGGAAGTTCAGCGTAGGCGCGTAGGCGCACAACAGCGAACCCACCACGAACAGCCCGATGGCGGTCTGGAAGATGGTGCGGGTGCCGAAGCGGTCAGCCAGCCAGCCCGATGCCGGGATGATCACCGCCATGGTCAGCGAGTAGGCAATCACCACCGACTGCATCCGCAGCGGACTCTCGCCCAGGCTGTGCGCCATCGACGGCAGCGCGGTGTTGACGATGGTCGAGTCCAGCGTCTGCATGAAGAAGCCGACCGCCACCACCCACAGCATGATGCGGCGGGTGCGGTCGTCGGGCTGGGGTGCGGTCATGTGGCGGGCTCCGGGCCGGCCGGGCCCCGGAATCCCGGTATGCGCCGGCCAAAGCCGACACCTTAAAGGTCTATCGCGGAACAGGCAAATCGATGCGTGGCCAAGCGCCTCGCTGCCCTAGTCCAGGCGCTGGCGCTGGTCCTGGCTGAAATAGGCAAGCCGGTACAGCCGCCACGGTGCCTGCGCACTGTCGCGGCAATAGCCATAGCGGAAGATGTCTTCCAGCGCGGGCAGGTCGTAGCGCAGGTCGGTGAACCAGACGCAGGCGACCGCTGCGCCCGGCGGCACGGATGGCGATGCCCGCATCGCCGTGATGGCGGACAAGGCCGGATAGACCGCGAACTGCCTGAAATCGGCAAAGTCCGGCCGCACCCAGAGCTGCCATGCCAGCGCCTGCTCAGCCAGCGCCTGCTCAGCCGGCGCCTCCAGCAGCTGCGGCCGCTCGGTCCAGACCATGCGCCCGGGCGGTTCGTAGGCCCTGGCCATGGCCGGCAGGCGCCCCAGCACCTGCCATTGCGGCACCCAGGCCCGATGCCCGGCCAGGTTGACGTGGGCGACGCGGTAGTCCGTCTCCGCGCGGGCAATCAGTTTCCAGTTGAACGGAGAGAACGGCTGGGGCAGCGCATCCACGCGCTGCGCCTGGATACCGGCAGTGCGCAAGGATTCGTTGCCCAGTTCCAGCGCCCGTTGCCTGAGCACAGCCTGGACGCCGACATAGGCACACAGCAGCGCCATGCCCGCCAGTGCCGCCCGACCGCGCCACTGCAGCGCCAGCAACAGTGCCAGGACCAGTCCGGACACGACAATGCCGCTCAACAGCGGATCGATCAGGAAGCTGGTGCCAAGGCTGAAGCGCCGTTCGGAGCCGGGATAGAAGATGCGGGTGCCATAGACCGTGATCAGGTCCAGCGCGATGTGGCTGGCCACGCCGAGGCAACTGACGGCGAACGCTTCCCTCCAGGCCTCGCGCCGGTGCGCCGCCAGGCAGAACAGGCCGGCAAGCAGCGCGCCCCAGGCGGGGAGCAGCAGCAGCGAATGGGTCGGCCCCTGGTGCCACTGCGCCAGGAAACGCAGCGGATGGACCAAAAAACCCAGGAAATCGATATCCGGAAAGGCACCGGCCGCAGCGCCAAGCAGCAGGCGTTCGCGCGTGCTGAGTCGCCGGCCGGGAACCTCGGCGACAGGGATGGCGAGCGCGGCCTGCGCCCCCATCAAGGCATGGGTGATCGTGTCCATCCGGACCGGGCTCCCTTGTCGCCAGGGCGGCGCCAGGCCAGGCGCTCGGCGCAGCGCAGTTGCCGTTCGAGCCACGCTTGCGTGTGGCCGGAATCCGGAGAACGGTCGCGTAGCCAACAGCCAAAGGTGGAAAGGAAGATTCCGGTCAGCACGACCTCGCCCAATTCGCGGCGCCAGCCGGATTCGGGCAGGCGCGCCGATTCCCGCAGCCATTGCACGGTGCGGCTGATATGCAGCAGGCCCTGCACCTGCAGATGCACGTGCTCCGGCTGCAGCTTGTAGCGCAGCATCTGGGCGGTGAGCTGCCGGTGCGGAGCCAGCGCCTCGAGCCAGGCGAGGATGGCCTGCTCCAGGCGCTCGCGGTGGGACAGGGCGGCCCAGCCTTCACGCGAGGAAGCGCGCACGAGCGCAAGGTCGGCCCGCTCGAACCAGGCCTCGGCCAGGTCGTCCTTCTGCCGGTAATGCCGATGGATCTGGTCCAGGCCGATGCCCATGTCGTCGGCAACGTCATGCAGGTGCAGGGCATCCCAGCCGCTGCGCTCGCCCAGCATCAGGGCAACCTCCAGGATCCTGCCGGCCAGGGCTGCGTCAGCGTTCATGGCTTTGCCATCCTCGGGAATGCGCGTCCGCGCTCTACCTTCCAGCATAGAGAGGCAACCCGTACGCGGGCGCGGATTTCATTGTCATGTGCACGATGCTGCCGGATCGGCGTGCAGTCGGGGCTTGCCCGCCTGTGCCCGGTTCGGCACCTGCCTCGACAATTTCCGCACGCAGCCTATCTTTAGGGTGTCAGTCCAGGCGTCATCGACAAGGGCCGCCGTGCCAGCCAGCACTCGGCGGCGGCCGCGGTGTCGCGTGGACAGAGGCCGTACGCGCATGAAAGCGGATTCTCCCCCGAGGCAGAACTACGAAGATGCCCTGCTCGGCATCGTGCGGGAGATGTCTTCGGCCATGCGCCCGCCGGCAGAGTCCGAAGTGACGGTCGCGCTGGACAGCACGCTCGAAGGCGACCTGGGCTTCGACAGCCTCACGCGCGCCGAGCTGCTGACCCGCCTTGAACACCGCTTCGGCGTCAGCCTGCCGGAGCAGGTGCTGGCCCAGGCCGACACCCCGCGCGCGCTGCTGCGCGCCTTGCTCGCCGCCCAGGACCTGCCGCCCGGAGCGAGCGGCACGCACCTGCGCCAGGCCCGCCCTGCCCCGGCGGCACAGGCGCCCGACAGTGCCGCCACCTTGCCGGACGTGCTGCGCTGGCACTTGCGCAGCCACCCGGAGCGCACCCACATCATCCTGCAGGACGGCGACGGCGCAGACACGCAGATCAGCTTTGCCCAGCTGCACCGCGGCGCTGCGGCCATCGCGGCCGGGCTGGTGTCCCGCGGCGTGAGCGCGGGCACGGCCGTGGCCATCATGCTGCCCACCAGCCCCGAATACTTCTACAGCTTCTGCGGCGTGCTGCTGGCGGGCGGGATTCCGGTGCCGCTCTACCCGCCGGCGCGGCTGGCGCAGATCGGCGACCACCTGCAGCGCCACGCCGGCATCCTGGCCAACGCGCAGGCGCCGGTCCTGATCACGGTGGCACAGGCGCGGCCGCTGGCGGCCCTGCTCAAGGCCAGCACGGGAACGCTGCATAGCGTGCTCACGCCGCAGGAGCTGGCGGACGGCGGCGGCGCCCCGGTCCATCCGATGCTGCGCGCGCACGACATCGCCCTGCTGCAATACACCTCAGGCAGCACCGGCTCGCCCAAGGGGGTCGTGCTCAGCCATGCCAACCTGCTGGCCAACCTGCGCGCCATGGGCAAGACCCTGGCCGTCGGCTCGCAGGACGTCTTTGTCAGCTGGCTGCCGCTCTATCACGACATGGGCCTGATCGGCGCCTGGCTGGGCAGCCTGTACTACGCCTACCCGCTGGTGGTGATGTCACCGCTTGCCTTCCTGGCGCGGCCCGAGCGCTGGCTCTGGGCGATCCACAAGTACCGCGGCACGCTCTCGGGCGGGCCCAACTTCGCCTTCGAACTGTGCCTGCGCAAGCTCGCCAATGCCGACCTGGCCGGGCTGGACCTGTCCAGCTGGCGCTTCGTCTTCAATGGCGCGGAGCCGGTGAGCCTGCAGACCATGCGCGTCTTCATGGAGCGCTTTGCCCGCTACGGCCTGCGCCCGCAGGCTGCCGCGCCGGTGTACGGGCTGGCGGAGGCCTCGCTGGGCCTGACCTTTCCGCCGCTTGGCCGAGGGCTGGCGGCCGACCGCATCGACCGCGACAAATTCACGCGTACTGCCGTGGCCGTGCCCGCGGGCGAACACGGGCCCACTGGCGAGCGCGAGACACTGGAATTCCCGTCCTGCGGCCGGCCGCTGTCCGGCCACGAAGTCCGCATCGTCGACGCCACAGGACGCGAACTGGGCGAGCGGCATGAAGGCCTGCTGCAGTTCCGCGGCCCTTCAGCCACCAGCGGCTATTTCCGCAATCCCGTGCAGACCCGCCAGCTGTTCGACCGCGGCTGGCTGAACACCGGCGACTATGCCTATATCGCCGCCGATGAGGTCTATATCACTGGGCGCGCCAAGGAAACCATCGTTCGCGGCGGCCGCAATATCTATCCCTATGAACTGGAGCAGGCGGTCGGCGCCATCCCCGGCATACGCAAGGGCTGCGTGGCCGTGTTCGGCAGTCCCGATCCGGATAGCGGCACGGAACGCATCGTGGTGATGGCGGAAACCGCAGAGAAGGATGTGCAGGCGCGCCGCGCGCTGCACCGGCAGGCGCTGAAGACCGCCCTCGACGTGCTGGGCATGCCGCCCGACCATATCGCGCTGGTGCCGCCGCACAGCATCCTGAAGACATCGAGCGGCAAGATCCGGCGCGCCGCCTGCCGCGAGCGCTTCGAGCACGGACGCCCCGGCCGCGGCGTGGAAGCGCCCTGGCTGCAGATCGCGCGCTTTGGCTGGCGCGCGCTGCGGCCGGAACTGCGGCGCGGCCGGCAGACCGCCGCGAGCCTGTCCTACGCGCTCTACACCTGGCTCCTGTTCGCAACGCTGGCGCCGGCGACCTGGCTGGCATCGGTTGCGCTGCACCGGCCGGCACTGGGCTGGACGCTCAGCCACCACGCCGCCCGGCTGTTTCTCAGGCTGGGCGCGGTGCCCTGGTTCGTGCAAGGGCTTGAGCACCTGCCGCGCAACCGGCCCTGCATCCTGGTCTCGAACCACGCCAGCTACCTGGACGGCATCGTGCTGGTGGCCGCGCTGCCCACGCCGGTATGCATGGTCGCCAAGCGCGAGCTGCAGCGCCAGCGCATTCCCGGCACCTACCTGGCCAGCATCGGCGCGGACTTCATCGACCGCTTCGATAACGTGCGCGAGCACGAGGATGTGGAGCGCGTGGTGGCCGCGGTGCGCGCCGGGCATTCGGCGCTGTTCTTCCCCGAAGGCACCTTCGGCCGTGCGCCGGGGCTGCAGGCCTTCCGCTCGGGCGCTTTCCTGGCGGCCGCGCGGGCCGGCGCGCCTGTGGTGCCGGTCGCCATCCGCGGCACCCGCTCGGTGCTGCGCGACGGCCAGTGGCTGCCGCGCCGCGGGCCAATCGGCGTGGTCATCGGCAGCCCGCTCTGGCCGGACGGCGCAGACTGGCCCGCCGCCATGCGCCTGCGCAACACCGCCCGCGCCGAGATCCTCCATTACTGCGGCGAACCGGATGCGCGGCGCACGACGCACCGGGATGCGAGGCGGGCCTAGTGCCCCGCGCCGCGAGGAACTTGCCATGACATCTGCCGACGGAGCAGGACCCTAGCGGCATGGATACCTTTGCCACCGCCCCGATGTGGGCCGGCTTCCTGGTCCTGGTGCTGGGGACGCTGGTGGTGGACGTGTTCGTCCTTGGCGGCCGGCACGCGCACCGCGTTTCAACGCGCGAGGCGCTGGGCTGGACCCTGGCCTGGTCGACGCTGGCCGTGCTCTTCGGCATCGCCCTGTGGTGGCTGCTGGCCGGAAGCGCCGGACGCGAGACCGCAGACCGCAAGGTGCTGGAGTTCTATACCGGCTACCTGATCGAGCTGTCGCTGTCGGTCGACAATATGTTCGTGTTCGCGATGATCTTCGGCTATTTCGCGGTGCCGCCGGAGTTGCAGCGCAGGGTGCTGCTGTTCGGCGTGGTCGGCGCGATCGTGATGCGCGCCGTCATGATCCTGCTCGGCGTGTGGCTGATCAGCGAATTCTCGTGGATCCTCTACGTGTTCGGCGTGTTCCTGCTGTTCACCGGCATCAAGATGCTGTTCGTCTCCAGGCGTGCCCCCGATCTCTCGCGCAATCCCATCGTTCGCTTCCTGTGTGCGCATATGCGGATCACCGCGGACTATCACGGCGAGCACTTCTTCGTGCGCGTCGACGGCCTGCGCCATGCGACACCGATGTTCCTGGTGGTGCTGCTGGTCGAGGCGACCGACCTGGTGTTTGCCGTCGACAGCATTCCGGCCATCTTCGCCGTCACCACCGACCCGTTCATCGTCTTCACCTCGAACATCTTCGCCATCATGGGGCTGCGGGCGCTGTATTTCCTGCTGGCCAACCTGGCGCAGCATTTCCATTATCTGAAGTACGGCCTGGCCATCGTGCTGGCCTTTATCGGCGCCAAGATGCTGGCCGAGCCGTGGTTCCATGTGCCGGTGCACTGGTCTCTCGGCGCCGTCGCCATGACGTTGTTCGTGTCCGTCCTGGTCAGCCGGGCCAGGGCCAGGCGCACGCTTGCGCACGCCGGGGACGAACTGGGCGGCCACTGCGCCCCGCGCGAGCGCAGGGCAGGGAACCGGCGCACATAAGGAGCGATTCCATGAACAAGATCCTGCTTGCGACCGACGGGTCGGCCTATAGCGACGCGGCCGCCCGCTACCTGGTACAGAATCCCCTGTTCAGCCGCGATTTCGTGGTGCACGTGGTGCACTGCGAACCGGATGTGGCTGGCGACATCAAGACCTTCATCGACCGGTCAACTCTGGATGCCTGGCATCGCGAACAGAACGACAAGGCGATGCAGTCCGTGGCGAGCATCCTGAGCGAGGCCGGTATCGCTTGCGAGTGCCACGGCTTCGTCGGCTTCGCACCAGCCCGCATCGTCGAGTATGCGAGCAGCATCGGCGCCAGCCTGATCGTGATGGGCTCGCACGGCCGCGGCGGCTTCCTGGATGCCATCATCGGCTCGGTCGCCAGGCGAGTGCTTGCCCATGCGCACTGCCCGGTGTTGCTGGTCAGGAGCTAGTGCCCTCTGATCGCTGAGAAAACTGGCCTGCTGGCGGTTTGCTTCCCCTCGCAAACCAATGCCTCTAGCTGGCGCGGTTGACTGGGAATTGCTGGAGTCTGGCTACAGATCGCAGGGCACCCGGCGCCTCGCCGGATTGTGCGGCCGGGGCGATTTTACCTCGGTGGCTTGCGCGCCGCCGCAGTGACCGTAACAGTAACGGGCTGGTGCTGTCATTGCCACAGCCCGCCCCCCGCCATCGAAGGGTGAAAGCGGAACCAGGTTAAACAGGTTCAGGAAGAAGCCCGCAATAGGCCAACGCCAGCAGTGACCCGCTGTCGGCGCTACGCTCAAGGTAATAGCAGACTAGCAGGCTGCTGAAGTACTGCCGCACAAACGGAATGCTTTCCGCCTGTGCAGGTAAGCACTGCTTGATTTCACAATCCGGAAGCTATGCGCCCCTGAATCGTTTTTTTCGGCTGTTGGGCGCCCGTTTCCGGCATTCTTGGCCCGCTTACTGCAACTGCGGACGGATTTTTCCCAGCGAACGCATGCGCACGAGGTGTAGGCGGCCATGCTCAGCACGAACATCTAGTCGCCTCGCTTCAGTCCGCGCACCATCACCTGGCGCATGCGCCCGACCGTCTTGACCCAGCCGAAGCCTTGCTCGATCAGCTTGCGCTTTTGCTGCGAGATGGCATATCCCTCGCTGCGGGCAATGGCATCAGGAACCGCCGAGCGCCGACCCGAGGTGTTTTGCGCCACATGCGGCGTCACCTTCATCTCCAGGCAGGCTTGAATGAACTCCTGCGCGTCGTAGCCTTTATCCGCGCCCACGGTGACTTCCACATTCAGATCTTCAGTCACCTGCCTGGCATCGTTGATGCATGACCTTCGCGGGCCTCGCGCTCGGCGTGTCCGTCCGCATTGGTCACCATGGCGTTCACCACCAGGCCGTGGCGGTTGTCGCTCAGGGTATAGCCCATGTAGCGCAGTTCACTCGCAGTCTTGCCCTTGCGGTACAGCCTGGCATCGGGATCGGTCTTGGACTCGTGCGTGTCGTTGCTGCGCTTGCGACCCTTGAAGTTACCGCCGTCGTTATCGTCCTTGTCACCGCCGTCCTTGCGCACAAAGCTCTTGTGGCCTGCCCACGCCTGAATCAGCGTGCCGTCGACGCTGAAGTGCTCCCCCGACAGCCAGTTCTTCTTCTGCGCGATAGCCAGCACCTCGTTGAAGAACTCGATCACAGCATCATGCTTAGTCAGCCGTTCGCGGTTCTTGGTGAAGACCGTTGGCACGCAAACTGGGGCGTCCATCTATAGCCCGACGAACCAGCGAAACAGCAGGTTGTACTGCGTCTGCTCCATCAATTGACGTTCGGAGCGGATGCTGTAGAGCACCTGCAGCAGCATGGCGCGCAGCAACTTCTCCGGCGCGATGCTAGGCCGGCCACCCTTGATGTCGGCCTCGTACATCTGCGCGAACAACGGTCCATCTTCACCAGCGCCTGGTTGGCCATGGTTCGGATCGAGCGCAGCGGGTGCGACTTCGGCACGAAATCATCCAGACGCCGCATGGTGAACAAACTTTCGGTGAAGGTGTCTCCGCCGCGCATGAATGTGGGGTTGGATGGGGTCCTCAAATCAACGCTTCAGCCAGTTGTCACGCTGACGTCCGCTGGAGGTATTTCAGCGACCTGTTAATCCTTGCTTCAACAATTTCATCCTATCCACACCTTGTGGCAAATCATTTTGTCGCCCCACTAATGTATCGGATATGCCGTCCATCGATCATGGATAACATTGTGGTTCTGATAGCCCGTTGGTCGGGGGCAGGCTGATTGCCGTGACTCAATTCCACAGGGCCTACCGGGTTCGACACGTTACTGATTCGAGGGCGCGGCGTCAGCTTGCGGCCCCTTCGTATGTCTTTCACGGACTGCCAACATGCCCGTAAGTAATGCTCTCGATGCGAATCCAATCACATGAGAATGCCAACGTAGTTTGATTTTTGCATACAAACCGCACAGATACTGATTCTTCCATATCCTCCCATTCGAACTTGTCGATGATGTTCTCATGCCCCCAGTGGCTGAAGGACAAGCAGCTCAAGCCGACAAATGATAGCTTAATATGAACCACGTCATAGTTCTTGGGCCATCGGTCAGGGCAAGATTTTGGCTTCTCTTCAGTTATAAGCTTGACCGATAGCCGCGGCTCATCGCGCTTGACATGGACGTCAGAAAGTTCAGATCCACTAAGTGACGGAAACTCACCATATATGGAAATCATGGCTTTGGGATTCATTAACCTCGCAGTTGTCTTCATTTCTTATTCCGGCAATTGAAATGGTAATGATCGTCCATACCATCGACTTTGCCCGTCCGAGTATTGTCTTCGGGGCGTACATTATGGTGCGACGGCTGGTCGCCAACACCTCCTTCATTGTAGTAGTGCCCTGCCGAGTGGTCTTGAATAATCACATTCTTCCCATTCAACTGATAGGTCAACTCTCTGGTCATGATCGGGTGCTTGTCGTTGCCGAGGATCCAAGCACCGCTTGAGTCAGTTAATGGAACCATTTTCTGACTTGTTGGTTGCTGAGACATTGGAATGCCAAGCTGTCGCCGAACTTCTCTCAGACTAGCGCGCCGCGTCTGACTGCATGCCAGCCCGAGCGGATCAACCCAGCTTATCGGGTTCGGCGCGTACTGATTCAGGTTCAGCCCGCCAGCCAGCCCGATAGGGTCTTTGGAGACGAAGCGCCCGGTTCCCGGATCATAATACCGGTGCCGGTTGTAGTGCAGCCCATTCTCGTGATCGTAATACTGCCCCTGGAAGCGCAGCGGATTCTGGATGCCGGCCTTCCTCGCGGCGTTCGAGATTGCCTCCTGCGCGGCGCCCCATGCCTTGTACTGCGCGCTCCACGCCAGCTCGCCCGCCTCGTCGGTCAGTTCCTGCGGCGTGCCCAGGTGGTCGCATTGATACCAGGCCAGCGCCTCGAACGGCTGCGGCGCAATCTCGCGGGTCCACAGCGGATCGTCGTCCAGGTCGTAGTCGCCCTCCCAGGCGGGTTCAGGCAGCAGGTCGATGGCCTCGCGCCGCACCGCCTGCGCCAGCGGCACCAAACTGCCCGGCTCGTACAGGTAGTGCGTGGTGCGCTCCGCACCCGGTATTATCCGGAAGTGGTCGCCGACACCGGCCTCGGGTTCCTGGCGGCTCTCCCACGTAAGTTGGTCACCGTCCCAGCCATACAGCGTGAAGGCGCAGCCGTATTCCTGGTTCAGCCGTGCCCGCTCGTTGCGCCGGTAGATTTCGCCGTCATTCTGATTCTCGAAGTAGTTGGCCGATGACGACTTGGACAGCCGCCGCCCAAGTGCGTCGTACCGGTAACGCACCTCCACCTTCGGATTGTGCCAGCCCACCAGCCGGTTGAAGGCATCCCAGGCGAAGCGCTCATGGACACCGTTGACCACGCGCAAACTCAGGTTGCCGCGCTCGTCCCACTCGTAGTGGGTACCGGCGTACTGCTTGAGCAGGTTGTCCACCAGCTTCGGGCGGCCTTGCAGGCGGCTGTGGAACTCGGGCCGGCCACGGGCCGGGTCGGCTTTGAATACGCGCGTGTCGGGGTCGTGCAGCAGATTGCCCGCCGGGTCGAAGTCAAAGGTTTCCACCCCGAGCGCGCTGTTGGCCTCCAGCAGGCGCCCCACCGGATCGTAGCGGTATTGCAGCGTGCCGCGCCGCAGGTCGCGGATGCTGGACAGTTGCCCCGCCGCATCGTATTGGTACTCGCGGCGCAGCATGCGCTGGCCCGCATGGGCGCCCTCGACGTGTGAAAGCGTCTGCTCCAGGAGGCGTCCCGCGGGGTCGTACACCTGCGACTGCGCCAGCCGGTTGCCCTGCGTGCGGGCAATCTCCCGGTGCAGGTTGTCGCGCTCGAACTGCACCAACTCCCGGTCGTCCAGCATCACGCCGTGCACATGGCCCGAGCCGTAGGTAAGCACGCCCACGCGGTGCCCGTCCGGGCGAACGGTGGCGATGCGCTGGTTCAGCGCGTCGTATTCGTGCCGCCACACGGCCACCAGCGGCTCCTTCAGGCAGCGGTAGTGCTGGTGCTCGCGTACCACATTGCCCGCTGCATCGTGGAACCATTGCAGGCGGCTGTCGGCGTTTTCGGCCAGGATCAGGCGCCCGTTGCCGTTATAGGCGAAGGTTTCCGTCAGTACATGCGGCACCCGGTTGTCGGCGTCAATCAGCCCCGCACGGCGGCGCGTGAGGCGACCCATGGCGTCAAAGACGAAATCCGTCATCAGTTGGCCCGAGTCCACCGTCCAATCCAGCAAGCCGCTTGCCGGGTCGTAGTTGTACTCGGTCGTCTTGCCGTCGAAACCGCTCTCGCGCAGCAGGCGCCCCACCGGGTCGTACTGGAATTCGGTGCTGGCGCTGTTCTCGTTGGTGAGCGTGGCCAGCCGTCCCAGCCGGTCCCACCGGTAGCCGAGCGTCTGGCCGGCGGCGTCGGTGCGCTCGGCAATCAGACCGACCTCGTTATAGCGCCAGGCGGTGCGGCGGTGCAGCGCATCGGTGTGCACCAGCAGCCGCCCCTCGGCGTCGCGCTCGAAGCGCTCCACCCGCTGGTCGGGATGGGTAACGCTGGCGAGCTGCCCGGCCTCGTAGTGGTACTGGGTGGCATTGCCCGCCGCATCGGTGAACCTGACCAGTTCCCCGCGCTCGCCGTACTTCCAGGCGCTGGTCTTGCCCGAGCAGTCGGTGTAGCTGGCCAGCTGTCCGGTGGCGGTGAAGGCGAGCTGCTTCTTGCCGCCCTTGGCATCGGTGATCTCCACCGGCAAGCCCGACTTGTTGTAGGCGTATGCTGTCTTGTGCCCGAGCGGATCGATTTCCTCGGTCAGGTTGCCCTTGATATCGTAATCGCGCAGCCACAGCCCGCCCTCGGCGTCGCGGATCTTGATGAGCTGGTCCTTATCATCCCAGGCGTAGTGCACCACGCTGTCGTCGGGGCGGATGTGTTCGACCAGATTGCCGCGCTCGTCGTAGGCATAGCGATCGACCGCGCCATCGGTGTGCACATGCTTGACCACGTTCTTGGCGTGGTCGCGGAAGAACCACTCCGACAAGCCATCCGGGTGCCCATGCAAACACGCTCCGTGAGAATGGATTGGTGACTGCCACAGGCAGCCAATGGCTAGCTATTTTGCGGGGCGATCGCTGCGCCCGCACTTGATGCGCATCAATACGCCTTTTATATGGAAGTGGAGTCCAGCCGGATATCGGACGTTTCCTATAAATGAATGCGATCTATTTAAATCAGAATTAAAAAAAAATCTGAGTTTTCAGGCGGGATTTTCGTTGGCTGGTATGAGCGGACAGGCCGGCGCGCGTGAGTCTCCCGCGATGCCATGACGATTTCTTGCAATGGAGGTTACGCGGTCAGTGTGTGCCACCAGCGCGCCTGCGTCGTACTGGGCGTCGCTGGCGAGCGAGTTGTCGATGGTGGTGAGAGCATAGGGGGGAGCACACCAACGGTGTGCCGGAACCAGTGGCATTAGCCCGCTCTGAGGGATACAGGACAGCTTTGCCAGCCTGACGGCATAGAGTCCTGATCCGCAGGCTGACCGCTATCCGGCGCGCCTCAAAGGGCAGCGCGCAGCCCCAGGAAGAAGCGCCGCCCCGGCGCGGGTTCGAAATACCGCCCGTTGGCCTCGTTGACGATCACCGAGCCGATATAGCGCCGGTCGGTGAGGTTGTCGATGCGGCCGAAGACATAGAGCCGGGTCGGGCCGATGCGGAATTCATAGCCGGCGCGCAGGTTGAACACCGCATAGCCTGGCGCGGCCTGCGTGTTGAGATCATTGGCGTAGACGCGGCTGTCCACGCGCATCTCTGCCCCCAGCGTCAGCGGCGCAGCCGGCCGCCATGACAAGTCCGCGCCCAGGCTGTGGCGCGCGGTGCCGGGCAGGCGCTTGCCGGCCGCCACAGTCTGGCCCTGCGCGTTGACGAAGCTGTCGCCGAAGTAAGCATCGAGCCAGGTATAGGCCAGTCCTGCCTCGATACGGCTGCCGCCGCCCTTGCCCGGCGTGCCCACCTCACCGAGAAAGCCGCCGCGCCAGCCCAGTTCGAAGCCGCGCCGGTGCACGCCGCTGACATTCTGGTAGACGGTGCGCCCGGCATTGTTCGATTGGGGCACCACCTCGTCGTGGCTGTCGGCATCGAACAGCGCCGCCTCCAGCCGCTGCCCCGCCGCCAGCCACTTGATGCCGATCTCGCCCTGGCGGCTGGTGGAGGCCTGCAGCCCCAGGTTGCTGCCTACGCCGCCGGGTCCGTAGGCAACTTCGGTCAGCGTCGGGGTCTCGAAGCCGCGGCCGAGGTTGGCGTAGACGTTGAGCGAATCGAGCGCGTGCCACACCACGCCAAGCACGGGGCTGACGTTGCCGTAGGTTGCGTTGCCACTGTCATCGGGGCTGGCCGCATTGATGAAGTGGTCGTCAATGCCAAGCCGCACCCGGCTGGCGCGCACGCCGCCCACCAGTTGCCAGGCCGGGTGGAAGGTCCAGTCGAACTGTGCAAACGCGCCGAGGTCGGTCGCGGTATTGGTCTCGTCGCGGCGCAGCGCGCCCTGCGTGCCGTTCTGGTTGACGTAGCCGTTGCGGCCATCGCGCATGCCGTTGGCTTCGAGCCCGGCGCTCCACAGCAGCGGCAGGCCGGCGGCGGTGGCGGTGCGCCGGCTCCATGACAGCGCGGCGCCGCCGTAGGTGCGGTCCAGGTCGACGATGCCGCCGGCCGAATTCGGCGCGGCTCCGCTGAAGCCCAGCCGCTGGTACAGGTTGCGCGTGCCGCCGTACAGGCGTGCCGACACGCTGTCGGTCCCGGTCAGCTGGTGGTCCACCACCACGCCGGCCTGGGTCTGCTCGACGTTCTTGCCGGTATCGAACTGGGTCGCCGCGGACACCGCCTGGCGCGGATTGGCATCAGCCTGCGCGCGCGTGAGCCCCAGCGGGTCCTGCGCCAGCGGCTGGTTGAAATAGTTGAACTGGCCGGTCACGCGCGTGCCGCTCGCCGGCTGCGCCACTACCTTGGCATTGAGCTGGTAGCGGCGCGCCGCGCTGTGGTCGCGGTAGCCGTCGGTCTGGTAGGTCCAGGCGTCGAGCGAGCCGCCGAGCCGGTCGTTGCCGCCGGCCAGCGCGATGCCCGCCTGCCACTGGCCATCGGAGCCGAAGCCCGTCGACGCGCGCCCGCTGAAGCCGTCCTTGGGCGGATCGGGCGTGAACACCTGCACCACGCCGCCCGACGCATTGCCATACATCTGCGCAAACGGGCCGCGCAGCACCTCGACGCGGCTGGCGTTGGCAAGGTCGGCAGTGGAAGCCTGGCCCTGCCCGTCCGGCATGGTGGCCGGGATGCCGTCGACATACAGGCGCACGCCGCGCACGCCGAAGGTGGAGCGCGTGCCAAAGCCACGCACCGCCAGTTGCAGGTCCTGCGAGTAGTTCTGCCGGTCGCGCACCGCCACGCCCGGCACGCCGGCCAGCACCTCGGACAGGTTCACCAGCGGCGTGGCGCTGCGCAGCGGATCGACCGGCACGCTGTCCACCGCCGCCGGCGCGTCAAAGCGGCGCTGCTCGCTGCGGGTGGCGCTGACCACCACGTCGGGCAGCGTTTCGGCAGTGGCGGCGGCCACTGCCGTGCCGGGCGGGTCGGCGGCACGCGCGCCGGCGCTGGCCAGGACCAGCGCGGCGAACGCCAGCGCGGAGCGGTTCGCGAACGGGATGCGGGGGATACCGGAACGGCGCTGCTGCCGGACCGCCAAAATCTGCCTGCCGCCTAGTTTCATGGGGATCGGAAGCGGTTGCGGGTTCTGGCGCGGAGGATGGAGGCGCCGGGCACAGGTGAATGTGTCGCAACTTTATCGTGTCCACAGCACTATTGCCACGCGCTTGGCCGCGGGGAAAACCCGCGGAGGAGATGGAGCCGGCACCGGATTCCGGTTGTTCAGAAAAATTCAACAACTGATTGCATGGACGCTCACGCAGTCCGCCCCACGGCTCCCTACACTGCTTTCACCACCCGCCGCAACCGCACCAGTCCATCACGCGATGCAGCATAAGGGTATTCAGATTTTCGCTACTACCAAGGGGATCCACCATCATGACCACCGCACAAACCCGCGTCGCCATCGTCTACCACAGCGGCTACGGCCACACCGCCAAGCAGGCCCAGGCCGTTGCGCGCGGCGCCGGCAATGTCGCAGGCACTGAAAGCCTGCTGATCCCGGTCGAGGACATCGACCAGCACTGGGACACGCTGGAACAGGTGGACGCCATCATATTCGGCGCGCCGACCTACATGGGCAGCGCCTCGGCACAGTTCAAGGGCTTTATGGACGCCACCTCGCGCAATGTCTTTGCCAAGGGCGGCAAGTGGGCCAACAAGGTCGCAGCCGGCTTCACCAACGCGGCTTCGCGCTCCGGCGACAAGCTGGCCACGCTGCAGCAGATCGCGATCTTCGCGGCACAGCACGGCATGCACTGGGTCAACCTGGGCCTGCCCCCGGGCCACAACAACTCCAAGTCGACCGAGGACTCGCTGAACCGCCACGGCTTCTTCCTGGGCGCCGCCGCACAGTCCAACGCCGATGAAAGCGCCGACGTGGTGCCGCCGCTGGCCGACCTGCGCACCGCCGAGCACCTGGGTGCCCGCGTGGCCGAAGTGGCGCAGCAACTGGTCGCGGGCCGGCGCGCGCTGGCGGAACTGAAAGAAGCTGCCTGATCCGGTCGCACCCAGACACATCGGCCCCACATGGGGCCGATTTTCTTTTCCGGGCAGTCGCGAGCCCTGGGCGCTCAGTACAAGACTTCCAGCTCGTCGAACAACTCGCTGTCCTTCTGCGCCGCCGAGCGCGCGCGGCGCCGGATTTCCTGCAGCAGGCAGTCGGTGAAGCACTGCGCCGCGGGGCTGCGCACCGCGTTATGGCGCGTGATGATGCCGAGCCGGCTGGTCTCGTCCTGGTGATCCCGCTCGGTCTCTATATCCGCCGCCACCTGGAAGAAACCGCCGAAGCGCCGGCCGCCGGCGCGCCGGGCCATGAACGCGCAGGCCTGACTGAAATCTTCCGTGGGCACGGCCGCGTGGTGGTGGCCGGCGTGCTGGTGACGATCGGCGGCACCTCCGCCACCTATATCGTGCTGCACTACATGACCAGCTACGCGGTGACGGTACTGAAGATCCCGCTCGGGCTCAGCATGGCCGCCGGCTGCGTCGCCGCACTGGTGCAGGTGGCCCTGTCTGCGTATGCCGGCAGGCTGTCCGACCGCATCGGCCGCAAGCCCGCCATCCTGTGGTCGCGCGTGGCGATGCTGGTGCTGGTCTACCCCGCCTTCCTGCTGCTCAACGCGCGGCCGTCGCTCGGCACGCTGCTGGCCGTGGTCGCGATGCTGGCCCTGCCGCTGGTGCTGAACGTCGTGCCGTCCGTGGTGCTGATCACCGAGCTGTTCCCGCGCCGCATTCGCGCGAGCGGGCTGTCGGTGGTCTATTGCATCGGCGTGCTGGTGTTCGGCGGCTTCGCGCAGCTGATCGCCACCTGGCTGATCGAACTGACCGGCAATGCCAGCGCCCCTGCGCTATATGTGATCGGCTGCGGCCTGATTTCGCTGGTCGGGCTGGCGATGGCGCCGGAGACGGCGGGCAAGCGGCTGGACTGACTGTGGCAGACTACCCACCGGACAAGATCCGGCGCGCGCGCTCCAGCACCGGGCGGTCCACCATCTTGCCGTCCACCGCCACCGCGGCGCCATCGGCAGCGGCAGCCGCGGCCATGACGCGCCCGGCCCAGTGCCGTTCATCGGCCGACGGCGCCAGGCCGTCGTGCACGCCGCAGACCTGGCCCGGGTGGATCAGCAGCTTGGCGCCAAAGCCGAAGGCCCGGGCGCGGCGCGTTTCCGCGGCAAGTGCGGCGTCATCGCCGATTGCGGTGCAAACGCCATCCACGGGCGCGGGCAAACCCGCCGCGCGGGAATGAAGCACCAGCCGGCTGCGAAAGTAGTGCAACGCCTCACCGTCGTCCTGCACGTCGAGATCGAACATCAGGTCGATGCTGCCGAACAGCAGCCGGACCACGCCGCCAGCACGGGCCAGCTCGCGTAAGCCGGCGAAGCCGGCGGCGTTCTCGACCAGCGGGAAACAGCGCACACCGGGCAATGCCGCAGCCAGTGCTTGAGCGCCGGCCGGGTCGGCCTTCGGCAGCACGATTTCCGAGACACCCTGTGCGCGGCACCAGGCGAGGTCGTCTTCGTAGTACGCGGTATCGGCGCCGTTGATGCGCACCAGCATGGCGACGCCGGCTGCCGCTGCCTGCTGGCCCAGCGCCGCCCACGGGGCGCCAAGCCCGTCGCGGGCCTGCCCCTTGTCGGCGGGCGCGACCGCATCCTCGAAATCGACAATGACGGCATCGGCGCCGGAGCCGATCGCCTTGGCAATGCGCTCCGGGCGCGAGGCCGGGACAAACAGGTAGCTGCGAGGATTGGCGATCGGCATGGCTGCTCCTTTCAGACTGCGCCGGCCGAGCGCAACGCGGCAATCTGCGCCGCGGTCTGGCCCAGTTCGGCCAGGATGGCATCGGTGCTCGCGCCGAGCGACGGAATCGGGTCCATGCGTGCCTCGGTCATGCCCGGCGGCAGCAACGCCGGCACCGGACCCACCGGCGTGTCGACCTGGCGCCAGCGCTGGCGCGCCGCCAGCTGCGGGTGGTCCCAAACGTCAGCGATGGTATTGACCCGCGCATTGGCAATCCTGGCGGCCTCCAGCCGGTCGACCACTTCGGTGGCGGTCAGGCCCGAGAAGCTGTCGACGATGCGCGCGCGCAGCGCGGCGCGGTTCTGGTTGCGCAGGCTGTTGCTGGCAAAGTCGGGATGCGTGGCGAGATCGGGTTCGCCCAGCACCGCCTCGCAGAACACGACCCACTCGCGCTCGTTCTGCAGTCCAAGCATCACGGTCTTGCCATCGCCGGTCGGAAACGGGCCATAGGGATAGATGGTGGCATGTGCCGCGCCCGCGCGCGGCGGCGGCTCGGCGCCATCGAAGGCGTAGTAGAGCGGGAAGCCCATCCACTCCACCATCGATTCCAGCATCGAGATATCGATGCGCTTGCCGCGCCCGGTCTTGCCGCGTTCCAGCAGCGCGGCCAGGATATTGGTATAGGCGTACATGCCGGCCGCAATATCGGCCACCGAGGCACCTGCCTTGACGCCGTCGTCCGGCGTGCCGGTCACGGAGACAAAGCCGGACTCGCTCTGGACCAGCAGGTCGTAGGCCTTCTTGTCGCGGTACGGGCCGTCGCTGCCATAGCCCGAGATATCGCACACGATCAGGCGCGGGTACTTTTCGCTCAGGCTGTCGAAGTCCAGGCCCAGGCGCGCGGCCGCGCCGGGCGCGAGGTTCTGCACCAGCACGTCCGCGCGTTCGAGCAGTCCGGCCAGCACGGGGGCGGCCGCGGCGTGCTTGACGTCGAGCGTGAGGCTCTCCTTGGAGCGGTTGGTCCAGACGAAGTGCGAAGACAAGCCGCGCACGCGCGTGTCGTAGGCGCGGGCAAAGTCGCCGCTGCCAGGCCGCTCGATCTTGATGATGCGCGCGCCCAGGTCCGCCAGCTGGCGGGTGCAGAACGGGGCCGCGATCGCCTGCTCCAGGGAAACGACGGTGATGCCTTCGAGGGGATGGGGCATGGTGGTATCCGGTTTTGCGCAATGTCCTGACGGCAATCTACCGGACCGGGCCGCACCTGGGAAATACCGATTGCCGAGGGGATCATAAGTAAAATGAATACTTTGGAATTCTCCCGGAGCCTGCCATGGACCTGCGCGCCATGCGCTATTTCATCGCCATTGTCGACCAGGGCAGCCTGACGCGGGCAGCCGAAGTGGTCTGCGTGGCGCAGCCCGCACTCAGCCAGCAGCTGGCGGCGCTGGAAAAAGAGCTGGGCGTGCCGCTGGTCCATCGCGGCGCCAAGGGCGTCAAACCCACCGAAGCCGGCCGCACACTCTATCGCCACGCCCGCAATATCCTGCGGCAGGTGGAGATCGCCGGCGCCGAGGCCCGGGTGGCCGGCACGGATGTTACCGGCATGGTTGCCATCGGCCTGCCCACCACGGCGGCAGCGGCATTCGGCATGCCGCTGATCCGCGCGGTGCGCGCCCGCTATCCGCAAATCCGGCTGCAGCTGTTCGAGAGCATGAGCGGATATATCTCGGAGCTGCTGGACCACAACCGGCTGGACTTCGCCATCCTGTTCCGCGATGTGCCGTCGCGCGCGGTGGAACTGGAGCGGCTGGCAAGCGAATCGCTATACCTGGTCGGGACGCTTCCCGTGACGCGCGGGCGCGCAAAGGCGCAAGCGAAGCCTCGGGCGCTGGCCGGTGCGGAAGGCGCTACGGTCGCGATCAAGGCACTGGGCGAGCTGCCACTCGTGCTGCCAAGCGGCTCGCAGGGCCTGCGTGAAGTGGTCGAGCTTGCCTTCGCGCAGGCCGGCGTGTCGCTGAACGTGGTGGCCGACCTGGATTCGCTGCCCTTCCTGCTGGCGACCGCGCGCGAGGGCCTGGCCTGCACCATCCTGCCCGCGTCGTCGCTGTCCGACGCGGACAGCGAAGTGCCGCGGCACCTGATCGTGCCGGAACTGCGCCGCACGCTGTCGCTGTGCTGGCCACGCGCGCTGCCGCGCACCAGCGCGGCCGAGGCCGTGGCGGAGGTGCTGCGTGAGCTGGTGGCCGAGCGCATTGCGGCGGGCGGGTCGCTCAAGCCGCTCATTTCGCCGCCTGCGGCCGATCAATAAAACTTATGCCCGTAGTCGGCGATTGAATTTCACGCCGGCGCGGCAGTCGGCTAGAGTTGCCACCAGCCTGGGCCGGCATTCACGGCCCCGCAATTCCAGGAGACACCATGCAACGCACCCGCCGCGCCCTGGCAGCCGCCGCTGCCCTGGCCGCATGCCTGCCGCTGTTCAGCGCCAGGGCCCTCGCCGCCGCCCCCTATCCGTCCAAGCCCATCCAGATGATCGTGCCGCAGGCACCGGGCGGCACCAACGACATCGTCGCGCGACTGGTCGCCGCGACCCTGTCGCAACGGCTCGGCCAGCAGGTGGTGGTGGAAAACCGCCCGGGCGCCGGCGGCAATATCGGCACCCAGGCAGCGGCCCGCGCCACGCCGGACGGCTACACGCTGCTGATGACCATCAGCAGCACGCAGGCCATCAACCCGTCGCTGTACCGCAGCATCCCGTTCGACCCGGTCAAGGATTTCGAGCCGATCGCCCCGGTGGCAAGCGTGCCGAACGTGCTGGTGGCCAATCCCGCCTTCCCCGCCAAGTCGCTGCCCGAATTGATCGCGATGGCCAAGGCCAGGCCGGACTACTACCGCTATGCCTCCGCCGGCAATGGCACGCTGAACCACCTGCTGGGCGAGATGCTCAACAGCATGGCCGGCATCAAGCTCGAACATGTGCCCTACAAGGGCGTCGCGCCGGCGCTGAACGATGTGCTGGGCAACCAGGTGCCGCTGGCCTTCGCCAGCCTGCCATCGGTGCTGGCCCATATCAAGGCGGGCAAGGTGCGCGCGCTCGGCGTCAGCTCCGCCAAGCGCTCGCCGTTCGCGCCGGACATTCCCGCGATCAACGAAACCGTGCCCGGGTATAGCGGCGACCTCTGGGTCGGCCTGTTCGCGGTCAAGAATACGCCGAAGGACGTGACCCAAAAGCTCGGCCAGGCCATGCAGGAGATCCTGGCGGACAAGACCCTGCGCGACAAGCTGGCGGCACAGGGCGCCGAAGTGATGACGGGCACGCCGCAGCAGTTCAGCAAGATGCTGGCGTCCGACATGGACAAGTGGGCCCGCATCGTGAAGGCATCGGGCGCGCAGGTGGACTGAGCGCGGCGTTCAAGGGCGCGCCAACCGCGCCCGGAACACCACGAGCAAGCCTAGCATTGCCGCTGCCAGCCCAAATTGCTGCAGCCCGCCAATCCCCACCTTCCCGCGCTCCCCTTCAATCCACTCGAACCGCGGCGCATTCCGATACTCGTCCGTCGACACGCCACGATAGCCCATGATGCGCGGGACGAAGTACGCGCGCCACTGCGCTTCGAAGCGGTCTACCCGTGCCATGAAGCTGGCGTACCGCGGCGCGTCACTGCCTGCCAGCCGGTCGGCAGCAAGCAGCAGCGACAGTGGCGGCGACAACCAGCCCCATCGTTCCGCCTGCTCGAAACGCAGCGCGCGCGCCTGGTCGAACGCGGACACGACCGGCCGGATATGCGCTGCCTGCTCGAGGTAGCGCGGCATGAAGCTGACCGGCCATGCGTGCTGTCGTGCCGTGGCCGGGGCCCACTGCGGATTAGCCTGATACCACTCGTCCACCAGGGCCGACATCCTGGCTTCCGCGCTCTGCTGCGCCGCGCGGATCTGGACGATTGCCGCCAGCCGTGACGGCATCGGCATCGTGCGATCCGCCAGCGCCGCGACCATCGCAGGCGTGCCGAAGGTGGCGATGACCCACAGGCCAAGCCCGGCCAGCACCGCCGTGGCGCCGGAACCGGGCAGCAGGTTGAGCGCACCGCTGGCCGCACTCCAGAACGCGATGAACGCCGTCACGCAGAACAGCCATGCGAGATACGCCGACAGCGTTGCTGCGGGGTCCAGCACGAATGCCAGCGTGGAAGCGAGCACTGCAATCAGCCAGACGGCGCCCGCCCGAACCGCGATGGCGGCGAACAGCACACGCCCGCCGGCCGCACCCTGAGCCATCAACATCCGCCACGTGCCATGTTCGCGCTCGCCCTGGACCATGCCTGCGCACAGGCACACCAGCATGAGCGGCGCCAGCAGCGCGATCGCCGTCGCCAGGTCGAAGGTGCCATAGCGCTGCAACAGCGGGTTGGCCAGCCGCTCCTCGTTGCGCGCGTCGGTGTGGCGGCTCTCGACAGTGACGCGAACCGACGGCGGCAGCAGGTCCAGCACGCTGCTCGCCAGCGCCAACCCGCCACCTGGCGGCAGCTGCGCCACCGGGGCTTCCGACCTGGCGAACCGGAATGCCGCCATGGCGGCCTGCTCCGGCGATGCCGGCGATGCCTTGGCCTGGGCAAGGCGCAACGCCGCCTGCCCGTTTGCTTCCAGCTGCTGCAGCTTCTCATGCCATGCGCGCGCACTGAGACCCGATGCCAGCGCGCACGCGCACAGGGCGGCAGCAAACAGCAGCAGCGCCCAACGGGCACTGCCCGCCGCGCAGAAGCGGCGGCATTGCGCGGCAAGCGCCTGCCTGGTCTGTCTTATGGGGTTCATGGCTGTATCCTGCGAAGAGAGAAGAACAGGCCGGCCACGGCCAGCCCGCACCACCAGAACATGATCGCGATCTCCGGCAACGCTGCCCGCAGCGCGAACAGCGCCGGCGGCATGGTGTAGGCAAAGGGCCGGATTGCGCGCCAAAGCGCAGCGCCTGCGTACCTGGCATCGAACGAAGTCATGCCGCGCGTGTGGCTGGCATCCCATTCATCGATGGCCGTGTTGACGCTGCGCCGATAGCGCTCCGCGGCGGCCTCGTAGTCGCGCTGGTGCGAGAGATCCGTTCCCGCCATCTTCATGGCGAAGTTGCGGATCGCCAGCGTGGGGCTCAGCAGCGCGGCGGCGCGCATGACGTTCTCCTGCGCCGCATAGCGCTGCCACAGCGCATCGAAATGCAGTGCATGGACCCGGTCGGCGTAGGCGTCGCGCTCCAGCCGCCGCAGCGGCGCCGCGCCCACGGGCAGGTCCTCGAGGCGCGTGACGCCATAGCGCGACAGCAGCGCCGCGTCATGGCGTTCGGTGCGGGCCGCCAGGTTGCCGTCGCCCGGCAATCCCTCCGTGAAGTCGCGCTGGATCGCCGCCCAGAACGCTTGCGCCGACGGCAGCGGCACGGCATGCCGCGCAACCGCCGCGCCAATGCCCGGGATCACGAAGACAAAGGCCAGCCACAGGCCCACCAGCACGAACAACGCGCTCCTGCCGTCGGCCAGCCAGGCCGACACCGCCAGGCCCAGTCCCACCAGAATCGCGGTGTATAGCAGATAGGCGGCACCCAGGCCCGCTGCCCGCCACCAGACCGCACCATCCAGCGTGCCGCCTATCTGCTATACACCGCGATTCTGGTGGGACTGGGCCTGGCGGTGTGGGCCTGGGTGGGCGCCGGGAGG